>JAGVOB010000139.1 GCA_020052955.1 Candidatus Omnitrophota bacterium | reverse complement strand
CCGCGTATAACAGAAAGTTCTATTCCGGTAAAGCTTGTCTTTAAGATTCAACTTTAAGTATACGCTTGACACTTTACATAACAGACCGTTGCAAAACCCGCGCTTTAGGCGTTTTTCCAGTATGCATCACCAGATCTCTCGTCGAGACTTTGTCTCTCCTCGAGATGAGAGCATTGAAAAGAAAGGCTTTTTCAACGCCCTCAAATTACAAAATTATTTTTGCAGAAGGGCATATAATTAATGGAAGACCTAAGAATAGATAATCACAAATTGATGTATCATATTGAGCGCGTGAATGACTGGTTAAAAGGAAAAGATATATACCCTGTATACATAGAGATTAGCCCTTCGGGGGCCTGCAATCATCGCTGTATTTTTTGCGCGTTTGAATACCTCAAATACAGACCGAGATTTATTGATAAGGATATCCTGAGAAGGACGCTTAAAGAATTGGCAAAATGCGGGGTTAAAAGTGCTATGTTCTCCGGCGAGGGTGAGCCATTTTTACATAAGGACCTCCCCGCCCTTATGTTATACGCCAGGAGAGCCGGCCTTGATGTAGCTTGCGCAATAAACGGGGTTCTGTTTAGCCCGGATATAGCCGCAAGGTGCGAAGGTGCGCTTACGTGGATTAAGATAAGCATAAACGCCGGCACAAAGAAAACCTATGCCAAGATACACGGCTGTAAAGAAAAGGATTTTGACAGGGTTATATCCAATCTGAAAGAAGCGGTAAAGATAAAAAAGCAAAATAAGTATAAGTGTATAATAGGCGCTCAGATTGTTTTATTGCCGGAAAATATAAAAGAGGTTGTAAGGCTTGCGGATTTGCTTAAAGGCATAGGCCTTGATTATCTTGTGGTAAAGCCTTTTATAAAACATCCTATGAGTAATCACAATATCAAAAGGGATATATCAGATAAGGAACTATTAAACCTTGAAAGAAAATTGAAAAGATTCTCCAATGCCCCGAAGGGCGGGGTTTCCACGGGTAATTTTAAGGTGTATTTCAGGGTGCATTCTTTTATTAAGCTTAAACAGCCAAGGCCATATAAGAGATGCTTGGGGCTTCCCTTTTTCTGCGAGATAACCTCAAGTGGAAATATATATACCTGCGGCCCGTTTCTAGGCAAAGATGATTTCTGTTACGGAAATCTGTATAAAAATTCTTTTGCCGAAATCTGGCATAGTAAAAAAAGAAAAGAGATTATGGATAGGGTATCCGGATTGGATACGGCAAAATGCATGAAAAATTGCCGTCTTGATGAGGTTAACAGGTATCTGTGGGAGATTAAAAACCTTCCCGCGCATGTAAATTTCATTTGATCGGGCTATGAAACGACATAATAATATTCCCCTTATAACGCTAAGAAAGATGCTAAGGACGATGTTTACGATACGTCGTTTTGAGGAAAAAATAATACAGCTTTATCCCCAACAAGAGATGAAGACGCCCGTACACCTTTATCTTGGCCAGGAGGCCATTGCTGCAGGCGTGTGCCTTAATTTAGAGAAAAAGGACTATATCTTTTCAAACCACCGTAACCACGGCCATTGTATCGCCAAGGGAATGGATTTAAAAATCATTATGGCAGAGCTTTATGGTAAGCAAACAGGCTGCTCGAGAGGAAAGGGCGGCTCCATGCATTTAGTTGATATAAAAAACGGCATTATGGGGACATCGGCGATTGTAGGGGCAGCTATGCCGATTGCAATAGGTGCGGCGTTAGCCTCTCAGATGAAAAATGACAAAAGGGTAAGCGTGGTTTTTTTCGGGGACGGAGCCGTAGATGAGGGGGCTTTTCATGAAAGCCTTAATTTTGCGGCGCTTAAAAGACTTCCCGCTATCTTTATCTGTGAGAATAACTTCTATGCGACAAATTCCCCGCTTCTGGCAAGGCAGCCGGCGGATAATATATTTCAACGCGCCAAACCATATTTAATCAAGGGTCTGCGCGTTGA
This sequence comes from Candidatus Omnitrophota bacterium, assembly GCA_020052955.1. Taxonomy (GTDB): domain Bacteria; phylum Omnitrophota; class Gorgyraeia; order VGKN01; family VGKN01; genus JAGVOB01. Next base: position 11,030 of record JAGVOB010000139.1, on the reverse strand, counting down.
CGGAAACGACATAATAAAGGTTTATAAATCAGCAAAGGATGCTATAGAGAGTGCCAGGCGGGGAAACGGCCCGGCATTGATAGAGTATAGAACCTACCGCTACAAGCAGCATGTGGGAACAAGGTATGACCATGAGGTAGGGTATAGGCCTAAAGAGGAGTTGGACACGTGGATAAAAAACTGCCCGATTAAAAGATTTAAGAATTTTTTGTTAAAGAATAACCTTATATCCTTAGATGAAATAGAAAGGATCCAGGCGTGTATAGACAGGGAGATAGAGGAAGCGGTAGTCTTTGCAAAAAACAGCCGCTTTCCCGGCAAAGATGAGCTACTGGAGGATGTTTATTAGATATGTCATGGGAAAAGGTTTACACAGAGAAAAGCGATTTTGAGAAGGCCTGCAAGGCCGCGGGCAAAAAATTAAGAGGCTTGACGTATCGAGAGGCAATCAGAGAAGCTCTCCTGCTTACCATGAAGAGGGATAATTCTGTATTTATTATGGGGGAAGGGGTTGACGACTCCTCAGGCATATTCGGTACGACCACCGGCTTAAACAGGATATTCGGCAGCGATAGGGTATTTGACACGCCTATCGCAGAGAATACGATGACTGGCATAGCGCTGGGCGCGGCTATCTCCGGCATGAAACCAATAATAGTACACATGCGCATGGACTTTTTACTCCTTGCGATGGATCAGATAGTAAATCATATCTCAAAATGGAGTTATATGTTTGGAGGAAAATTAAAGGCTCCCCTTGTAATCCGCTCTATTATCGGAAGGGGGTGGGGTTCTGCCGGGCAGCACTCCCAGAGCCTGCAGGCTCTGTTTTTGCATATCCCTGGATTAAAGGTGGTGATGCCCGCGACACCCTATGATGCTAAGGGGCTTTTAATAGCCAGCATTGAAGATAAAGCACCCGTCATATTTATCGAACACCGCCTGCTTTATGAACACATCGGCTATGTACCTAAGAACAGGTATTCAGTCCCCATTGGCAAGGGGGCAATAAGAAAAGTAGGCCGGGACGTAACAGTGGTCGGTATTTCCCACATGGCGTTTGAATCATTGAAGGCGGCGGAAATTCTTAAAAAGGAAGGATTTGATATAGAGGTTATTGACATAAGGAGTATTAAGCCCTTGGACGATGAGCTGATATTTAAATCTGTAAAGAAAACGGGCAGATTAGTTATTGCCGACACAGGCTGGATTACCGGTGGTGTTGCGGCAGAAATTTCCGCCAGGGTCGCCGGCAGCGTGTTTAAATATTTGAAAGCCCCGGTATTACGAGTATGTTGCCCAGATTGTCCGACGCCGGCAAGCCCGGTCCTGGAAAAGAATTTTTATCCCGGCGCTAGAGAAATAGCCTCCGCAGTAAAAAAGATCTGCAAGAGATGAGACCGGCCATATCCGTTATAATCCCTGCTTTAAACGAAGAAAAAAATATCGCATCTGCCATCGAAAATGTGCTATCGGCCATAGGCAATAATTTCAGCGATTACGAGATTATTGTATTTGATGACAATTCAAGCGACAAAACAAGGGATATTGTTGAAAAGATAACTGCTAAAAACAAAAAAATACGGCTAATTCACAATGAGAAGACGATGGGATTTGGATATAACTACAGAAAGGGAGTGGAATTGGCCAGGCTTGAATATATAAGCATGATTCCCGGAGATGATGAAATTTCAGCGGATTCAATAGATGAGATGTACAGGACAATTGGTAAGGCCGATATCGTTGTTCCATACACCCTTAACTACCGCGCAAGGCCGTTATTAAGGAGGCTTATCTCTTTTACTTTTACAAAGACGTTAAATTTTCTTTTTAATCAAAAGTTAAATTATTACAATGGGCCTGTAATCCACAGGAAGGAACTGATAAGATCGGTTGCCCTTTCCACTAACAGCTTTGCCTTTCAGGCAGAGGCGTTAGTGAAGCTGATAAAATCCGGCCATTCCTATGCGCAGGTGGGTATGCTCCTTAAGGAAAGGCGATACGGAAGGTCAAAGGCATTCCGCATTAAAAATATTTTAGGTGTATTAAAAACCATAGTCACCTTATTTATTGAGGTGTATCTAATTAAGAAAACCAGACTTACATGAAATCGCTTATCGTGCCAGAGAGTTATAATTATATAGGTGTATTTTTAACCTTTGCATGCAATCTTAAATGCAGTTATTGTATTAATAATTTTGAACAGAATACCATAAAAAGAAAAAATGTCTCAGGAAAGGACTGGGTTAAGGGTTTAAACAGAATTGTCTCTCGCGAGGATTTACCGATGACGCTTCAGGGCGGAGAACCCAGCCTTCACCCCGATTTTATTTATATAATCAATAATCTTAATCCCAAGTTAAATATAGATATCTTAACCAATCTGCAATTTGACGTGGATAAATTAATAAGGGAGGTTGACCCTGACAGAATCAAAAGAAAAGCACCATATGCTTCTATACGCGTAAGCTTTCATCCGGAGAATATGAATCTGGATGGGATAATAGAAAAGGTGCTTAAGATGATAAAGGCAAATTTTAGCATAGGAATCTGGGCTGTTATGCACCCTGATTATGAAAAGACGATACACGATGCACAGTCAAAGTGCAAAAAGTTGGGCATAGATTTTCGTACTAAAGAGTTCCTCGGCGAGTGCAATGGAACTCTATATGGCGCATATAAATACGAAGGCGCATGCGATAAGAAATTTAAGAAAAAAGTAAAGTGCAAAACAACAGAGCTTCTTATTGATAGCGAAGGTAGTATATTTCGCTGCCACTTTGACCTTTATGCGGGTGAAAACCCAATCGGGCATATCCTGGACCCTCATTTTCAAATAGAGGGTATATTTAGAGATTGCGTTAACTTTGGGCACTGTAATCCCTGCGACATAAAGGTTAAAACCAACAGATTCCAGGAATACGGCCATACATCGTGCGAGATTGAATTTATTGAAGAAAATTAAAATTGTGAAAATAGCTCAGAAACTCAAGGTTAAGGCTAAGGTTGAGGCTGAGGTGGAAAATTCTTAACCTTAACCTAAACCTCAACCTTTAAAATATATGTTAATAAAAACAGATAGAGATACAATTCTGGATTATTTAGAAGATAGCTCAGGGATTAAAGGCGGCTTTGTAGATGAGGTTGTTTTTCCTGAGAGCGAGCGAGAGCTTATTAGCTTTTTGAAAGAGCTAGGCATCAAAAAAACCCCCGTTACTATCTCGGGGGGAAAAACAGGCGTTACCGGCGGCGCAGTTCCTTTCGGAGGCGTATTGATTTCAACGGAAAGTCTAAACCGCAAGCTAGAGGTTTGTAAGGATAAGGGGATTGCTAAAGTAAGTTGTAACGTAAGGTTAAAGGAGATAGAAGAGGCCGCTTTAAAAGAGGGTTTTATGTATCCGGTTGACCCTACAGAGAAGGATGCCTTTATAGGAGGAAATATCGCGACAAACGCCTCTGGTGCAAAGAGCTTCAGATTTGGCTCAACGCGCGATTATGTAACCTCCCTAAGAGCGGTATTAGCAGACGGAGATATGCTTTGGATAAAACGCGGAGAGCATATTTGTAATAGAGGTAACACCTTTTGTATATCAACACAAGCAGGCAGGTCGCTTAATTTTAAGCTGCCCTCCTATAAGATGCCCGCTATAAAGAATGCCGCTGGGTATTTTGTAAAGGAGAAAATGGATTTAATAGATTTATTTATAGGGCAGGAAGGCACCCTTGGTATTATAATAGAGGCCGAGATAAGGCTTATTAAATCGCCAAAGAACATTATAGGTATCCTGAGTTTTTTCGAGAGCGAAGAAGGTTCTCTGTCGTTTTCAGATAGACTGAGAGAATTATCGCATGGGGAGCTACACGAAAAGGATATAACCCCTATCTCCATAGAGTTTTTTGATATGAGGTCTATAGAAATGTTGAGACAAGAGTATAAGCATATTCCACCTAACGCCAGCGCGGCTATTTTCTTTGAACTTATGATAGATAAAGACGCAGACTACGATATGCTGGGGCGCTACGAAAGGATGCTCAAAGATTTTAGTTCAGACATAGATAAATCATGGTGTGGCATGGACGCTAAAACAAAAGAGAGGCTTAGAGAATTCAGGCATAAACTACCCGTGTTAGTAAACGAGCAGGTAAAAAGGAACGGCTTTCCGAAAGTAGGTACCGATATAGCCGTGCCTAAAGAATATTTCCGTATCATGTATAGCTTTTACAAAGATAGCCTTGAGAATTTTGGTATTAGCTATGTGATATTCGGCCATATAGGAGACTGCCATTTGCATTTAAACCTCCTTCCAAAAAACGAAGAGGAATTCCTGCGCGCAAAGGAGCTTTACCTTAAATTTATCGATAAGGCGGTATCGCTAGGCGGAACAATCTCGGCTGAGCACGGCATAGGGAAATTGAAGCACGCCTATCTTGAAAGAATGTATTCAAAAGAACACGTACTGCAGATGGCCAGGTTAAAAAAGGTATTTGATCAAAATTGTATTTTGAACATGGATAACATATTTCCTAAAGAATATTTAAAGCAGGTATAAAAATATTGTAATAGGTAAAATCTATGGTAATATACAGATAAAAGCACTAAAGGCGCCAAAAAAGGGTAATGATATTGAAGAAGGTTTTTCTTCAGAAAAATAATCTCCGTTATGCGTTAAGGCTGACGGAGATTATTTATTTTAAGATAGCTAAAAAGATATCAGAGCGTTATGTATAATAAAGAAGAAGAAGCTCTATTAAAAGGCGTAATGCTGGACATGGATGCGGTGCTAAAGAATTACCAGATATATAACCCTGGGCATTCGATTATAGCATCGTTTTTGGAGAAGTTCGAAAAATCGCTTGAGCATCTGCTTGAGTTAAAAGGGGAGGTATCGTTGGGCGTTACCCCTGAGGGCCTTATGCTGGAGGATAAATACTTTGAGAGGGACGCCAGCGTATTTAAGAAACTCGCAACGTTTTTTCACACAAGAGCAATCTCACTTTTTTCCTTCTCTAAAGGTATAACCTTAAACGAGATTAAGATATTTTTTGAGAATATTATAGGGACTAGAGAAGAGATGCTTAAAAAGGGAGGCCTTACGCAGGTTTTAACAAAACAGCAGGTTACGCATATAAAAGTAGTAGATCTTGATTATAGCAGCGTTATAGCAAGGGAGGCAAAAGAAGGATCTAGCGTTGATAGAAACGAGCAGCAATTTTGGGGTACTCTTATAAATAATCTCTCAGAAGGCCTTCCAAGTATTATCACGGAAGATACGATAAAGGTCTTTGATAAGGCTGTGACTAACTCTACCCAGACGGCCTTAAACTTTAACAGATCTGTCTATGATGACCCGAGTAAATTGCAGGATGTAACCAGGATTGTTAAGAGGCTGGCCATATGCGCAAAAGAGAACCTCTTCGAACAGGACATAGAAAATAAAAAGCATCTTGAGGAGATTTTGAGTAATCTTGACCCCGCGCTTATAAGCTCCCTCATTAAAGATGATAATGAATTTAAGGAAGAGCACGATAAGTTTATGCAGTTTATTTCCAGCTCTGTAACGGAGGACGCTATAAGCAAAATTATAGAATCTATCGTGGTCAAAGAAAATAAGTTCTCTGATAAGATTTTGTCTGTTGTTAACGAAATGTGCCGTTACGAGGGGAAAAAGATATCTGTCGCCAATACCCTGACCGTGTTATTTCTTGATAAAGGCATATTCGCGTGGGAAACTGCTATAGGGCTTATTGATTCGGTAAAGGCCCTTGCCACGGCAAACCCGCATGATAAGTTCATAACGCGATTTTACCAGAATATCTTATTTTGCATAGATAACAGCGTCGAGCAGTTTAAGAGCGAGCTGGATAAATCAGCGGGATTGATTGCAGAGTATATGCATACTATCTCAAGGGAAGCGATAGATACGGATTTTGCCGAGCTGACATTTGAATTGATTAAAGAAGAGAAGGACCCAAAAGAGTTGGAGCTTTTAACGGATAGGTTTTTTGATGAGGTGCCCAATCTTATCTCGCACGGCGCCTTAGGGCTTTTGAATGAATTCTTAATAACCTTTGCCACGGATCCTGCCACTGGCAAGGATGTTTCATCCGCTAAGAGAGGCCTATTGGATAGGCATATACATCAATTGACTGTTCCCGATATAATTAATAGCATGATAAAGGATATCGCAGGGGCAGATGAGAAAGGTTTTGAGACAGCGGCTCAAATTATACTACTACTGGGGATAAGTTCTGTCAGATTATTGCTTGAAGCGGCATTCAGGCAAAAAAATCTGCCTCTTGTAATAGATAGGCTAGCAAACATATTATCCCGCATGGAAGGTGGTATTTCGGATGAAATAACCTTATGGCTTGAGGGTAAGCCCGATAAGGCGTATTTTGATCTTTCGCCCCTCCTGTATAGGATTGACACCGACGAGGCTTTCGAGTATCTTAAAGATATATACTCAAAAAGAGGCAGCGAGTTACAAAGGTTTATAGCCCAAATGATATCGCAGGCGCCCAAACAAAAGGGTGCAGGGATTCTTCATATGGGCTTAAAGGCAAATGATGAGCAGATCAGGAATGCATCTATCGAAGGTTTGATAAAAATGAAAGACAAGGTATATACAGATATGCTGGTTGAGAGGTTAAAGGTTAAGAATCCTTTTGGCTCAAAGGATAAAGAGATAATGGGTGCTATAAACCTCTTAAAAATGATTGGCGCAGAAGAATCTGTGCCACACCTTGCAGAGCTCTTTTATAAAAAGCCCTTCCCCTTTTGGGTTAACAACGACAATCTCAGGGTAGCTGTTATCTATACCCTTTCAGAAATTGCCTCTGATGAGGCATTGGAGATTATAGCCACAGGAGCGGACGATAAAAGCAAGTCAGTAAGGGACATATGCCAGTATATACTGAACGAGAAATCAAAGGGCTAAAAATATGGCAGATGGAACCGGCGACATAACTAAGCGCATAGAAGAGCTGGTACAGACATTGGCCGTTGTGCGTAATACCAGGCTAATTTATGGGAAAACCCACAATATGACTAAACGGACTTTAAGCACGCTATATTCGGCCGTTGAAAGCGTTCTTAAGTTGAGGCCGGAGATCACTCTGGGTTTTATAGGGGGAGAGATAATATTCGAGAAGTTGCCCCTTTATACGATAAGCGCAGCCTTGGAGAAATTTATTTTGGATTTGGCAGAAAACGGCATAGAAAAGATAACCTTTAGAGCAGGGATCGCTAAAGAGGAGATAGCGGGCTTTGCTGAGGTAATTGTTTTAAAGAAAGGGGAGGTCTTTGAAAAAGGCGGATATAATGCTGCTCTTTCATCTTTCGGAGTTAAGAATATAGCGATAAGTAAGATTGCGATATCCAGGGAAAAAGAAGAAGATGTAAACGCCCTGGCAAAAAAGACCTATGAGAAAGCCTTAAATAGCATGCAGGAATTGTTAACTATCATGGAGAAGGAAAAGTCTATCATGCTTGAGGGCCCGAAGCAGGTTATAGTTGATATATCAAAGCTTATACTAAGGAATAAGGATGTTCTACCCATATGTATGAATTTAAAGCAGCGCGATGATGGTATAATTACGCATATTGTAAATGTGCTGATATTGACTATTATTCAGGCGGCTTGCTTTGGGGTTGATAAGACTATCTATACCGAGGTAGGCGAGGCGGCTATATTCCATGACGCTGATGGGCTCCTTCTGAAGGCAGGTATGTTAAAAAGCGAGGATAAATCAGGGACAACCGCCGAACAGGCTCAAAGATATGCAACTGCGCGTACCAGGGTACTTTTGGAGACAAAGGGCATAAGCAGGCTTACACCCTTAGTCGCATATAACCATGCAAGATACGGCCTGTTTAACTATACAAATTTTCCTAAGACTAAAAAATTAAATTTTGTAAATATAATGATCACCATTGCATGTTATTACGACAACCTTATTCTTAAAGCCCGCGGTTCTTTGATTAATTACGAAGATATCTACCTCGATATAATGAAGCTAAAAGGGGATGTACTTAGATCAGAGTTTCTGGATATGTTTTTTAAATTGGTGGGAAGATACCCCCCGGGGGCGCTTCTTGAATTAAACACGGGCGAAATCGTCCTTTCTGTAAGGGTTAGCAATGATGCCAGGAGGCCCATAGTTGAGGTGCTTACGGATGAGTCAGGAAATAAATTAGAGGAAGTTAAGATGCTGGACTTATCGGAGATTGATAGCCAGACGAATGATTTTAAGTATAAAATAACGAGGGCGCTTAACCCCCAGGAAACAGGCGAAGATTTAATACCTGACAAGTATAAGTAATCCTGTCCGCTTAATATTCCCTACTCAAAAATATGAAAAAAATAATAGTCTCTAATCCCGTCACTAGAGCGGGTGAATGGCGGATCGGGACGTCGCCCCAAGATGGGCGTGGTAAGTTTAGGTCCCACGGGTTTCACCCGTGGGGCTCCAGAAAAGCAAAACATTATTGTATGGGTCTTGCGGGTAATTTTAATATTCAGGTTTTAAAACCCCCTAAAATAGTTTTTAAAAAAGTCAGTTCTATTATAAGAAATTCTATAAGCAGCATAGAGCTTAAAAACCTTAGAAAGATAAAAAACGTGCTTATTATTGCTCCCGATAACACAAGAAAGACTCACCTTAGAGAGATACTCACGGAGCTATTAAGGCTAAGAGGATTTTCGGGCAAGAAGGTATCGGTATTGTTCGCAAATGGGCTTCACAGAAGGATGGATGAGGCACAGATAAAATGGTTGGTGGGAGAAAAGCTATTTTCTAAACTGGATTTTTTTAACCATAGCCTGGCACGCGAAGATATAAAGAAACTGGGCGTTACAAAAGCAGGGATACCCATTACTTTAAATAGAAGGCTGTTTGAAAGCGATTTTATTATTTCTATAGGGGTTGTGGAGCCGCACCTGTACGCAGGTTTTAGCGGAGGCCCGAAGACAATAGCGATAGGCCTATCCGGGAAAGATACCATTGATAAAACCCACCATCCGCGTTTTTTGGATAATCCGAACGTAAACCTTGGCGTTGTAAAAAATAACCCCTTTAACAGGATGCTCTGGGAGATTGTTAGGCATGTAAGGGTTGGCCTGGCAATAAATATCTTAAATGATAGCGATGGCAATTTGATCTACTGTTTTACAGGGAGGCTTGAGAAGGTATATAAAGAGGCCACGAGAAAGGCCCGGCTTTATTTCAATCTTAAGGTTAAGGAAATGGCAGATGTGGTGATATGCGGCTTAGGGGGCGAAAAGGCCCAGAACGCCTATCAGGCATCAAGGGCGTTTAATTATGTTATAAATACAAAGAGGACAATACTAAAGAAAGGCGGGCTCATATTAACAATTGCTTCTCTTGGAGATGGTTTTGGAAATGGCATAGGAGAGATAAGGTTTGAAGAGGTTATTAAGAATATGAAAGTGCCCGATTATTTTATAAGCAGAGTTAAGGCAAAAGGCTGCGTAGCAGGGGAGCACAGGGCATATATGGTAGCAAAGGCGCTTAGGTTTGCAAGGCTTGGTTTTGTTACAGAAAATCCTCTTATCTTTAGAAAAACGCCCTTTCTGGCCTTTCGAAGCCTTAAAGAAGCCTGTATTTTTATAGAAAGAGAGATATCAAAAAACCCCCGCATCGCAATAATACCTAACATCTTCAGCGTAATAGCTACCCTGGATCGATAATTATGTTGCATAGACTAAATCTTTCTTATATAATTTCCACAAGAACTTTGTATAAAAAAATTGAGATCCCTTGCTTAGACATACTTGAAATTTTGGTAAAATTTCAAGTAAAGCTTCGGGATCAATTCGTCCACCAAAGTTCTGCGGTGGACTCATTGAGGAGGTAACTTAATATGCCACTTGTTCCGATGAGGGTTATACTGGAGGCATCACTTGAAGCCTATAAAAAAGGTAAGCCTTTTGCTGCAGGCGCTTATAATGTAAACAATATGGAACAGATGCAGGGTATAATGCGTTCAGCAAAAGAAACTCTTTCGCCGGTGATTATACAGGCAAGCCGGGGCGCTCTGAAATACGCCGATATGAACTATATAAAACATATAATGCTTGCCGCAATAGAGCTAAATCCCGAGGTTCCCGTGGCTATGCATCTTGACCACGGGAATAATCTTGATGCCGTAAAGAAGGCTATTGATCTTGGTTTTTCATCCGTTATGATAGATGGCTCTCTTATGGAGGACGGCAAGACGCCCTCCGCATACGAATATAATGTGCGCGTGACAAAGGAAGTGGCAGAATATGCCCATTCCTTCGGAGTTACGGTTGAGGGAGAGCTTGGAACGCTCGGCGGTATTGAAGACGGCGTGGGCTCAGGAAAGATACACTTGACAGACCCTCTCCAGGCGGAGGATTTTGTAAGAGAGACAAAGGCGGATGCATTAGCCCTTGCCATAGGGACATCCCACGGGGCTTATAAATTCAAGGTAGAACCCAAGCTTGCCTTTGATATTATCGAAAAGGTGAGGAAATTATTGCCTGATACCTTTCTGGTCTCGCACGGTTCCTCAAGTGTACCCGGAGATTTGATAGATGCTATAAATAAATTCGGCGGTAATATGCAGCATACCATGGGAGTTCCACTTGAAAGCCTTAAACAAGCGATAGCACTTGGAATAAATAAGATAAACGTGGATACGGACACTAGGCTTGCCGTCACAGCCGCTATAAGAAGATTCTTTGCGGAGCATCCGGATAAGTTTGACCCGAGAGATTATCTTGGCCCCGCAAGAGATGCCATATATGATGTTATAAAGAGCAGGATGATAGCCTTTGGCACCGCAGGCCGCATAAAGGATGTCAGGATAAAAAACCTGGAGGAGATGAAGAAATTTTATACATTCGCGGCCAGCAAAGTCCCGAGCTAAACGAGGGGAACAATGACCGGTTCCTTCGCAAAAGCTCAGGACACTGAGCAAGGCGAAGTGCAGTATGAGCCATACGGAAACCTCGGGCTTTGGTTCGACTTCGCTCACCAGGAGT
>JAGVOB010000127.1 GCA_020052955.1 Candidatus Omnitrophota bacterium | reverse complement strand
AATTATATAATCTTTGTTTAAATTTTTCTTTAAAGTTATCAATTTTTGAATTTTGCATTGTCATTTTGATATTTGCTTTTTGATATTTAAACTTAATAAAATACCACCCATATTTAAGTTACAAAGCACCATATGGCTCATACTGATGTATAAATACCTTTTGATACCACTTCCAGCATTTAATCCCGCCTTTGGCGTCCCGCCAAAGGCGGGACGAGAGGTTAATTCTCCGTAGCTTGCTGCGAGGTAGTTCATCTGTTTTTCTAAAAGTGACTATTCAAATGCGACCACAATTGAATTTTGAGAGTGCTGAAAAAGTTTTTCTTTTCAACACTCTCATCCGCCTCGGGCGGAGACTTTAGTCTCAACGAGAGATCTCTTGACAGATATCGAAAACTTACGTCAAACAAAGGTGTTGCAACGGTCTCATTTTAACATATTTATGGTCACATTTAAATAAAGCCAACCGATATGTTAAGTCTCATAGTTGGTTTTATTTATTTCCTTTTTGCCCCTCGTTTAGCTCGGGACTTTGCCAGCCTGTCCTTAAGATATTTCACCTTATGAACAGGCGTTGGGTCAGTCTTGTTTAATACGGCAAGATAAAAACTTATAAAATCACAGAGATATATAAGATAAAACAGCCTTCCAAGCGGGGTCTTGCCCTTGGAGGAAATTTCGATAACGGTGTTGGTATATTCTGATATTATTTCACCTGTTATATCCATCCTTAGTTTTGTGCGCGGATGGTCCTGTTCGTCCCTCAGAAAAACCACCGCCGTATTCTTAAGAATTACCCTTGGATTTTCCCATCCTACTATTTCATTATGGTTCATCTCCGGGAATATGTGGCTAAAACCTATGTTTTTGGAGTTTTCCTCCAGCTGGCCTCTAAATCTCATAACCGCGGCATCTATGTGGTCCTGACCTCCGTAGATAATTGGAAGTTTACCGTGCAGCCTAAGGGCTATCTTTTTTGCAAGATTTTTTTCGGTTTTCCGCTGGGGCCTAAAGAGCTCTTTTAAGTGTTCAATAACCGATATTGCCTCATCCACAGATTTCTCGTCTTGTTTTATGCCCATTAGAATGCATACGGCATACAATAACGGAAAAAAAGAATACCCCAGGGCTTGCCTCGGGGGCAGGCCCTTCGGTATAATTATGCATGGTATTTTATCCTTCTGCGCAATATTGCCTAATTTTCCTCCGGAGGTCAGTATTATTATCCTAGCGTTCTTTCTTTTGCCTTCGCAGTAGGCGCCTAGTGTCTCCTCGGTATCTCCGGAATAACTCATGCAGAAAAGAACCGTGGATTTGTTTACAAATCGGGGCAGCGTATAGTTTCTGTTAACGTAAAGGGGCTTGTTTGCGTAATCCCAGAGATAAGACCTTACAAGGTCTGCGCCGATAGCCGAACCGCCAAGCCCGCTCAGCACAATATTGTCAAAACGCCCGTAGGATTTGGGAAGCTTGATATCCCTGCCGATACGCCTGGCCTCCTCGCACTGCCTTGAGAAACCTAAAAGATGCCCCATCATATTAGACTTGTCTAAATTCCCGATAAAGCCTAAATCATCCAGCGCATTTAATCTTTTCATAATAAATATCCTTATGCTGTTTTTACTATAGAAGGAGTTGTTTCCTTAAGATGCCTTTTTGTAAATTCTTCTATCTGCTTTCCGGAGGGCAGTTTTAATGCCTCTTTCGCCAGCTCCTGCATTTGGTCTAGCCTTACTGACCTTATTACATTTTTTATAATCGGCACTGACATGGGGCTCACGCTAAACTCATCTAAGCCCATGCCTAAAAGCAGGAGTGCAAAATGAGGTTCACCTGCCATCTCTCCGCACATTCCCACCCATATACCATTACCATGAGCCACATCGATTATGTTCTTTATAAGCCTTAGCACCGCAGGATGCGCTGGTTCATAAAGATAGGCTATCTTCTCGTTAGACCTATCAACCGCTAAAGAGTATTGAATCAGGTCATTTGTACCAATGCTGAAAAAATTTACTTCTCTTGCGAGCACGTCGCAGGTCATGGCAGCAGACGGAATCTCTATCATCGCGCCCACCTCCATATTTTCGTCAAAGCCTATCTTCTTTTTCTTAAGCTCGAGCCTTACATCTTTAAGCAGGGAATTTGCCTCTTTCAATTCCTCTATACCCGATATCATTGGGTACATCATCTTGAGCTTTCCGTAGTTGCTTGCCCTCAGTATAGCCCTTAGCTGGACCTTAAATATCTCCGGCCTTGCAAGGCAAAACCTTATAGCGCGCCATCCTAAAAATGGGTTCATTTCTTTAGGGATGCCGAGTTGCGAAACAAGCTTATCTCCGCCTACATCAAGGGTTCTTATAACTACCGAGTGAGGTTTCATTTTCTGGGCAGCATATTTATAAGCCTTAAACTGCTCTTCCTCCCCCGGCACATCCGTTCTATTTAGATAAAAATACTCTGTCCTGTACAAGCCTATACCGTCACAGCCATAATGCAGAAGAGACGGGATCTCTTCTGGAAATTCTATGTTAGCCGAAAGTTCTATCCTGCGGCCATCGAGCGTCTCGGAAGGCAAATTTCTTAATTTCAAAAGTTGTTTATGGAATTCATCGATTTTTTTCTTCTGTTCTGTGTATTTCTTTAGCGTCTGCTTTTCGGGATTTATAAATACTACCCCTTCTGAGCCGTCGACAATCAGCAAATCCTCATTTTTAATCTTCTTTGTTGCGTCTTCCAATCCGACTATGGCGGGCATTTCAAGCGCCCTGGCTATAATCGCCGTATGCGATGTCCTTCCGCCTACATCTGTAATGAAACCCATTACGTTCTTCTTATGTAAAGTCACTGTATCGCTTGGCGAGAGATTATAGGCAACGATTATGACCGGCTCTTCTTGAGCCTCTATAGATTCAAACTGTTTTCCAAGCAGATTTTTTAACACTCTTTTTCCTACATCCCCTATGTCAACAATTCTTTCTTTCAAGTATTCATCGTCTATCTTTGAAAATACATTCATATATTTCTTAAGAACATTCATGAAAATATATTCAACTGATAATTTTTCCTTTTTAAGGTGCACAATTACTTCTTCTATCAGCATTCGGTCTTCAAGCACTAATAAATGCGCATTAAATATCTCCGCATGGTCAGCCCCCATTTCTTCCGCTATCTTTTTTTGTATCTCGACGATTTCCTGGCGTGTTTTTATAAGGGCACTCTCAAAACGGGCTATTTCGTTAGAGAGCTCCGCCTCGCTAACCTCTTTCTTCTGGATAACAAATTCCTGGCTATCCAGCAAAAAAGCCTTTCCTATTGATATTCCCGGAGCAGCTGCTATTCCTTTTAACATTATTTATTTCCCTTGGGTTTGAGTTCTTCTTCGCTCATCAGGAGCCCTGCCAACTCCTCAACCGCCTTCTCGGCATCCGGCCCGTCAGCCACAACCAGCACCTTCGATCCCTTTTTGGCAGCGAGCATCATTATTCCCATTATAGATTTTCCGTTTACTTCCTCACTTGCCTTTTTTAGCGTTATCTCCGATTCAAATTTATTCGCCGCCTGAACGAATGTAGCGGCAGGCCTCGCATGAAGGCCAAGTTTATTTTTTATTATTACTTCTTTCTTAATGAGAGTCATCGTCTTTTAAATCGATTTTTATGCTGAGGAGCCCCTTTTTATTTCCTTCTATTTCGAGGCGCCATATAAACATAAGGCTTAACCCCTGGTAGGTCCTTTCTACTCCGCCTTCCGATTCAGAAATAGTTTCTATGGGAAAATACCAGAGGGTGCACTTAGGCGCCAGTTCGCAATGGATGCTTAGATTATGCCACATGTCGTTAAATGCAACATTATTTATATCTTCTATCTTTCCTGCCTCATTAAACTGAGGGTCTTTTAAAGAAAGGTTAAGCTCTACGCCGAAATTCACACTTAAAAATTGTCCGGAAGCATTCTGAATCTCATATCTAAAATCTATAGCGCTTAAGTTACTCCTCAAATTTACAGATTTCTTTAGTATGACGGGTATTTCGCTGTTATTGCTGAGCACGCTTGCTTCTCTTGAAAGAGTAATTGTACAGGCCTTCCTATCTGTGCTTGTTGAGGCTTTTTTTATCTCAAAGCTGAAAGGTTTTTCAATAAAATCGCCCTTTTCTAAAAAAGTACCCTTTGAAAATCTTTCAACCGTTTCATCTTTCTCTAAAAAATGGTCGATAAGAGCGGCTTTTCTATATCCATCGTAATTGAGGTATGCGCGCAGATTATCTTCTTTAAAACCTACTATATCGTGAATGCTCGAAATCGAGTGTGAATCCTGCGGTTTATCGGAATTTCTATTACCTTGAGTAGGTTCAATTTTATTATGATATTGTTCAAATCTCCTTGTAAGGGTGTTTATCAGGTTGAGGGATTTCCTCTTAATGTCTAATTCGAATATTGTACCCCCCGACTTTGGGTTTATATACACAGCTAAAACCGGGGTATTCAGTATAATGTCATCATAACCATCCTTATCGAAATCAAACACGTCAACTCTCAACCAGTCTTTTTTCTTATACAATAGGCCGTCTGTTACCTTTTCGGATTCAATTAAACTTCCGAATGCGGCCTCCCTTAAATGATTAAGGTATAGCCCGCCGAATACTCCGTGCCAGTATGCATCGTTACACTGGCCCATATACAAAAATCTTTTTGCGGCATCAAGGGACTTACCCGCCTTTCTGCCTTCGGGCTTCCTTTCAAACTCCCTGATTCTTCTGCTGGTATAAAGCATCTTCTTATGCAGGGTATTGCTCTCGGGGTATTTTATCAAAAAATTCTTAAAATACCCTTGCGACCAGCTCATCATCTCGCTATAGCTTGCGCAGGGCAGGTATATCCTGTCTAGGGGCCTGAAGCTCTCTATAAATTCGGAGAATGTCATCACATTTAACCAGGAGCTGTTATCTTCAAGCAATCTAAAGAAATTTTCAAGGTAATTCTCTTCATAAACCCACTTATAAGTACCTGGCCAGAACCCGAACTTCTCTCCGTCATCTGCAACTACGATAGCCCTGCCCTCATCCGACTGAAGACTTCTTAGATATTCTATAGTATCCTGCGGTAATTTAAACGGTATCATATACCGAAGTTTCTGCGATGTGGGAAATATATAAAGCTCTTTTGAATCCTCTTCGGTCACGTAATAACCGAATATTTCATCAAGGGTTTTTCCTGCGAGCCTGAAATGCGCATCATCCACTATTGTATATTGTATGCCCGATTTATTAAATGTGCTTACAAGCTGAGGCTCCCAAACTCTCTCGGAAAGCCAGGCCCCTTTTACCTCAAACTTGAAGTGCCTTTTTATAAAATCCCTGAGCAAGCTTAATTGAGCCAGCCTGTCTTCTTCGGGTATGAGAGTTAGAATAGGCTCGTAAAAACCGCCTCCCAATAACTCAATCTGCTTCCTATCTATTAGTCTCCTGAGGCGAACGAAATAGCCCGGTTTATTCTCGTGAATCCACTTAAGCAAGCCGCCACTTAAGTGAAGACTTATCTTTATGCCGGGGTGCCTGTCCAAAACCTCGATAAATGGCAGGTATGACTTTTCATATGCCTCGTCAATTACCCATCCAAAATTACCGACCGGCTGATGACAATGGATACCTATTATAAAGTTTACTTTTTTTGCATTCATTTATCCCAAATTTTGCATTAGCAACTTGAACTTAGTGGGTTTATAAAGCCATGGACGCATGTATTAAATTCAGGATTAATTTCGCAAGCTTATCGGGGTTATGCCGGACATAATTTGCTGCGCTTATAAGGTCTGCGCCTATGGCTTCAGTACCAGCCTCCTTAAGCCTTTGAATGTCCGCAATAACAGCAGTGGCATTTTCCTGATTATATTTAGCCAGGTATTCCTCCGGAATTTTTGCGGTGTTTACGATACAGTAATCAATAAGCTTTGGTTTCGAATGAGTTATGATTGCATTTACATGGTCAAAAGCCGTATAGCCATCGGTCTCGCCTGCCTGTGTCATAACATTACAGATATAAACCTTTATAGCCTTTGACCTGAGAATAGCTTCAGGTATCTCTTTTATTAAAAGGTTTGGTATCACGCTCGTGTAAAGACTGCCCGGTCCGAGAAGTATGGCATCCGCCTCCATTATCGCATTCAAAGATTCTGCGCTTGGAGGGCAATCGTCGGGCCTTAAATACACCCTGCTGATAGGACTTTTTCTTTTCGGTATGCTTGCCTCCCCTGCAGTCTCAGAATTATCTTTATATTTAGCCACAAGCGTAACCTTATTATAAGTAGCGGGTATTACCCTTCCCCTTATCGCGAGAACCTGGCTGGAGGCTTTAATGGCTTTTTCAAAATCCCCTGTTATCTTTGTCAGGGCCGTAATAAATAGGTTTCCGAAGCTATGCCCCTTTAATTCAGATCCCTCCCCAAACCTAAACTGAAATAAATCGCTCATCAGCGGCTCGGTATCCGCAAGGGCAACAAGGCAGTTTCTTATATCTCCTGGCGGAAGTACATCAAACTGGTCCCTCAGCCTTCCGGAAGAACCGCCGTCATCTGCAACGGTGACTATCGCTGTTAAATTGCTTGTATACTGTTTTAAGCCGTGCAAAAGAACTGACAAGCCTGTCCCGCCACCAATAACAACAATCTTAGCCCCTCTCTCCAAATATCTTTTCTGGTACACAATATCTACCAGGTCCTGTTCCCTGTTGGGTAAGAAAACGGTTATAAGGCTCCTTACCATGCGCTTTATACCTAATATTGTCATTATTATCCCGACAAAAAGCGATATCCATCCCAATATTAGGCCGCGCTTTACAAGCACCTCGACCGCCCCCATAGCCACAAGTATCATGCCTATAGCGATGAGCACAACCCACCGCTTAATCTTCATGCCCGGGTAAAACCACTTTAGTTTCATAGAAAGATTCTCTTAGTCCCTTCCTTTAAGTTGTATCAGGAAGGACTATCCTTTCTGGATTAGGGTTTTTTCTGGTCTTCTTGACTTATTATCTTCACTACGCCCTTTGCATCTACGGCCGCCTTTAATGTATCCCGTAAATATTTATCCTTGAGTAGTCTGGAGATTCTCGCAAGCGCCTTAAGGTGTGGGCCTGCGGAATCATCGGGTGCCAAAAGTAGAAATATAATATAAACGGGCTCGCCGTCTAAAGAATCAAAATTCAAACCCTTTTTAGAAATTCCTAAAGCGGCCACGAGCTTCTTTATGCTGCCCGTCTTGCCATGCGGTATGCCTATGCCCTGACCTACGCCTGTGCTTCCAAGTGATTCTCTGTCTAAAAGAATCCCTATAATCTTTTCCTTGTCTTTAGAACTCACTGCGCCGGATTCCACGAGCAAATCAACCAATTCCTTCATTACTCCTTCCTTATCCCCCGCCTTAAGATCTATAGCTATTGCGTTTGAATCCAAAAAATCCATAATCTTCATCTTCTACCGCCTTTCATAATTTACTATTTTTTGTTATGCCCTGCACCATAACAGCTATTTTCACAATTTTAAGGTATCTCTATATATCCTGATCACCTCCATGATTTGGTACCAATGTCATCGTAGTTTACTTAAAGTAAAATCCAAAGTTCAAAATCCCCGCCTGCCAAAGCAAATCGGCGGGCAGGCAAAAATCAAAATTATCCCGAATGTAGCAACTTCTTAAGAAACCCTTCGGGATCCCGAAGCTATACTTCGCAGAAAAGCAACATTCGGGACAATCCAAAGTCCAAAATTTTTTTGAACATTTTAAATTTTGATATGTCATTTTACACTTTGATTTTTGATATTTAATTTTTCAAACTGGAGCGGGTGATGGGTTTCGGCGCCTTCTGCTCCTATCGTCGCGTCAGGTCGGCCACTCACTCGCTTACGTTTCGCACCACTATCGTGGCGCTTACTTTTCCTCTCATAGGTCGGCGCTCGTTCACTTCGAACCCCATAAAATTTTGAAATGGAGCGGGTGATGGGTTTCGAACCCACGACAACAACGTTGGCAACGTTGTGCTCTACCAACTGAGCTACACCCGCATGTTAGCAAATGGCTTATGGCAAATAGTAAAATTCTATAATTACTGCTTTTCTATTAACCATTTGCTATTCGCTATTTGCCGAATTTCCAGGGGTTACCCCATCCCGCACAAAATGGTGCGGACGGAGAGACTTGAACTCTCACCCCTTGCGAGACACGGTCCTAAGCCGTGCGCGTATGCCAATTCCGCCACGTCCGCTCAAATAGTTTAGATTCGCGTACTTTCATCTAAATATCATAAACCATATTTTCGGGACGCGTATGTCAGCCCGCCATCCGCCCCTTCTGGCAAATCGCTTATGGCATATTGCAAATGGTAAAATCCTGTAATTACTGCTGTTCTATTAGCTATTAGCTATTTGCTATTTGCCATTCGCCCCTAGCCATTTTTGGTGAGCCGCGAAGGACTGGAACCTGTCGTCGTCCCGATTCCTCGGGACTCCTCCCCAAATGGGCTCTGCCCCTATGGCGTCCGCCAAAAAACGTGGCGGACTGTTACCCCGAAAGCGTGGGGACAATCTCCCCACACCCCTTAGGTTCTCGCTATTTGTTAAAGAGCTTGCTTCACCGTCCGAAGTCTGCTCCTTCGCTTAGCCAGAGTTAGACGCAGGATGGTGAGCCGCGAAGGACTCGAACCTTCAACCTTGACCTTAAGAGGGTCCTGCTCTACCTGTTGAGCTAGCGGCCCTGCAAGAAGAGGAAATATTATCATAATTAAGCAAAACGGTCAAACAAATTCCTTTTTATGTAAACGCAAATAGAAAATGTCAGGTTTTTTGCAAATTAAAAATGTCAGTAATTTACAGTTAAGAGCGTTTTCTCTTTGTTTTTATATCTTGTCTTT
>JAGVOB010000174.1 GCA_020052955.1 Candidatus Omnitrophota bacterium | reverse complement strand
TTGTCAGGTATAACATCGTTACTCACCCCTTTTTAGGGTGAGTATACCTGACATTTTCTATTTGCAGAATACTGACATTATTATATTGCGTCTACATAACTCTTCTGATCGCGAACCCCAAAATTTTATTTACACTTATAATTTTAAATAAATTTATACCTTTTAGACTCTTCCTTAAGGGGTATAGGAAGGTTTATCCTTGTAGGATTAGAAAAATCTACCTCGAGCGAATGCAAGGAGCCGCACGGCCTCTCTCGACGAGAGTTCAGCCGGCTTTGCCCTGAGAAATTCGCACCCAGAAATTTCCTGCCCGTAGGGCGAGAAATTTCGGGTACTTTAGTCCTGTGGAATGCGTCGCATTCCACAGGGTAGAATTTCATCAGGACTAGTCCTGGGCAATTTTTCCCGAGAAAACTGAAAGTTTTCCGGGACTTTACCCCTGAAATCGCTTTTGCGATTTCTAGGGGCAGATTGACCAGGGTAGGGTACAAAATTTGGGATTAACTATTTTTGCTTCCTTATCTAAACCTATATTTTATGTTTTTGCTCATGTTTATATATAATGGCAGGGCATATGGAAAAGAGAAAGATAAAAATTTGATGGGTTTTAATGTGCTATAAGCGGGTATTCAATAAACTACCTCGCAGCAAGCTACGGGGAATTAACCTCTCGTCCCGCCAAAGGCGGGATTAAATATGCCTCCTTTAATTATAAAAAAGAGTCGCCAAAACAGATTTTTTATGGATGAAGGTTATAAAATATCGAGGTTTGGCGACTCAAAATTAAAGTATGTCCATAACTATTTGATTAAATATTCCCTATGACCATGCCTAAAGGTAACTTCTTGTTATCAAAATCTGGTCTAATCTGTGGAGCCCCACGGGTTTATGGTTCGACTTCGCTCACCATCCTGAGCATGTCGAAGGACACCCGTGCCTGCACGCCGAAGTGCATTACGGCACGCAGGCGTGACACCTTTATTTTTGGTCTTCCGCTCGCGCGGGGCGGAATCCCGCCCGTCCGCCTCAGGTGCGGACTGGATGCGGGGTAAAAATTACAACCATGAAATATCCTCTCCGAAATCCTATTCGGAAAAATATATCTCATCTATATATATGCCGCCTTGCTTATTGGTCACGGTTATATCGTCGAAGGTTATAACAAACTCCTTCATAGATGCCCAATCTTTTATCTCTTTAAATTCTGATAAGGGTATCCTAAATATCTTCCAGCTGTTATTTAAACCCGTTACCGTATATTTCGATGACTGTTTTGCGCCCTTAAGTTCAATCGTAAATTTGGTTGTGTAACCTTCCGTATCATCGCCCTTCGCGTAGAAAACAAGGCTCTTGCATTTGGAAAGATTCTTGCCCTCTAACTTTGACCAGTAACCGCAGTATGCGGCATTCGGGGAATCTACATCATAATCAAGCTTAAGCGAAAAACCCTTTTCTCCGTAACGCGTTATTCCGTCAAATGACATTACGCAACCCTGCGTTAAGTCCTCCGCGTCTTTATTCCAGGTGCCGGAGTCTCCGCCCATTTTGTTTGGCTTTTCGCCAGTGTCAAAATCATCTAAAAAAATACTGGACGACCCTTGTGCTCCTTTTGTTGCCTTATTAGCAACCATTGCCTTCTTACCAACTTCTTTTTTAACCTCCTTTGTGTCCGCACAGCCGATTAAAAAAGTAACAGCTAAGCATATTACAAAAAACTTTTTTAACATAAAACACCTCCTTCTCTTTTTTGCTTTCAGATCCATAATTACTGCCATAACGCTAAGAAAAAATCTTTTGTTATCCCAGATTTTTCACGCCTGCCCGCCCTTTGGCGGGCGAGCAGGAAAAATCTGCCCCGAGCGAATGCGAGGAGCCGCACGGCCTCTCTCGACGAGAGTTCGATCGGCTTTGCCCTGAGAAATTCGCACCCAGAAATTTCCTGCCTGTAGGGCGAGAAATTTCGGGTACTTTAGTCCTGGTCAATCTTTCAGATTGACCAGGGCGGGGTACAAAATTTGGGATTATAGTATCATCCTTACGAGATAAATAGCATCTCAAGTTACAATATTTTTATTATTGTACCTGATTCTAAAATATTTTAAAAGATATTTTTCTCTAATAAAGCCTTCCATAACTCCGTAGGCTTTAGCCTGAGGTTTCCGTATGGCTCATCCTGAGCTTTTGCGAAGGAACCGGCCATTGTTCCCCTCGTTTCGCTCGGGACTTTGCCCCTCGTCCGCTTTTAGCGGACTCGGGACTTTGCTAGCCGCGAATGTACGAATGTATAGCTCTTATTCAAATAATTTTTCTCCCGAAAGAAATCGTTCTGCGCTCTTTAAATATGGACTCTTGTGAAAATATTTTTTTATGGGGTTATTGTTTAGGTAATTATTTATCGCTATTAAAATCATGGCTTGATCAAGGCACATATATTTTAATGCGACCTTTTTTCCTTTAGGGTCAACTGCATCATAAAATCCATACTCGCCGTAAATTTTATAGCGCTTTATCAGCTTTTTGATATTCCTTATTGCTTCATCCGGCGCAAATTCAAGCGCCAAAAACGATGCATGCGGCGTCACTACAGTTGCCTTATAAGGCTTAATGCCGCATGGCTTTGCCCCATACTCGGCATAACCGCCTTCCGGATTAGCGCATGGCGAAAATCCCCATACCGGAAGATTTTCATCCTCCTTGGCAAACTTAATCTGTGCTAATATATGGTTTAAGTCATTCAAGCCCAGGCCTCCTCTTGCCAGATTCTTTTCATCCAGCGCCAAAGTCGGCATAAGCGCCTCAAACATGCTACCGCCCCAACTAGGCACCAGTTTTATACCTTTATACTCATAATATCCGCCATAAAAACTATATCCGTCGCTCTCCTTTTTTATCCTGTTTTTAGGAATCTGCGACTGCCATCTCCAGGACTCCGGCATAGTCCTGTATACCATAAACCAATGCTCTAAAGGCACCTCTCCTTTGCCAAGCGCTATAACACTGCTTATGCGCGATTCAGAATAAAATGCGCCATAGTGATGCTCAGAAAATACATTTAAGTTATCCCATAATCCGTGATGAAACTGTCCCTCCACGGGGTCATAAAAGAAAGAGAGGTTCTGTTTATCTATTAACTGCTGGCAGCCTTTTGCGATTCTCTCCTCGCCATCAAACGCCTCTTTTGCCACTATAAGGCCTGCCACGAGCCATCCGGAATCCACCAATGAAATAAAGTGGGTTGTCCTAAAGAGCATCATCGTATCATAGTAGTTGTAATAATAGCCGTTATAGGTCTCTAGTTTTTCCAGCGTATCCAGTGTTTTATTTATGAGCGATACAGCCTTATCTTTATTAATAAAACCCATATCATATGCCGATATAATACACATAAGATAAACGCCTATATCTGTGACATTTGTATAGTCTCCTATCCTGGTATCCTTTCCTAACGTCGAATTTTTTGAAAACTCTATATAATCAAGCGGGAGGCCGCTATCTTTATCTACAGTATTCTCAAAATATCTCCATGTATCTCTGGCAATTTCACGCAATAATTCTTTATCGTCCCCAAGGAAGCTTTTCCTCAAATAAAGTTTTTTGGGAAACCCTGTAAGGCGACCTATCTGAAATTTTGCATACTCTAAGCTTGAAAGTTTTGTGCCTTTGGGGAGTTTAGCTACCGGCCACGGCACCTCATCGAATTGGCTTGGGCCAGGATCCCCTGTTTTAACAAACGCTATATTATCCAGATATACTACGCCTATCTTTTTATCAAGCCTCCTGTTTTGAAACACTACCACAAATTCCTCAAGATTTTTCCAATCCGCTATACCTGTCATCTTATTTAAAGGGATAGAAAATTTCTGCCATTCGCCTGTCAAATTATCTATGATGTAACTTGCACTCTGCGTCTCCCCTGTCTCCTTATCAACGAATTTTTTTATCTCGATTTTGAATGCTGTCGGATAACCTTGCCTGGAGTCTCCCTTGACATAAAGTTCAAGATGGTCAAAATTTGATGCATCCAGATTGTTTAATGCTGTCCAGAAACCGCTCACTACCTTTTCGGCAAAAGGCGAATCGACGTTATACCTTAATTTAAGGGAGTAGCCTTCATCTCCAATGCGGGTATTGGCATCCAAACTGACGCTGCAGGTTTTATCCCTTGGATTTGTATCGAGATTCCATGCGCCGGATGAACCGTTCAGGCGGTTTGTCATACTCCCATTGTCAAAATCCGCTACTATCAGCCTTTCGGGTGATACCTGTGCAAAGCAGAAAGGGGCATAGCTGATAGCTAAGATTATCCAGAAGGGATAGACCGACCTCCTTCCATTAAGGTCGGGTCTTATGAATATTTTTAAAAGAATTTTTCTCATTATATTAAATAAAAAGTCTGGCTGTATATATTATACAGCCAGACTCAAATTAAAAACCGCTAATTAACCGTTATGTCGTCTACGTAAATCGCGCCTTTCTTCACAGTTGCGGTTACATCGTCAAATGTTATGACAAATTCTTCCATAGATGATAAATCTGTCAAGCCGCTAAATTCCGAGAGAGGAATAGAAAACTCCTTCCAGCTTTTAGTTATTCCGCTGAGTATATATGAGCCCACCTCTCCTTTTGAGTTTTTAAGCTCGAGTTTTATGTCCGTTGTAAAACCCGCGTCCTCATCTCCTTTTACGTATAGTAGGAGATTCTTACCCTTTGAAAAGTTTGCCTTTTGAAGTTTAGACCAGAAACCGCAGTATGCCGCATTTTCCGAGTCTACATCATACTCGAGTTTTAAGGAAAAACCCTTATCCCCATGCTTTATAGCACTATCAAATGACATAGTGACGCCCTGCGTGGTATCTTCGGGGTCTTTATTCCATACGCCAAAATCCCCGCCTAACTTATTCGGCTTCTCTGCCGCATTAAAATTATCTATCAATATATTCTCTGCAGCAAATACAGCACTCGCAAATACTAATACTACTGCTATGCTAATTAAAACTGTTCTACTTACCATATACCTACCCTCCTTTTTAAAATAGTTATTAGTTACTAGTTATAAGTTATAGGTTTTTATGTATTATTGTAAAGTTAAGTTTACAGAAATAGTAATCAGGCAACGGTTAGGG
>JAGVOB010000114.1 GCA_020052955.1 Candidatus Omnitrophota bacterium | reverse complement strand
TGGCGTGTCGGCGCCGCTTTTCGAGCTGCTTTTGGGTTCCGTATGGTCTCATGCATATAGTATACCATATTTCTATTGGTTATGCGTAAGTCAGTAATTACGCTTACCGCTGGAAGATTTGCTCCTCTTACGCGCATTTTATAGCGCGGTAGGTCGAATAAATGATACGCGGGGAAAGGTAAAGAATCTAAATCGTCAATCAGCGGTCTATCAGGAGTTTCTATTATTTGAGCATTATCCCGAAAATAAATCCCTAGGATTTTTACGAAAGAGCTATTTGATTTAATAGCTTGAGCAATCTCAATCATAGCCTTTTCTCCTTCACCTTTCACAATACAATCGATCTCCGGTATCCTTAGCATAGAATCCTTTGCCGTAGGATGAAAATGCGGCCCTCCGGAAACAATAAAAGCCCCACTCTCTTTTTTAACTCTTTTAATAACTGAAATAGTGGCAAATCTAGCTGAAGTTGTAGATGTAAAACCTACAATGCGCGGTTTGAACTCTATAATTTGCTTGATAATTTGATTTATATCATTATGAGAAGAAACGGGATCCACAATACGCACTAGATGTCCTTCCCGCTCAAGGACAGCAGCAATGTAAGCAAGCCCTGGATGTGGCACATAATCTATGGTCAAATCGCCTGAAGCTTCAACCAAAACAATATTCATATTAAACCCATATATGCCCTAATTTATAATACAATTTAATTTATCGGATAAAAAATCAAGTCTTTTTTGCCAGGAATTTTCAGCAGCGGCATTGATGCGCACCATAAATTCTTCTTTTTCGCCTTTATGATTTAAAAATACGCGGATTAATTTCAAAAATTGCCCTTTATCATCCGCTATCCCTATGATAGATTTATAATCATTCATATCCTCCGAAAAAAATGTACTAACAACCGGCTTACCCATCGCTAAATATTCATATAGCTTAATCGGAGAAACATTACTTGTAAACTTACTCTTAATGTAGGGAACCAAGCATACATCCAGGTATTTTAAATATAGCGGTATGGAAGCAGGGGGTTTTTCTCCCAAAAAATAAACATTTTTATTATTGCCAAACTTATGCAAAAGCCCAATTTTCCTGAAGAGCGGGCCTATCATAACTATAGACCACTGCGGATTAGCTCTTGCTATATATTCTAACAAGTCCATATCAAGGATATTCCCGTCGAGATAACCGACAACGCCAATAAGCGGTTTTTTAATTACAGCCAGCTCTTGCGGTTCTTGGGTATCCGATTCTCTGATTCTTGAAAAATAATCCATATCGACAGCGCTGGGGAAATAAAAAGTATTCGAATTCAACTCTGCAAATCGCCTCTGTAAATCTTTTGTAAGCGTTAAAACTATATGCGCTCGATTAGCGAGGCGATTTTCTATTTTACTAATTGCATTTTTACGTAAACAATTTATTTTTTCATGGATAAAATCAGCGCCACAATGGTATATAATCATGCCCTCATTAATCTTTCCAACCAAATAAGCAGCAGAAGGAGCATAAGACCAGAGGATTGGATTTTTAAAACTAAGCCTCTTTATTAATCTACGTATAAATAAAGAAAAGAAATATTGGTTAATCCTGCATATAAAAGTACAGTAATATCCAAAAGGCAGAAGCGGAAGCGGATTATAAACATAAATGTTGTTATTAACTTTACGTAATTTATTTATCCTAGCCAGTATTCTTAGGAAGTACCTGGGGTGTATTATTAAATCAAGAATGGAGCTTTGGTATTCGATGTAAAGTACCCTATTAGCCTTTGCCAATTCTGTCATCAGGTGTTGCTTGCTGCCCCAGGGTTTTAACCAATCAGATACTGATACGCAAATTATATCTTTGTTTTTCAGCATATCCAAGAACGTTTATAATGATGCCTCAATATTTTAAAGATTTTCTTAGCTGCGTTACCATTGCCAAAGAGCATTGGATTATTCTTTGGCCTTATATAAGAAAATTTCTGAATAGCCCTTATGACATTTATTTTATCTATTCCCGCGACATTATTGCCTTTGCCCTTGACTGTTTCCGACCATTCCGTCTCTTCCCTCAAAGTAATACACGGGGTATTCAAAAAATATGCCTCTTTTTGCACACCCCCCGAATCCGTAAGGACTACCATGGCATTGGCCTGCAGCATTAGCATATCAAAATAATTCACGGGCTCAATAAGGCGTATTTTAGAACCGTGGATATTTATATTGAATTTCTTTAAATATTTCTTAGTACGCGGGTGTACCGGAAATATAACCGGTTTATTCAGGCTAACAAGTATATCTATTATCTTCTTTAGCCTCCCTGCCGAATTTGTATTCTCTGCCCGATGGACCGTTACCAGAAAATAGGCATTTTTATAAAGCCCTAGTTCCGGCAAAATCTTTGATTTTCTCTTAGCTTCGCGAAAATAAAAAAGTAAGGCGTCATACATAATGTCTCCGACATTATATACCCCGTTAGTTATTCTTTCTTTTTTAAGATTTCGGACCGCATTTTGCGTCGGGCAAAAAAGAAAAGTTGATAAATGGTCGGTCAAAACCCTATTTATTTCCTCTGGCATATCCTTACGATAACTGCGCAGCCCTGCTTCTATATGGGCTATAGGGATGCTTAACTTTGCCGCGGCAAGCGCCCCGGCTAATGTAGAGTTAGTATCTCCGTAAACTATTACCAGCTTGGGCTTTTCCTTTAAAAGGATACGCTCCGCCCCTTCTAACATCAGCGCCGTCTGCTCACCCTGTTTATGTGAAAGAACATTTAAGTTATAATCGGGACGGGGAATCCGTAGTTCCTTGAAGAAAACTCCGGAGAGATTATCATCGTAATGTTGGCCTGTATGTATTAATATTTCCCTGTGTTCTTTTCTTAATTCACGCGATAGTAAAGCTAATTTTATAAATTGCGGCCGCGCTCCTACTATGGTGGCTATCTTCATGCTATCTTAGTACCCCCACCAATTTTTTAAATTGAAAGATTAAGCGCCGCAAAGGCGACTGGATATTTGCCCTTTTTAAACCTATATCGCCAATGGGAGATAAATTTTCAAGATATTTCGCATAATCGGAATTTTGCTTAATCATTCCTGTGGTATTAAATACAAACCAATCACCTCTCATAATATCCTCTAAACTTGCGATCTCTCCCTTATTATTTCTAAAATAGACACCGTTGTATGAGTCAAAAATACGCCAACTATGATTCAGCTTTATAAACGATAATGCTGTCATGTTACTCTTATCTCTGGAATAAATAAAATCAAAAAAGGCATCGACTCCGGCATAATTACAAAGGGTGGTAAATACATCATTAGACTGATCGAGCGTGCCGTATCCCCTAATAATAATATGCCATACGTGATCATCTACTATCGGATAACCATCAGGGGCTCTTTTTATATTATCGTATGTCCAGTTGAATATTTTTATAACCCGCTCTTCCGGGGAGTCCGAACTTTTTATTATTTTCGATACAAGGTTTTTATAATTATAATGCCGGTCAAAAAAATCCAGGACTTTTAAATACAAGGGTATTCTAACTGTGCTTACCTCAAAATTTATTCCCTGCCGGTAAGTAACCTCTATGTTCAACAGCATAACCATACAGGTAATCAACAAAACCGCTATCAATAATTTAATCACTGCTTTTTTCATCAATCTATAAACCTTTTATGCCATAGCTCAAGCATTAATAACGCCCAAAGCTGCATCTTATAATCCTTATGACCCGAAAGATGCTGTTCAATTATTTTTTTTATCGCTCCCGTATCAAAATAACCCCTACCCAATGCGCTTTTAGAAAGAAGAGTATCGCGGAGAAGATTTCTTAATTCGCCCCTGAACCATAAACCTACCGGCGCGCCAAAACCCATTTTTTTCCTATTCAAATTTTCCGAAGGAACCAAGCCCTTAAGTGATTTTCTAAGTATATACTTCTTTACCAACCCGCGTATTTTATATCGCGGCGGTAATTTAGCTGCGAATTCCATAACCTTATTATCTAAAAAGGGCGAACGTGCTTCCAGAGAATTAGCCATACTCACAATATCCATTTTTACGAGAAGGTCATCAGGTAAATAGGTATGGACATCTGTCATCAATAAGACGTCTAACATGCTCAGCTTTTCGTAGTTTTCGAAATATGGGTTAAACAATGAAGCTGCGCTTATATCCCTCGCCACATATTTAAAATCAGCTGAGTACATAGTCAATTTTAACTCATCGCTAAATATACTTACCCAATGAAGATAACGTTCACGGACAGGCAAAGAAGTTGCGGCAAAGAATCTTTTGGCCGTCCCTATAATATTCTTGGAATTAGCCAAATCCGGGAACTTATCAGTAAAAGCTGTAATCAGATGCCTGGCTATTTCTGGCATTTTCTGATATACCTGCGAAAGCAAAATTCCCAGATACCGTTCATATCCGGCAAAAGACTCATCCCCGCCGTCTCCATTTAAGGCAACAGTGACATGTTCTTTAGTATACTTGGCAACATAATAACTGGGTATACAAGAAGAGTCCGCATAAGGCTCTCCATAACGCTCCACCAGCACAGGTAAAACTTCTAAGGCATCGGGCCGAACAATAAACTCGTGGTGTTCGGTGTAAAATCTCGAAGAGATATTCTTAGCGTATGTTAGTTCGTTATAATCCTGCTCCTGGAAGCCAATGGAAAAAGTTTTAATTCTTTGGCTGGATAACTCGGCCATTAAAGCGACAACGGCGCTAGAATCTATTCCACCGCTTAAAAAAGCGCCCAAAGGCACATCGCTATATAATCTAATTTTAGTCGCTTCCTTAAGGAGGCGCAAAATTTCGCCGGCGGCATCTTCTTCTGAAATATTTATTTTTTGGCTATAGTCCAACTCCCAATAGCGCTTAATTTTTAGCTCACCACCTTTAAATAATAAAAAATGAGCCGGCGGAAGCTTAAATACGCCTTTATATATTGTCATGGGCGCGGGTATATACCCAAATGTCAAATAATAATCAATTGCTTCAAGATTTATTTCTTTCTCTATAAACCCGCTGGCTAAAAGTGCGGTAAATTCCGAAGCAAAACAAAATCTGCCGTTATGATTTGAATAAATAAATGGCTTCTTGCCGGCCCTGTCCCGGGCTGCAAAAAAAATTTGCTTTTTATCATCCCATAAGGCAAAGGCGAACATTCCTCTTATATGCTTAAGGCAGTCTTCACCATATTCCTCGTAAAGATGAATTACAGTCTCGGTATCGGTATCAGAACTGAATTTATGGCCTTTCTTCTCCAATTCTGGTTTTAACTCTTTATAATTATAAACTTCACCGTTAAAGATAAGCCATACTGTTTTATCTTCGTTAGGCATCGGCTGCCTTCCTGCCGAAGACAAGTCAATGATACTCAGCCTCCTATGCCCTAAACCTACAGAGGGAGATTTATTATTAAGATAGACTCCTTCGTCGTCAGGGCCTCTGTGTTTTAATTCTGCGCACATTTTGCGAATAATGCTTTCTTCCGCTATACTTTTATTTGTATAATCAATAATTCCACAGATGCCACACATTATTTTTAATCCTTATATATATTCTTCAAGATATCGATAAACTTAGGGGCATTTACTTTAAGCGAATATTTCTCTTCCACGGTTTGCCTCCCTGCCTGCCCAATGGCAACCCTTAGCTCTGTTTTATCTATTAATAACGATAACTTCCTAATCCACTCATCGCTATTTATAGCCAAAAATCCATTAACCCCGTCCCGGATAATCTCGCTATTCATTCCCACATCTGAAGCTACCACCGGAATGCCTACCGACATATACTCGATTATTTTAAATGCGCATTTACCCTTCGACCAATCATCATCTTTTAACGGCATAATACCTATATCAAATGACTGTAAATCTTCAATCTCAGACTCTAATCGCCACTCTTTACACATAAACATTGGCGAATTAATCCTCTGCCAAATCCCTCCCACTACTATAAACTTAACATTATTATATTTTTGTAACAGCAATCTAAAAACATCCAATAAGATATCAAGATACTTCACTGTAGTGGTGCTGCCAATCCAACCTACTACTATGGCCGAACTCACTCTTCTTCCCGGAAGAGGCCTATATTTATCCGTATCTATCGGCGTGGGCAGAACAGAGACATTTTTATTAAACCCTAAGGCATAATCTTTCAGAAAATTATTTCCCGCGATAACGCGATCACTCATCTTGATTATTTTTTCTATTTTTGTCGTATCTTTCAGTGCCTCAATCAGCTTGTTAGAATCGCTGACATTCGGCAGAAAAATAGCATCGTCAAAATCATAGATTATCTTTTTCCCTGTCAAACAAAAAAAATACTCAAAAAGGCTGCCAAAGGGAAACGCTTCTCTGTGAATGAAAACTACGTCATAATTGCGAGAATCAATTATATCGTATGCCCTGCGGAGAGTAAAAAAAATAAAAGAGAGAATTTTTTTAAAAAGAAAACTTTTTTTATACAGGATTTTATATAAATTTGCGCTAAAAAAAGGCCGAAGTGAAAAATAAATTCCCCCATTTTTTAAATACTGGAAATATTGCTCAACACGAAAACGATTGCTTGGCCCCTCCGAAGGATATGGAACTATAAATAATACTTTCAAACCAAACTCCCTGCGTCGTTACTTTTTGATTTAAAAATCCATGAATATGCGGCATTTAATCCCAATATTCCGATCATAAAATACCAGGGCATAATCATATAGCGTGTTCGTATCAAAGTACCCATATTCCCCTGACCCAGGGCAAGTAAAGAAGTTACGATTAGTAAAAATAAAATTGTCATGATAGCCGCTTGTGTATTTATTCTTAAAATTGTTATAATACCTAAAATAATAAAAGGCGTAAAAAACCACATAAAGCATGTTTCTGGAAACATTGCTACGGAAATCTTTTCTTTAAACGTGAACGGCGTCGGCTCAAGAAAAACATATCTTAATCCATTCAAATATGATAGAAAAATCTCAGGATATGTAATAGTATCTCTAGTTTCAATATTAACATAAAATTTCTCGGGGAAAATATGATAGGCACTATTACCATATGCTGTATTATAACTTTGCAAAACTGACTCTGAAATTCTATTTCTCAGTTCTGTTTTAAAACGAGTTAATAGATTATCCCAGATTCCTACCCCTAAAATAATTGAACTAAAAACTGAGATTAAAAAAACTCCAATAAATATTTTTTTAAAATTAACCTTCCTGACTAAGATAGAAAGGCCAAATGATAAAACAAAAAAATGCACATATGGCCGAAGTGTCGGCAATAACAAACCGCCGGTAATTATCAAGAATCCCCAAAATAACCAACATCTATTGTTCCAGGTAACTATTATAATACTAATTACAAACACGGAAATCAGAAAAAAGCTGCTTGCTGCTGTACCAAAATAAGTTAAAAGTTTATCTAATAAAGGAGTGATGAGTAAAGTAAAGGCGGCGTATCCCCTATGATTAGAACGTTCTAATGTATGACTTGAAAAAATAATTGCACTTATGAAAAGAAAGACCAAAGAATCTTTTAGTCCCGAAGATGAAAATATTAAAGAACTGGGTAAAAATAAAGCGGGCAGCAAAGCGAATTTTGTCCAGGCCATTGTGGAGCCCCACGGGTTTACCCGCTTCGCCGCAGCGTCAGCGAGGCGAGCACCCGTGGCACCTTTATTTTCGGTCTTCTGCCCGCGGGGCGGAATCCCGCCCGAATGCCATTCATCCACGGCTTCATAGCCGTGGCATTCTGGATGCGGGGTAAATCTTTCCCTAAAAAATAAATATATCCAGAATGATCCTATTACCCACATAAGGCCATTTAAAATTTTAGGAGCGAGAAAACTTAGCCCCCATAGAATATTAAAATAACCATACCAGTATGCTACTCCGGGAATCGTATACCCACCGCCAAGATCTGAATTAACTACCTGCCATATCTTTCGCAACCAGAGAACGCAAGCAAGATTATCGCCCCATATGCCGCCTCTTAGGGGTATACCTGTAACTAATTCTTTTATATATGCCCCTACTCCTTCATAGCTCATAGCGTCTCCAAAAATATCCGAACCCATTCCAGAAAACAGCCCATAGCCTAAGTTAAAAAAGGAAAGCGCGATACGAAGCGCAATAGCTAAGGAGCAGGCGTAGGTTATGAACTTTTTTTCTTCCGGAGTTATGGCGTGCTTTCTACATGTATATATAACATAGACAGACAGGCCCAAAACTATAACGGTTGGCAAGCTAAAGATAGTAAAGATACCGATTAGTGTGCCAAAAAAAATAAGAAGCGGCGTTTTTGATTTAAAGAGGTTCTGCATCAATTTTTTATTTTATTCTGCTATAAATACCAAAATATTTTTCTATACCATTTTCAAGGGAAAAGTATTTTTTTGCAACATTTCGACAACGTTGAGTAAGTTCTTTTTTCTCAAGCATCAAATTCTCTATTTCGTTAAAGGCCTGAGTATATAGCTCTGGTGAGCATCCTTTTAATATTACGCCCACTTTCTCATCTAGCACTATCTGATCACAATCCCCGATTCCCGGGCTGATTATAACAGGTACACCACACGCTAAGCTTTCAGAGAATTTAATCGGACAACATCCTGACGCTGAAAGAATACGACGATAAAAAATCAATGAAAATTCCGAACGACCCAAGAACAAAGGAACTTCTCTGTTCGGGACCGAAAAAATGAGATAATCCTCAGGCCTAACCTTAAAATTATCCAATATTTTTAAAACCTGCTTTTTCCTGCTATTGGTAAGAATTAAAAGATAAGCCTCGGGGAACTTTTCTTTAAAGAAGAGAAAAAAGTTAACAGTTTCTTCAAAATTATAAAAAGTTCCTATACTACCTACATAACTAACCGCTAACCTGTCAGGCGGTAAGGATAGATTTACAGGCCTGTCTGACATCCTGGAAAATGTTTCCAAATCTACGCAGCAAGGAATAACGGTGATATTGCGGCGGTCATGGCCGATAACATCTTTTGCCGATTCAGTTAAAACAATAATCTCATCCGAATAAGCAATCATTTTCTTTTCAAAGTGCTTTATCGTTCGGTATAAAAATCCGTTTTCTCTCCAGGCACCGGCATCCACTTTTTCCTCAGGCCAAAAACCCCGCATATCAAAGATAGATTTTACGCCGGTAAGCATTTTAAGTAAAATGCCGATTATCCCTGAAATGTATCCCCTGCTGTGCACTATCTCAATACTGCTACCTTTAATTAAAAACAAGCCAGTTAAAACTCCATTCAAAATATCGAACAGGGTTGCTGGTATAACCGGGTTTTTATGATACTTCAAGGGTTTCCAGATTATCCCCTCTTTTAATAATAATCCGCGATAATCCCGTAAAGGTATTTTTCTTATCCGCTCTATCTTCTCAAAGCTAATCAGGGATAATCTTACGTCCCTCTTGCCTAAGCCGCGCAGATACGGGATAACCTGAGATTCTCCCGTGGGATCAAGAATACCGTCATAGGAAATATAAAGCACCCTAAAATCGCGTTTTATTTTGGTTTTCTGGCTAAACATATGACCGAGCTCCCGAAAGGAAGGCTAAAAACCCCCAGCACCCTGTTTTCAGAATAAGATACAAGCTTTAAAACAGCGTTTATTAAATAGGGCAAAGGCTTTAAGTCCGAATCCGCGCTGCCTCTGAAGAAACATCTTTCCATTATTCTTTTGGCAAAAATAAGCGGGAATAAAAATAGGTGGCGGTAGCTGCATTTAACCACTTCAAATCCCGCGCCTTGCAAACGGGCCCGCAGCTTCCCCACTGTATAGCGTTCTCTGGTCCGGACAACCATATCGTGGCTGCCGCGCAGGAATTCAAAAGCCGGCAGATGGATAAAAATATAACCGCTTTTTTTGAGGATACGGTTAATCTCCCTTAACGCTATTTTGTCATCCTTTACATTTAGATGATAAAGCACATCCAGGCAAAGCACCGCATCCACGCTCTCCCCGGCCAAAGGCAGTGAAGCCACCGAGGCCCGCAGGAGATTAAAACCATTACCGCAATAACTCAATGCCTCCGCGGAATAATCAATGCCGATAACATCAACTCCTGGAAAATGCTTTTTTAATAGCCTGAGCATTCCGCCGGTGCCGCAACCCGCGTCCAAAATAACGGCAGAACGGCCCTTTATTATTGAGAACTTCTTAAAAACGCGAGGCACCAAATCCTGCATCGACCTGTACCACCAATGCGTGCCTTCCTGACTAAAAATATTCTTGTATTCTTCTATGCGCATTATTTTCCTGGCTGGTATGAATTTATTATTTTGATTATATAGCCTGTTTCCTTCTTCGTTAAATACGGGTATAAAGGCAGGCTAACAATCTCTTTGGCTAATTCTTCGGCGATGGGGAAAGATTTGCCGCTTCCGGCCGGCCCGGGAAGAAACTTCTGCTTATGCATGGGGATAGGGTAATGAATAAGGGTTTGTATTCCATTTTTGCCTAGAAAATCCTGGAAATAATCCCTGGATTTTACCCTGGCGACAAACAAATGATATACATGATAGGCATACCCCATCTGCGCGGGTAAAACAATATGCGGATTATCTATCCCTGATTTATATTCCGCGGCTATCTCTCTTCTGCGTTTATTCCATTCATCAAGCCTGCCCAGTTTAACCTTTAATATAGCGGCATGAAGCTCATCCAAACGGCTGTTGAATCCGAGAAAATCGTGTTCATAGCGTTTTTTTTGACCGTAATTCCTGAGCAAGCGGCATTTACCTGATATTTCTTTGCTATCCGTGATTATCATTCCGCCGTCCCCTAAAGCCCCCAGATTTTTGGTAGGGTAAAAACTAAAACATCCGGAGCTGCCAAATGAACCGGCCATTTTATTTTTATACTTTGCCCCGTGGGCCTGGGCGCAATCTTCTATAATCTTAAGGTTATATTTTTCCGCAAGCCTGATAAGCAGGCCCATATCTGCCGTCTGGCCGTAAAGATGAACCGGCATAATAACCCTAGTTTTCTTAGTTATTTTTTTAGCTGCCTGGGAAACATCCAGGCAGTAACTTAAAGGGTCAGCGTCAACCAATACGGGGATGGCTCCGCTATGCATTATCGCTGAAACCGTCGGAGCGCAGGTGTTCGTGGCGGTAACGACCTCATCGCCCGGCTTTATACCGCAGGCTAAAAGCGATAAATGCAAAGCCTCTGTGCCGTTTCCCACGCCCACGGCATATTTTACGCCGATATACCTAGCAAATGCCTGCTCAAAATCCTCCACCTCTTTACCTAAGATATAGTGGCCGCTAGCAATAACCCGGTTTATAGCCAAAAATATTTCTTTTTTTAAATCTCGGTATTCTCTCCTGAAATCAACAAAAGGTATATCCATTGTTCTTTACCAGTAATATTGACCGTATTTTTGGTAAAATTCAAAGGTTTTTTTAAGCCCTTCATCCAAAGAAACCTTAGGCGACCATTCGAGTGTCTTTTTAATCTTGCTGAAATCAGCATAAACACTTCCGATATCTATTTGTTTCTTTTCTTCCGGAAAAGAAACAAGCTCATAGCTTCCTTTTCTATATATTCTTATCATTAATTCAACCAAATCCTTTAGGCTTATCGGTTTACCCGAACCAAGATTAAAAACTTCACCGTAGGCTTTATCATTACTGCCTGCAGCCAGCAGAGCATCAACAACATCATCAACGAAATTCAAATCGCGCAGCTGTTTGCCGTCGCCAAAAATATGAACTTTCTCTCCCCTGACAATCTGACGTACAAACCACCCCATAAAACCCTGCCTATTATGCTTAACCAGTTGTCGGGGTCCATAAGTATTCGTAAGTCGCAAGACAACACAGCGTATACCGTATATTCTGCTATAAAGCATATGGTAACGCTCACCGGAAATTTTATTTATTCCGTTTACATCAGTAGGATTTAAAGGGTGTTTTTCATCTACGGGAAGATAGGCAGGTATACCATATACCTGCCTAGTGCTTGTAAAAATAATACACATATCGGACTTTGATTTACGGCAAGCCTCCAAAATTGAGAGCTGGCTCTTGGAATTTATCTCTAGGTCAGTTAAGGGATCAAGCATGCTGTCGATGTGGCTGACCTGCCCGGCCAGATTAAACAGATAATCCGTATCTCTTACCAGATGGTTTATGCTGTATTCATCGCGCACATCTGAAAAGTTCACGTGAATTTTGTCTTTTATATCGGATATATTAAATAAATTCCCGCCATACTGAGGAATCATAGAATCTACAAGGGTTACCTCAGCTCCCAACCCAGCCAAGCGGATAGCCAGATTACTGCCAATAAAACCCAAACCACCGGTAATTAATACATTCTTGTCTTTATACTCTGAAAATCGGCTCATATTTTAGAGCATCCTTTGACGTTTGAGGCCTTTTTATATCCGCAACTACTGACTTACGCATAACCAATAGAAATATGGTATACTATATGCATGAGACCATACGGAACCCAAAAGCAGCTCGAAAAGCGGCGCCGACACGCC
>JAGVOB010000002.1 GCA_020052955.1 Candidatus Omnitrophota bacterium | reverse complement strand
TAAGTCTTTCTTTGACGTCAATTTTAGCTTGCGACTGAAATTTGTTAGGATCTGTTTCCGTAAAACCAATAACTATAATTTCCCGTGGGTCAAATGCATTAATCACGCTATACATTTTATTATTACTTCCAAATCCAACCGTATGATACTAAGCCTTGCGAAAATCTTCATAAGTTTTACCTTCCTTAAGTCTCCGTGTAACAATTGCAACTTGAATCATAAATATCTCTTTTTAAATTTATAAAAAAATAATTACTTATTTTTCTCATCAATTTTAACTTTGGCGTTTTTGAGTTCTTCAAGGCCTTTATTAATTAGATCAATAGCTCTTTGTAATTCACTATCGTTTTTAGTTCTTACGGCCTGTCTATAAATCGGCATTGCTTCTTTAAAATCTAGCAGTCCCTTTTTATACATTTCATGTATTTCTTTATAATCAGATGGAACATCTAATTTTAATAAACGGTCATAGGCATTTTCTATAGTAACAGTATTTTTATCAATCGTATCTAAATCGGCATTAGTGAAATTAGGATATTTGTCATTTATAACATTTAACTCATTATAAGCTTGCGCGGTATCATCATTTATTGTTCAAATTCAGTTATATAGGTTTGTTGTCGTTTAAAGACATTACTAACATTCCAACCAAATATAAGTCCCAGAACAAGACCAATTAAAATAATTATACAACAACCTATGCCAATTCCAATTCCTACTTTTGCCCCAGCAGACATTCCCTTCTTTGCAACTGTCTGAACTGGCGACGTTTGTCTTACATCTAACATTTGTAATCTCCTTTTATTATTTGTTCTATTATATCACAAAAATGGCCTTGCAGGGCCGTTAATAGAAATCCGAATATTACAGTCCACACCTCAATGAGAAGGTATAAAAAGGAATCTATATTACTTCATCATTTTTGATTTTACCATCCATCATGTGTAAAATTCTATCTGCTATTTTAGCAACAGTGGGTTCATGCGTAACTATTATCAAGGTGGTTTTATTTGCCTTATTTATTTTTTGCAGAAACTTTAAAATTTCTTGTGTTGAATAAGAATCAAGATTACCGGTAGGTTCATCGGCTAAAATTATTTCTGGTTCATTTACTAAGGCTCTCGCAATAGCAACTCTTTGTCTTTCACCACCAGATAATTTTGTTGGCAATTGCCCCGATTTATCAATAAGTCTTACTAATTTTAATAAATTTTTTGCTTTTGTTATTTTTTCTTTCTTTGGTAGTTTTACTTCAAAAGTAGGAATCAATACATTTTCCAAAACAGTTAGTTGTGGAATTAGATTATGTAATTGAAAAACAAAGCCTATTTTTTTATTTCTAAATAAATCTATGTTTTTAATTTTATTTACATTTATTCCATCAACTATAATTTCACCTGAAGTAGGTTCGTCTAAAGCACCGATCATGTTGAGCAAGGTTGATTTACCACACCCCGAGGGCCCCTTGATAGCTACAAGCTCACCTTTTTTAATTTTGAAATTAACGCCATTTAAGGGCTTAATTCTACCTTTTTCAAAAGTTTTTATTAAATTCTTAGCTTGAATAACTGTTTGTTTATTATTCATATCTTAAAGCCTCTATTGGTAACAATTTTGATGCTTTTATAGCAGGATAAAGTCCACCAATTAATGCTAATATTATTCCTATTACAAAAGCACGAATAAAAATAGTTATATTATATGACGGCTCTATAAAGCCTTTGATTGTCGGACTTAACATAATGAGGTTTATTGCAATAATACTTAAGATAATCCCCACTATTGTCCCCATAATTCCAACCAAAAAAGATTCCCCTAAAATTAATTGAACAACTCTTATTCTTTTCCAGCCAAGAGCTCTTAAAACACCAATTTCTCTTGTTCTTTCAAAAACTGACATAATCATAGTATTGGCTATAATCATCCCACCAATAATAATTGATAATAAGGTAATGGCCCAAGTTAAACCATTCATTATGTCCACACCAGAATCGGCTTTATTAATTTCATCTACTGATTTAATTGTTACCAATTCATCCGGATATTTACTTTCAATTTTTTGGGCAATACTATCAATATTTTCCCCATCACCTACTTTTACAAAAATCATTGAAATTTTACCCTCTCTTTTAAACTGTTTTTGTGAAACTTCAAGGGGCGCAAATGAACCACCATCTATCATTGGATTACCGGTTTCATAAATTCCTACAATTTTATAATCATTACCGCCGATATTAACTATATCGTTTAATCCTTTTTTTAAATTTGAAGCTCCAATTTTACCAAGAATTATTTCATTTTCCGTATTATCATTAAATTTTGTACCTTCTGTAATATGAGCTCCAGTTAGGTTTAAATATTTCCCCTCAACTCCAAACATCATGAAAAAGGGTAAATTTTGTTGCTGTATAACGCCCATAGAAACACCTACAGCATCCTTTATACCTTCCATTTCCTGAATCTCTTTTACTCTATCTTCGGATATTGTACTTACTATCATATCAGCCGCATTTTTCTGCGTAATCATAAAATCAGCATCTCCGGCCTTAAGCATTTTACCAATACTATCTTTAGTTCCTTCGGTAAAAATTACTAAGGAAACAATTGCCGCAATTCCAATTGATATACTTAAGACAGTTAAGGCTGTACGAATTTTATTACGAAATATATTTTTAAAAATTAAACTGATAAATGACATGTCATGTGTGTGATTATTAATTTCTCTTCAAGATTATATCATAAAAATCGCCAAGTAGTTAACACTTTTCAAAAAAAATGGCTTCAAAAAGCCGTTATATAAACTATACATTACAGTCTTCATTCGAAACCTGGATTATTGAGCCTTACGGTCCAGTACCTTAAGGGGAAAAGAGAGCTGGGGGTTGTATAATTCTTTGTTGGTTTTAATCAAAGAATTGTGTTGATAAACAACAAACAGCTCTCTATAAGTCCCTTTCATCGTTATTGGTTGTCTGCTCTTGCTCGATAATCCGTTCCAATCTTTCGATTGAATCCTCTTCCACTCTATCTGAACGACGGCTTTTATTAATCTTACCAAGTATTTTTTCCTCTTCAACCTTGGCTCTGATTAGTTTTTCCATGCCGTCGTCTTTGTTGACTCTCTTCTTCAGATAGATTAGAACGAACAAAACAAGCAATGCAACTACAACACCCCCTATTGGTACCAACACTTGCAACAATTGTCTCGCCTCCTTATTCCCTATTCGATGAAGTGGACATTTTATTATAAGATATTAATTCTTAATTATCAAATAATTGTCATAGGTGAGTACATAGATAATACTCTAATAACGGCTCTGTAAAGCCGTTATTAGAGTGAGTTGTAAAGTAATGTGTAAAGACTGAATATCACGATCCAGTACCAAAACAAGACAAGACATTTGAGACACCCTAAAAAAGGGTCCGGAGATTAGGGATTTTTCCAATCAAAAAATGGCTCTGATGAGCCGTTGAATAATGACTTAGACCTTAAGGTAATCAGTTGGCAATGGTTGGTGAAAAAATTGGTAGAATGACAGAAGTTATAACCTTGCAAAGCTTCTTAAACTGTTCATCCGTTGAATCAATTTTACAATTAACTATATAGTCCGCATATTTTTCATATAAAGGAATTCTTTCTTTATATATCTCCTTAATATTCATATTTCTTGATTTAACTATACCCCTACTACCGTAATTGCCTAATCTTTTTTTGATAATAATAAAAGGTAATCTTAAATATATAATCTGGGAAATCTCTTTAAGGTGATTCATCCCATTATTAGAATAGATACTGCTTCCGCCACAAGAAAAAACATTATTTTTTCCCCTGGTATTGAGAAGTACTTTCTCCTCAAGTTTTAAATAATCATTTTCGTTCCCGTTTTTTAATATATCCCTGTAGTTTACTATATCAAGATTTACCCATCTCATTTTTAATTCATCGGCAATTTTCTTGCCAAGATAAGTTTTCCCAGCTGCTGGCATCCCAATAAGTGTAATGTTATCTTTTTTCATAAGACATAATAAATATAAGAAGGATTTTAATAACTCTTTTTTAAAAAATTGTCTATCTTGGTTTTACCATCAACTAAAAAGGTAGTCGCATCAAACTCCTTTCCAAATTTTTTATTATAAGAATAAGCAGTTTTTCTACAAAGATTTATATAGTTAGGAATGGGTAGTATCCCTTCTTTAAAAATTATTGTATTTTGCTTGTTTTTTTTATTTGAAATAAAAATTTTACATTCTTTAAATTTTCTATTCGTATCAAATTCATATGTTTCTACTTTTGCAATATAATAGCCTACTTCACGTTTGAATAGTTTTTCTAGTTCATTCTTCTCAATTTTATATGCTACAGCATTAAAATAGTAGCCTGGACGTTTTATAATATTTAGTACTGCTATTTTATTTTTAATTCTATATTTTTTCCAAAAATGACTTAAACTAATTCTATTAAAAATTCTTTGCCAACCTTTAACTTTTACGAAGTTAAAATCATTAAATTTTAATTTTCGTTGGTCCATTAATGAACCATAGCCCACAATCCACATATGTTAAATTATATCACAAAATGGTTCTTACAAATTGTTTAAAAGCTATAAATAAAAGTCTGGACTTCCTTCCCTCTTAACGGTATCCTTCCTCCTACACACTAACTAAGAAGGAAGCCAAAATGGAAGAAAGTATACTTACCTTACCTAACAAAGTTGAAGTAACCAATCAACCACTCACTTATTGTCTTTACGCTCGTAAGTCAACTGAAAGTGATGAACGACAAGCTTTATCAATTGATTCCCAGATTAATGAAATGAAAGGTTTAGCTAAGGTTAATAATCTGGAAATAGTTGATATTTATAAAGAATCTCATTCAGCTAAAGCTTCAGGATTAAGGCCTATCTATAATAAACTTCTAATGGATATCCATAGAGGTAAGTTTAATGGTGTGCTTACGTGGGCACCAGATAGGCTAAGTAGAAATGCAGGAGATTTAGGTATATTAGTTGATCTAATGGATCAAGGAAAGTTACTAGAAGTTAGAACATTTTCTCAAACTTTTGCTAATAACCCTAATGAGAAGTTCTTGCTAATGATATTATGTAGCCAAGCAAAGCTAGAGAATGATAATAGGGGCATAAACGTTAAAAGGGGTATTAGAACTAAGTGTGATATGGGTTGGCGGCCCTG
Organism: Candidatus Omnitrophota bacterium; assembly: GCA_020052955.1. Classification (GTDB taxonomy): domain Bacteria; phylum Omnitrophota; class Gorgyraeia; order VGKN01; family VGKN01; genus JAGVOB01. The sequence continues at coordinate 2,321 of JAGVOB010000002.1, read as the reverse complement.
TATGCCACCCCTAGGCTATTACAATAGAGCATTTAATGGTCTTAAAGATATTATGGTTGATCAAGAAAGAGCTAAAGTAATTAAAGAAATGTTTTATCGTGTAGCTCAACATGCCCATAGTGGAAGAACATTAAAGCAATGGTTAGACAAGATAGGGTTTAAAAGTAGGACTGGCGGAAAAGTAACGCTAAGCCAAGTATATATTATGCTTAAGAATCCATTTTATTACGGTAAGTTTGAATACCCTACCGGTAGCAGTAAACTTTTCAAGGGATCTCATCAACCACTAATCACTAAATCATTATTTGATAAGGTGCAGGAAAAACTAATTGTTCCTCAAAGATCTAAATGGGGCGCTAAAGAATTCCCCTTCAAGGGATTAATAACTTGTGCTGCCTGTGGATCAGGTGTAGTTGGTGAAGAAAAAATTAGAAAACTAAACAATAATGGTATTAATAAGCATATTTATTATCACTGTTCTCGATCTAAAAACTACACCTGTAAAGAACGATATCTTAGAGAAGAATCATTAATAAAAGAATTAACAATCTTTATTAGCAAACTTAATTTAAAACATTTTGAAATTAGTGAAAAACTAAAAGGATATATTACTGAATATCAAAGAATAACCAGAATAATTTTTAGACAACAAAATATGGAATTGGAACAAAATGTAAACTCATCTGTGGACATAACAGAACCACCATTGTCTGGACCAACATTGAAAAGACCGGCTCCACCGATTAACCAGTATGAATTATTCCAAACGATGGTATTTATCGTCGAGATGGCCGCTTGGGTGTCCCCTTGCATCTCCGCAGTCAAATCTGTGAATGTGGAACCGTTGTAATTATAGAGCTGCGCCATTCCAACACTATTTTTCCCACCAATCAACCAGTTGTTACCACTGGCATACCCGATAGCGGTCACTGATGTTAGTTCTGTTGGTGTTGTGATAGGAGTTCCTGTAAATGTACCACCTGCTTCACTTATGCTGTATAGAATATTAGTCCCTTCGCCACCAACCAGCCAGTTTGAGCCACCACCGGTAATCACCGTAACGCTTTGATTCATATTAGGAATTTGATTAGTGATATCTGCAAAAGTAATATTATTGTCATAACTATAAAGTTTCGACGCGGTTCCATCAGGCGTCTGACCACCGACCAAATAATATGAATAGTCGCCGACCCGATAATCTCCCTTGAGGCTACCGACCCCTGTCAAACCAAGATCAGTAGAAGTATTATTCGCTGAAGTAGCGAATAAATGAGTGCTGAAATCTGGTGTTAAGCCTCCAACAAGCCATCTACTGTTAACACCATCCCAGTCAATGCTTACAGTATCAGCACAAACTACGCTCACCACTTGATCAGTCCAATGCATCTCTATCGGCGTACTGTTATAACCTCGCTGCACAGTCAAGTCATTGCCAAGAACACTCTCTACTAGACAAAACTCCATACCTACCTGAACAACATCTCCTGCTTTAAAACGAGCACCAGCAAGAACCGGAAGGGTTGTTGTGGCAGGGTTATCATCGACGTTAGCTGTTAGTTGACTATTCGCTAAAAAATATGCTGATGGAGTATCTGTGCCGTTGTAATACATACATCGTCCGGTCAATGTACCAGCTAGCCATTCGCCGCCAGCGCCATTTGAACCAATAGCGGCATATGGATAAATATTATCCTGCGGTGTTGGACCCGGGTCTGGGGTAAGGACTTCAGTAACAGTAGTTCCATCATATCTCCATAGTCGGCCTCTGGCTGCCATTGCCCAATAGGATTCATTCCAAGCGAGTGCGTTAACTTCCGGTGATATATTTTGACTAGCAGTTGATATATTAGTAAAAGTAGTTCCGTTATAACTGAACAGACGCGAATGTGCCTGATCTTCTGTAATATATGTAGTTGGCGGTATTACATCTCTACTATTATCTACATCTTCCGCTCGAGCTTTGGGAATTGAAAGACCTAAATTAAAACAAAAAGCCATCGTCAAAATAATGGCTAAAGAAACAGTTATTAGTTTTTTCATTTTCTCTCCTTTTTATTGAAAACTAATAGTTATTATACTCCTAAAACAACAATACTTCAAGCGTATAAGTTAAATACAAAAAACGGTTCCGTGAAAACCGCTTTTTTTATGGTTTTTTATAGGTTTATCCAATGTTGTAAGCATTTTTAGGGACTCGGGTCTATGTCGTACAAAGCCCCGTTTGGCTGAGCAGTACGGTCCAGTACCCCGTAAGGAAAATGAGACAAATGAGACAGTATAAAAAAGAACACAAAATCGTGTTCTTTTTACTCAACTTTCGC
>JAGVOB010000231.1 GCA_020052955.1 Candidatus Omnitrophota bacterium | reverse complement strand
TAAACCCAAATTTTGCGATAACAAAATTTGCCCCGAAGGGGTTGTATGAGCAAATCCGATGAGGATTTGCTCGGCTTTACAAGGTCATCCCGGATTTTTCTCGCCCGCCAAAGGCGGGCAGGCACTATTTTGTGCAATCCCAAATTTTGGGATACCCCGCAAAGCCGGCCGAACTCTCGTCGAGTTTGGCCGTGCGGCCCCTCGCATTCGCTCGGGGCGGATTTTTCTAATGCAAAATCCGGGATAAAACACCAGGTCCTATTTTGGGTTACCACCTTTAATGATGAATTTAGCCAATAGGTTATCTGTATTCAGGATACTGCTTGTGCCGGTCTTTATTGTTCTGCTCGTTTACTACAATCCCGGGCAGGATGCCCTTAGATTTTTAGCCCTTGCCGTATTTAGCCTGGCTGTTCTTACGGATGCTGCAGACGGTTATATCGCCCGGATAAAAAATATTAAAACTACCCTCGGCACATTTTTGGACCCGATAGCGGATAAACTCCTTTTAGTAAGTGCATTTATATGCCTGGCTGTAATACATAATATGCCAAAAGGAATCAGTCTTCCTGTGTGGGTTCCTATCGTCGTAATTTCAAGAGACATCATAATACTTTTTGGCAGTCTGCTTATTTATATAATTACGGGCTCGCTGGATGTAAGACCCAGCTGGCTGGGGAAGGTAACCACATTCTTCCAGATGTTTACTATAATATCTATTCTACTGCAATTTAAGTTCTCATTTATACTCTGGAATTCCGCTGTTATTTTTACCGTCTTGTCCGGAATGGGGTATATTTTAAAAGGCAGCAAGCTTCTTAACGGTGCCCAAAACGCCTACCAACCATAAATCCCTATAAGTCAATAGAAATGCCTGACTTTCAAGTAGTAATTATCGGAAGGCCAAACGTCGGTAAGTCATATTTATTTAATTCGTTGCTCGGCAAACGAAGGTCGATAACTGATGAAACACCCGGCGTAACAAGAGACAGGATATCAGCCACCGTTAAGTGCGGAAAAAAAAGTTTTATAATTATCGATACCGGCGGTATCAGCCTTTCCAAGGGAGACTCGTTAAATAGAAAGATATTGGACCAAACGACTCAGGCAATCAAAGAGGCCGACCTGCTTATCCTTGTATGCGATGTAAGAGAGGGGCTCCTCCCCATGGACATAGAGGTTTCAAATTTACTGAGGAAGTCCGCGAAAGAGGTTATCCTGGTTGTAAATAAGGTGGACAGCCTAAAATTCAATGCTTATGTTGACGAGTTCTATGAGTTGGGACTGGGCGAGCCCATGGCCGTCTCAGCGACGTGCCGGCTGGGTATAGAGCAGCTGCTGGATAAAATTTCCGAGCGCATACCGCATTTGGCCATTACCCGGGCAAAGGAAAAGAATGTCAAGGTGGCGATTATCGGAAAGCCAAACGTCGGTAAGTCGTCATTTCTGAACTATATCTTAAAAATGGAAAGAGTTATAGTAAGCGAATTTCCGGGGACAACAAGGGATTCCGTTGATACATATTTTAGTGCCGACAATATTAATTTCCTGCTGATAGATACGGCGGGCCTTGTCCACAAGAGGAAAATAAAGGATAAAATAAGCGTTTTCGGAAGAACAAAGACCATAGAGAGCATAATCAGGGCGGATGTCTGCCTACTTCTAATTGATGCGAGAGAGGGTTTAGTGAATGATGATATAAGGATCTTTAATACCGTTATTGAGAGAGGTAAATGCTGCGTAATTATTGCTAATAAATTCGACTTGATGGACAAAGTAGAATCAAGAGAATATGAGGATTACCTGATTAAGAGCCTGCCCCCCTTGAGAGATTATCCTATTGTGCCGGCTTCAGCAAAAAGCGGAAGCAATGTGCTTAAGGCGTTGCGTGTAGCAAATTCGGTTTTTGAAAATTCGGCAAGCAGAATTCCGCAGGATAAACTGGATGAATTCTTAGGCTCAATAATGACCAGAAAGACCGGGGGTTATATAAAGAACGATATAGATAAAAAGAATGTTAAATTATCGCAGGACTTAATTAATCCCGCCACTTTTTTAGTTAAAACAAAGAGAAAGGGTTTGTTTAAAAAAGAGACCTTAAGGTATATCGAAAACAGGCTCAGGGAAAGCTTTAATCTTTTTGGCTTTCCAATAAAGGTACTATTAAAATGATGGTGTATTTAATGGTGGGCTTAGGCGTCATAATTTCATATCTTATTGGAGCTATTCCGGCAGGATATATAGCAGGTAAATTTTTAAAAGGTATTGATATTAGAGCACATGGAAGCGGGAATGTAGGAGCTACAAACGTGCTTAGAGTAGTCGGAAAATTGCCCGCATTACTTGTGCTATCCTTTGATGTTTTTAAGGGATTTTTTGTCGTATACTTTTTATCCAGTTTTCTGGGAAACTATATAGCAGATTACAACATGATAGCTATCAGGTCAGTTTTAGGTCTTTTTGTAATAGCCGGGCATATCTGGCCGGTGTTTCTGGGATTTAAGGGAGGAAAGGGAGTTGCTACGTCAATAGGAGTGTTCTTTGCCCTTGATGCGAGAATATCTCTGTTAATATTAATTTGCTGGGGTATTGTTTTGATGATTACAAGATATGTTTCTATCTCATCCATCATAGCATCCCTAATCTCACCCGTCCTATTTTTAGTCTTTAGTAGAGGCCTTGAAATAATCCTTTTTAGCTCAATTATAGCTTTTATAATCGCTTATAAGCATAAAGAAAACATAAAAAGATTAATTGAGGGAACAGAAAAAAAAATAGGTGAAAAAGCGGATTAAATTAGTATAAAAAAAAGTTAGAAATTTTACTCTTGTATTTCGTTTTAAATATATTATAATTGTTGTAACACCGAAATAATTTTTTTTATCTAATAAGTAAACACATTTTAAAATTGGTAAAAAAGTACCGATTAGAGCAAAGCCGCGGGTCACCAGTGACAGCCGGGTTGCTGAAGTAGAAGATGATCCGGGTTTGTTATAAAGGAGACTGCGATGAGAGAAATAATTTTTAGGAACCTCGTATCGCAAGACAAGCAGCATGCCGATTTCTCAATCAGGGAAATATTTGAAGATCCCAGCTGCATTACCTCGGTTGAGAAGAGATGCATATATGTTATAAAAAAACAAGAGGCGCTCGGGCTTCCCTATGATCTAGCAGGTGAAGATGAGGCATGCCGCAAACTCAACTACCCCAAAAGGGAATTTTTTATCACAACTACTTACGACACAATTACAAACTGTAACTGCTTTAGTTTAAAGGTGTTAGGTAATTTTTATGTTGTCTCATCCAGCTATATTTTTTATGTATCGTTTAAGTATACCGTTATGGTAAGACAGGAAAAAAAGTCCAAACTAAGTGTATAACATGGGGACATTCAATGAATGATAGGCCTGCGGAAAGAAGGAAGTTTAAAAGGGTAGGCGTATATATTCCGATACGCTACAGGAATAATGTCTACATAGCCACGTCGAGTCAAAAGGGCGGCGTTGTAAGGGATATAGGATTGGGTGGTTTCAGGCTCGTTAATGAGTTTCTTCCCGTAGAATCAAAGATTTCGGTTGAGATATATATCCGCGAAACCGACATCCCGATCCTTGCTGAGGCATCAATTGTCTGGGTTCAAAAAATTTCGTCTTCAGAACGTTATTGCCTGGGGGTAATGTTTACTGAGATAACATATGAAAATCTCACGAGGTTGAGGCGTTATATTGAGATGAAGCTTTCAATGCTCGCAGCTTAGTAGAGATCAGCTTAACATATAGTAATATTTATTCACGCAGGGCTTATCCGTCCGCCATTTGGCGGACGGATTTTTTATGTAGACGCAATATAATAATGTCAGTATTCTGCAAATAGAAAATGTCAGGTATACTCACCCTAAAAAGGGGTGAGTAACGATGTTATACCTG
>JAGVOB010000082.1 GCA_020052955.1 Candidatus Omnitrophota bacterium | reverse complement strand
CGTCCGAGGACTTTTAAAGCATCTTCTGCAGGAATAACTGTTTTGTCAAAGAGCTGCTTACCTATTTTTCAGAAACCCGAGTTTTGAGCAACCCTCTTAATGAGTACTTGACCCCGAACCTTCGGGATCAATCTTCTTTGTTTAATATCTTAGTTTGTGTGAATTATCCCCACCGTTTTGCCCTGTGAAATACAAAGTATTTCCATGACCCAATCCTCGCAATTTTTCAAATTGCAGAGGGATTCGCTCGCGAAGCAGACGAATCAATGGGGGTAAATTCAGTCAACAAACTTATATTTCTTATAAATCATTTGGATTTCTCGGGGCCCCGTGAAAATCGAAGATTTTCTGCGGTTATGATATTAAATGATAAAAAGGTTCCTGGGCTGGATATAAAACATCAAAGAAGTAAGCGGAAAAACAAATTAACGGTCTATAATAACTTTACTATTACTAGCTAAAAACCTAGAAATCGAAAGTGTTTTTTTGCCAATTATCAAACTATGCGAACGATTCCTGCAAGAGGGGCTATGTTCTACTCTTTGGTCTTTTTCTCTTGGCACCTTAGCTTGAATTTCTGCCAAACGACATTCAGGATATTTTCTAACAGACTTTTCAGGAGTAGTGTGTCTGGCCCAATTTACTGAAGTATTATAATGTCTAAAAGCAAGCGAACTAATTCTTTTTTCTGCAGTAACCCACCACTCTGAAAGAATTCTTCTATAAAGATACTCTTCATTTGGTATATTTTCTTTGCTAAATATTTTAAAACACATCTTGATTTATTTTAAAAACCAATTTTCTACTATGGCTAAAATATCATCTGGACTTAAAGCCTCTCCTTGTAACTCTTTTTCTCCTTCGTTAGTCTTATCTACTTTTAAATATTCTATTGGAGATTTTAAATCTTCTGGAAAGAAAACGATAAACTCTTTATAACAAGCCCTCCATTCAATTTGAATACCTCCGTCTGAAAAAGGCCCAACGAAAGGAACTGGAGTTGTTTTTTGTTTATTATCCTCTAAAAGATAAAAAACCTTATAGAAAAATATCATTACTCTAGAAATTGTCTGCCATTTTATAGGCTTAGCTCCATAAGAGTCCCAATTTTTCTTTAAATTTGCAAATTCCATAAGTCTAGCAATAATAGGATTTAGGGCATATTGAATTCTGCGTGGTTTATGTGCGGTGGTTATGTTTTCTGTCCAAGTTAAAGAATTATCTACGCAAAGGGGCTGAGAGCTAATTTTAGGAGTAAGTCTATTCAAAAGTATAGAAAAAGCAAACTCTCTTGACCCCTTCTCATCTATAGAAACAAACGAACGATTACCTCCGCATAATGAATTTATAAGAAGGTAAGAATTTATATTATCATTTGTGCGAAACTGAAAATGCTGAAATTCTTTATCTGGGACATCGATAAGAAAATTATATGGTATGCTTTTACATTCTTCTGACCATTCAAACACAACTGCATTATCCTGGTCAACATTTCTTTCTTCTAAAAAAGCAATGGCACTGTCTTTTCTGTTTAACTGGATTACTTCATTCATCTTTTTGGAAAATATTTCTTTAAAATTGAATTCTGCTCTTCGATTACAAGTTTTAAAAATTTACCTATTTGCTCAATATCAAATTCGTTTTTTTCAATCTCTTCTAAAAGAGTATTTATATCTTGTTGAACTAATACAATTGGCTTATTATCTTTCTTTAGTGCGCCTGTTTTACATCTAACCCAACTATTAATAGTAAAAGTATCCAATTCATATCTCTTATGAGAGTGCAGCTCAAAATTTTCAGGACGATTAAGTGGTTCAACAATCCACTCTTCTTTACAAAAATGTTTAGCTAAGGTTAAAGCAGGATTATCATTCTCTGCAAATTTTAATGAAACGAGGGCTATTCGACCAACTGTCGCGGAAGTACTGTTCAGATATTCTTTAAAAATATCTGAACAAAGCTCCGAAAAAGCCTTTACGTCAATCATTACATCATCTTCCTTCCAATATACAAATAAATTCACCCTGCTAATTGCTATCTCTAACTTTAATCTTTTGTCAGAGCTTTGCAATATTAATCTAGGAATTTCTTTAGGCGCATCTTCTGGTATAGGAAAAGAGATGGGTGCTTCATCAAAAACATCTCCAAATTTATCCATTAAAACCCCAAGTATTTTGTTAATAGAAAAACTAATGTTAGGAGTAAACATAGAAAATTGCAAAGAAAGAATACCAAAATCCTTTTGACTAATCATATATTAAGCCCTCCGTTTATAACGTATCATATTTTACCATTGTTTTAAAGATATGCAATATATAAGATTTTCCGGGACTAAGTCCTGGAAATCCTTTGAATTTCTCAGGGCACTATGTTCCGTAAGTTTGGACTTTATTTATTGCAGATACCCCTCAACCTTAGGGTCCTGATTTTGCTTAATAATAAAACCTTTTGAAACATTAAAGATGTATGCGATTCCGTCTAAGGTAACTACGGTAAAGGTCTTATTATCCGCTGAAAACCCCTGCGCTATGGATGATTTATTTGCCTGCCAAAAATAATGTGACTTTGTCTCTTCTAATTTTGTGCGGTCTCTTACCAAATCCCTGACCAAATATTCCTTTAAGAGTTTATCCTTCTCGTAAAAGGATATCGCAAGATCACTTAACCTTTTCTTATCACCTGCCCACGGCCCGAAGCGCACCAGATGAACCCCGTCATTACTAAGCGCAACCAGCCTTGCAAACCAACCAATCTTCCATAAGATCTTACCCGAGCTATAATGGGTTACTATGCCTTCGCCTTCCTCTCCGTAGTCAGATCTCGGTATCATCTCAATAAAATACTTGCCGTCTGCGGAAGAGGTCTTCCATTTTTTATTTGGTGCAACGCTATCCGCCAATGCGACTATGGCTATTAAACAAAAAAGCGCGGCAAATACAATATCTCTAATTTTAATTCTCATTTTTCATCTTCCTTTAGCTTTATTTCAATCTCCGGCCTATTCATCAGCGTATTATGTACAAGGCAGTGCTCAACCACCTTTAAAAAGGCGGGTTGTCTTTTACCCAGCCGCGCATTTGGTATATTGATTTCTGCCTTTATCTTTTCTATCCTTAAGGGTTCTGCAGCTTTTTCCCATGTTAAACTCACGCTCATGCCGGAGCTGTCAATGCCTGTATTATTCAGAAAATTTGCCGCGTATACCCCTATACAGCTTCCGAGGCTCGCTATCAAAAGCTCGGGCGGCGTCATCCCGGAATCCTCTCCGCCCCCATCTTTCGGTTGGTCTATTATAACAGAATGATTTCTATAATCTGCCTTAAATTTTTTCCCTCCTAAATACGAAATAACCATTTTATTCTCCGATAAACTGCAATACCACTTTTCTTGTCCTGCTACGGTTATCAAACTCAGCAAGAACTATTTGCTGCCAGGTGCCAAGAGTAAGTTTGCCGTCACAAAAGGGAATTGTCATAGACGGACCTTGTAAAGCCGCTCTTATGTGGCTAAAGCCATTTGCATCGCCCCATGTCTCATCATGGGCGTAATCTTTATTCGAAGGGGCAAGTTTCTCGTATATATCCCTCATATCCTTTATAAGCCCGCTCTCATATTCAAATGAGGTAATGCCGGCGGTTGAACCCACAATAAAAACAGTAACATTTCCCTCTGTTAATTTAGCCTGCGAGAGTAAATTCTCTATTTGGCTTGTGATATCTATAAGATCGCCTGCACCCTTTGTGTCGACAGATATTTCCTTTGTAATTATCTTCATTGAGAGGTCCTTCTATCTATTCTATTATTTCTTTTGCTTATCTTAACCAAGAGATGCTTTAATATGGGCCCTTTCGGCCTGACGACCAGCATTTTATTCTGGCGGTTATCGATTCTCTTCATATCTTTTCAATTCCATTTTAAATACCTCAAGCGCCTCATCGTCATATAGGCAGAATAAAACCTCCTTAGGAAAGCTGTGCGCTTTTAGAAAATCCCTCGTGGTTTCTAACATTATCTTAGCGCATCTATCAACCGGATATCCAAAGATACCCGTTGATATAGCAGGAAAAGCAATTATGCTTAATCTTTTTTCATCTGCGATTTTTAAGCTGTTTAAGGTGGCGTTTTTTAATTTATTGTCTTCATCTCCCTCTCCCATCCTTGGGCCGACGGCATGAATAACATACTTTGCTTTAAGGGCGCCTGCGCCCGTTATAACAGCACCTCCCACAAAGGTCCCCCCGATTCTGTCGCACTCTTCCTGGATAATCTCCCCACCCTTTCTCCTTATTGCGCCGGCAACACCTCCGCCCATTATAAGACGAGAGTTCGCCGCATTTACTATTGCGTCAACTGCTAATTCTGTGATATCCCCTTTTACAAGTTTAATCATTTAAATTTTCTTCTTAAAGAATAACCAGTTTTTGTCTTTAGCGAGTTTTGGTTTAAGTTTCACAAGACAGTGTGTGCCTTTTAATCTCTTGCCGTTTATATCGAATATAATCTTAGCTGCGGTTATCTCTTTTAGCGTATATGTTCCCTTATCCCATATCTCAACAGTCCCCGCGCCATAAGCGCCCTCCGGAATTAGCCCTTCAAATTTTTCATATCCGAGCTCGTGGTCAGGGACTGCTACCGCAAGCCTTTTTGTCTTTTCATCAAGCGGGGGCTCCTTTGGAATAGCCCAGCTCTTAAGGACGTCTTCCATCTGAAGCCTAAGGTCGTAATGTAGGTGCGATGCGTCATGTTTCTGAATCACATAAATCAATCCTTTAGGATCCTCTCTCGGCATTATGGGCAGAATTCCTTAAAAGATGGGCAAAGGCCTTTTAAAACACACCCTGGGCATAGGGGCTTCTTTGCGATACAGATTTTTCTCCCATGCTCTATCAATAGATGGCTGAACTCACCCCACATATCCCTTGGAACAAGCCCCATCAAATCCTGCTCTATCTTCTTGGGGTCCTCATTTTTGCTAAGGCCTAGCCTCTGGCTAAGCCTTCTTACGTGGGTATCAACCGCTATGCCCTCTATTTTATTAAACGCGTTAAACAAAACTATATTAGCCGTCTTTCTCGCCACTCCCGGAAGGCATATAAGCTCTTCCATTTTATCTGGGACTCTTCCATTAAACCTTTCAGATATAATTTTAGCTGCATTTATAATATTATTCGCCTTATTATGATAGAACCCTGTTGAGCGGATATCCTGTTCGAATTCTTTTAGATTAGCCTCTGCATAATCATCGATAGTTTTGTATTTTTTAAAAAGCTGTTCTGTAACCTTGTTTACCATGACATCCGTGCATTGGGCAGAGAGAACCGTTGCTACTAAAAGTTCTAGGGGGCTGGAAGACCTAAGCGCGATGTGGGCATTGGGGTATTCCTTTTTAAGTAACGAGATTATTTTTGGAGTGCGTTGTTTTTGGTCCATATTATTAAAAGTTACGAGTTATAAGTTATTAGTTATGAGTTAAAAACTTATAACCCATCACTCATAACCCATAACTATATGCGCTTGCTATAATTCCTCCTAAAACCGCAATATCCTCTGTAGGGAATATCTCTGCTATATTGGCATCGAAAAGGATATTTGCATCCGCATCAAACTCTTCGTCTTTTCTGTATAGACTGACAACAACTGGCACTTTATCAAATACATTGAATTCTAATCCTATATCTCCTATATTGATACGTTTGGCATTCAACCTTCCAATTGCGTCTAAAACAGCATCGGGATTATTTCCGTATTTTCTTATAATGGGTTCTATTGCGCGCTTCCTGTACGCGGAATAATAAAATGCCCCTTCCGGCACATCCTTAAACGACACCCACTCTCCCTTTAGCGGCGGAATCCCCTTTAAGTCACTTAGCAGATAATGCAGAAGAAGGACTGACAGGTCCTCTCTTGCCGGCGTATTGCAGGATAATGAGGATATACTCCTTGAGCCCTCATCAATCAAATAGCTGTCTCCCATAAAACTTATTTCAAAAGAAGATTTGTCGGTAAGGGTTTTTAGCCTCTCCCAGGAAATATCTAAGGCTATTTTATACACTATAGTATTATTTCAGTATTTTGTTAAAAAATATTTTCGTTTGAGATTATTTTTAAAATAGTAATAGTCATAACTTTTGCGGCATCATAACTTACGTAATTTCAATGCGTT
>JAGVOB010000142.1 GCA_020052955.1 Candidatus Omnitrophota bacterium | reverse complement strand
GCTCTTGTGAGAAGAGTGTATGAACATAAGCGCCATCTCAATCCGGACAGTTTTACTGCTAAATATAATCTTCATAAACTTGTATATTATGAGATTTGTAAAAGCAGTCGGAGTGCAATTATCAGGGAAAAACAGATTAAAAACATGAGCAGACAAGAAAAAATAAATCTTATTCAACTGAGTAATCCAGCTTTTCATGATTTATATGAAAAAATTACAGGAACGATTCCGGACAAGCCGGAATGACAGCCGGACAAGCCGGAATGACGTCAAGTAGGCTTGCCACAGGAAAGCCTGAAGAACCAAGTTTTCTAAAAAGGTCTCTGGAAGGACAGGACGAGATATATGAAAAAGCCTTTTCTGAGTGATGCAGCATTGATAAATATAACGAAATGGTGGCTTACAGTCATCCTTATATTACTGCCTCTTCAGCAGAAGATTGTCAAGGTTATTGAGCTGTGGAGCAATGTGCTGTCAACTTCCATTAGTTATTTAGACGAAGTCACAATAGTTATTTTTTTCCCGCTCGCAATAAGAGAATTTTACAAGAGGAGAGAAAGCCCATATCTCCTGATCCTATTTCCCCTCATCTTTCTGAGTGTATTTGGATTTATATCAGGCATGATAAATGGAAACTCAGTGTTAATAACTATCCTTGGCATCTTTGATTACATAAAAAATTTTCTTGTTATCTTCCTTTATGCTGTATTTTTCAGAGATTTCAAAGAATTCAAGAGAAACTTTCGTCTTTTGGTGATATTAACGATAACCCTTGGAGTGATAGCCTTTGCACAAGAATTTTGGGCGCTCTTTTCAAGGTATATCATTGAGCAAGATATCAAAAGTATTAACTACTTCCTGGCTGAAGAAATTATACCCAAAGACTCGTGGATGTTCGGGATTTACAGGGCGCCTTCACTTATGCATAGCCATAACATCTTCGGCATGTATACCCTTCTGATTCTTACTATTTACCTCTTTATCCCCCCACCCCCAAAAGCCCAGCCTTTCCCCGGCTTTGTCCCGAAGCGTTGGGACGGGACGGGCAAAGCAGGGATGAAGTGGGATTGGGTAAGCGGGGTTACCGTAAGGAATATAAATTTTATAGTGCTTTTCATCCTTTTTACAGGAGTTTTTGTAAGTGTATCAAGAATAGCTTACACAGGCCTTATTTTTATAATAGGGGCATACATTTTCAGAAATAGAAAAAGGATTATTATTTTGAGCTTAATCCCTGTTATAGTGCTTTCCTTTCTCCTGGGGACCTTGCCGGTTTTTGATAAATTGGGAACAACGAAATCGGACTTGTCCGATAAGTCGGGATTGAAAAAAAATGAGGTCTGGACAGAGGAATGTAAGGGTGTTATTTACAGGGTTACATCAACTCCCTACAGGATTTATGCAAGGGATAAGGCAATAGAGGTGTGGAAAGACCACCCTTTCTTGGGGGTTGGGCCTGGTATGTTTGGAGGTGTGGTCTCTGTAATATTTAAGTCCCCTGTTTATAAGGAATATGATTTCTTCCTTATGTGGGTTTTAGAAGGTTATAGGAGTCTTGATCAATTCTGGCCTCAGGCGCTGGCGGAGATTGGGGTCATAGGGGCTTTAGCCTTTATTGGATTGCTTATATCATTATTTACAGCATTTTTTAAGACGGCACAGCAGACGGCTTCTGAGGAGATAAAAGGACTATTTACAGGGCTTCAGGCGCTCATAATAGTCCTCTTAATTTACTTCTTAGGTAATGGTTTAAACAATGCTGCAGTTTTATTTACATTCTCCGCATTTGCAGGGATGGGATTGGGAAGTAAAAATTACATAATAGAGAGGTCCAATGTCTAAGCGATTATCACCTCCAAAAGAGATCTGTATTATCCTCACATATAGATGTAATGCAAAATGTAATATGTGCAATGTATGGCATAATCCTACAAAACCCGGCGAAGAGATTACAATAAAAGATATTGAAAAGATACCTTCAGGATTAAAATTTATTAATATAACAGGCGGAGAGCCTTTTATAAGACAGGATATTGCTGAAATCATAGAAGTAATACGCCCTAAAACAAAACGAATAGTAATAAGTACCAATGGTTTTTTTACTGAGAGAATAGTGGAGTTGTGCAAAAAATATCCTGATCTGGGGATAAGGATAAGCATAGAGGGGCTTCAAGAGACCAATGATGCTATCAGGGGAATCCCGGGTGGTTTTGATAGAGGTTTCAGTACCCTGCGTATATTGCAAAAGATGGGCATTAAGGACCTTGGTCTTGCTATGACAGTGCAGGATATGAATTGTAAAGACTTAATCCCCCTTTATGAACTATCAAATGCTGTTGACTATGAGTTTGCTACTGCAGCGCTTCACAATTCACACTATTTTCATAAGTGGGACAATGTGATAAAGAATAAGGATATGGTATGTAATGAATTTTCAAAGCTTGTGGCAGAACTGCTGAATTCGAAGTCTATTAAGAAATGGTTTAGGGCATATTTTAATTACGGTCTTATAAATTATATATATGGAGGCAAGAGGTTTTTAAGGTGTGAAATGGGTGACGAGGCCTGCTTCTTAGATCCCTTTGGAGATGTCCTTGCCTGTAATGGTATGGATGTTAAGGTCTCTATGGGGAACATTAAGGAACAGTCTTTTGATGAGATCTGGAATAGTGAACAGGCAGATAAAGTTCGCGACATTGTTAAGACATGCAATAAGCAGTGCTGGATGGTTGGCAGTGCAGCGCCGGTTATGAAAAAGTATATCCATATACCGCTCTTATGGATTTTAAAAAACAAACTCTATGCTATATTCAATAAAAAACCCAAACTCTGTTTCCCTGAGAAGCACTAAGAATGTGACATTTAGCCACTGATTTACACGAATAAACACTTATGAAAAAGGACATTCTGTATAAAGAGTTATCTTATAAGATAATTGGATTAGCAATGGAGGTTCATAATAAACTAGGCTCTGGATTTTTAGAAAAAGTTTATGAAAATGCTTTGATGCTGTTGTTTCGACGAGAGAATGTTATGGCAAAGCAACAAACACCTGTTACTGTTTATTTTGATGGTGAAATTATTGGAGATTATTTTGCTGATATTTTGGTTGAAGATAAAATTATTCTTGAGCTTAAGACTATAGAAAAGATTGTGGATGTTCATAAAGCACAAGCATTGAACTATTTAAAAGCAACAGGTTTGCGATTGGCAATCATACTAAATTTCAGGAAAGATAAGCTTGAATACGAAAGGCTTGTTCTGTAAGAGGGGATATTCAGCCACGAATATTCACGGATTAAAAGACAATAATTTTTAAAATAATTCTTATATAATATTAGTGTAAATTCGTGTTTATTTGTGGCTAATAACTATTTGAGGTATTTGTGTTTATTCGTGGCTGGATTATATAAATGAAGATTGCAGTAGCAGGCATTCGTGGATTTCCAGGAGTACATGGGGGTGTAGAAAGCCATTGTGAGCAGCTATATCCCCGTCTGGCTAAAAATGAATGCGATATCACAGTATTTACCCGGAAACTTTATGTTGCTCCCAATCTGTATAAATATCAAGGTGTAGCATTAACGCCAATCAGTTGTCCAAAAAATAAATATTTTGAAACCTTTATTCATACATTTAAATGTGTGAATAAGGCACGAAAGCTAAAGCCTGACATCCTGCACATCCATGCAATAGGCCCATCGGTTTTCACTCCTCTTGCACGACTCTTTGGTATGAAAGTAGTTGTGACCCATCACGGTCCTGATTACAAAAGAAAAAAATGGCCCCTGCCTGCTAAGGCGTTTCTAAGATTCTGTGAGTGGATAGGGATGACATTTGCAAATGAGATTATAGTCATAGATAGTAATATTGCAGATGATATCAAACGGAAATTTGGAAGGAATGCCGCCGTGATTCCCAATGGGGTGGAAATTCCTTTGCCGGCAGATACAGATATTACCTTAGAAAAATGGGGATTACAGAAGAAAAAATATATTCTTGCAGTTGGCAGGTTTGTCCCGGAGAAAGGATTTGATGACTTAATAGATGCATTTAATAAAGGAGATTTTGGAGACTGGAAACTGGTTATAGCGGGTGGTGCTCAACACGAAGACAGATATAGCCGGAGCTTAAAAGAGAAAGCAGCTAAAAATAACAATATTATTTTAACGGGGTTTTTAACAGGTCAATATCTGCATGAGTTATACAGCTATGCAGGACTTTTCGTTCTACCTTCGTATTATGAAGGTTTGCCAATGGTTTTACTTGAGGCAATGAGTTATGGCTTATCCTGCATAGCGAGTGATATACCAGCTAATAGGGGCATGGAATTAAGTGATGACAGGTTTTTTAGGGCAGGAGATATCCATGGACTTACCAAAAGGATAAAGGAATTTATTAATAAACCATGGGAGGAGGAGAGAAAAAAGGAACAGATTGAAATGATTGCTGAAAAATATAATTGGGATAATATAGTTGTTGGGACATTAAAGGTTTACAAACAGGTTATGGGATAAAATTTATTAATACAAACGCAAAAAGTTTCGTTACAGGTTTTAAAATCTCCCCTATCCCCTCTTTGCTAAAGAGGGGTAACACACCCCTTAATCCCCTCTTAATAGAGGGGAATTAAAGGTCCCCCTTTGAAAAAGGGGGTTTACCTGCCTCCGGCAGCGCCAAAGGCGACCAGGGATGTAGGGGGATTTTGTAAATCTATTTAATGCGTTTGTATTAGTTCCCTTTCTTTGTTAAATTACAAATGTAATCATTTAGTTTACCCGTAGCAGAATACCAGCTGAATTTTTTGACTACATAATCCCTTGCTGTTTCACCGTATCTCTCGAGTAAAGTCTTATCTGAGAATAGTCTGTGTATATTTTCAATATAATCATCCTCATCCTTTGCCACTATCAACAGACCTTTATCTGCTAACTCTTCCATGCCAAGGATACTTGCCTCAGATGCAATTACGGTCTTTTTCATTGCCATCGCAGTTAATATTTTATTTTTTATCCCCGCTCCATACCGGAGCGGACAAATAAATAATGTCGCCTTTTTAAAATAAGGCCTTATGTCCTCGACATATCCGGTAACAATTACATCTTTATCACTGGAAAGTTTAATCATAGGGGTAGTCGGATTTCTTCCAACAAGAAATAATTTCAGATGAGGATATCGGCCTTTTATCTTTTTAAATATTTTTTCATATAAAAATACAGCAGCATTCTCATTCGGCTTATAAGTATAATCGCCGGCAAAAATTAAAGACAATTCATCGTTTGTTGTTTCCACCTTATCCGGGTCATAAAATATTGTGTCAACTCCGTTTGGAACCCATACGAGATTTTTCGTTCTTAACTTATTATTTAAATATTTCAAATCATATTCTGACACTACAATACATAAGTCATATTTTGGATATTCCCTGCGTTCATAGTATGATGCTTTGTAATAATTGAGGCATGAATAATATTTTTTGTATGAGAAAATGCGTGTATTTTCATATTGCCCCTTCTCTCTAAGAGAGTGGGCATCAATGGTGTTTAATATCAGGGGCACATCTTTGTATTTAACTATATACCGGCCCATTTCCGGAGATAATGCATAGATGGCATCATATTTATTCTGAGTGATAAAAGAATCGAGTTTTTCGCATATTTTCTTATCATACTGTCTCAGGACCTGATTCGGCGCCGGTCGAAATGTATTGATTATTTTTTTGAATAAATTCTGCTTTTTAATGGGGAAGATATTTATTGAAGAGCAATATGGTTCAATGTTTTTTATATTTGTTATATCTTGTTCAAAGCCTATTACTATTACGTCTATTGAATAATTAAAAAAAAGTTTAAGATATTTTATAGTATTGTGGCTTATAATTTTAAGGCCGTCATCTGGAAAATCCGGGAGAGTTGTAGTTAAAAACAGTATCTTCATTTTATAGCCTTTGCCAGCGTTCTCGGAACAAACTCCAAAATCTGATTATAGGCAGACGGTAAACAAAAAGACGGCGCCACCGGAAAGTTGCCAACGCTAATATCCATGCGCTTACAGCTAAAACCAGTTCCTTCCACATTCCAATAGGACACCGCAAAAAATGGGGAAAACGGCTCAGGCGCTCACCGGATATTATCCGTTGTGCCAGCGTTATCCCGCCGCCCTTCATCCATCTGATATAATATGACTTAACTGCTCTGGTTTCGGGCACGCGATGGTACAAAAATGCCTTGGGCAGGTAAACTACTTCCCCCCCTTTAGCAGTAATCCTGTCGAATAACTCGTATTCCTCCCCCCTAGCCATATTGCAACCTTTAAGTCCAAGCTGCGGCAAAAAACTGCCGTACATTTCAAAGGCTGATGACCGAAAAGCCATATTGCACCCGACAAAGCTTAATTTTTTTAGCGGACCCTCTGGTATAGGAGGGTCAAATTGCACTATAATATTATTCATGCTAAATCTTCCTTTATCCCAAAACCACCTGGGTTTTGCAACTTCCCACTTTGCTTTTATGCAACCGCCAAAGGCACATGCATCAGCCCAGCGCCGTGCCCCTTCTAATAGTTCAACCAGCCACCTCGGCGAAAACAACACATCGTCGTCGGTAAATACCAACAACCTGCCCCGAGCCTCCCGGATGCCGCGGTTACGGGCATTTGACTGCCCTAATTCTGTTTCCATGATGTATCGAATTTGCAGTTGCTCTGTGAAGGAAGTTACTATCTCTTGCGTGTTGTCTGCCGAACCATTATCGACAACCAGAACTTCATAGTCTGCCTTATTTATATCCTCCTGTTTGGCAAGACTGGCCAGGGCATCACGAAGCATTAAGGCTCTGTTGTATGTGCAAATTATTACAGAAATCTCACAACAGGCGGAGCGGATATTCATTCTATTATTTCCAGATTGAGTCATTACCTCTCTGTCTCATTCGGTCAATTATATGACCTGCTTCATTTTTAATATCTCTTACTTTAGCTTTTTCATAGGCATCGATGCACAAAAAATAGGCTGTTATAATATAGAGCAAATAAGATCCGGCCACTGCTAAAATCAATTTTCCAAAGGTTTGCGGCGGCGTATATTGCATAATCAATAAACTCAATATTGCGCAGGGAACTGTGGCGCCCACTACATGCAGCGTAGAACGGAACAGATATTTGTACAATGAAATCTTAACCTTGCGACAGGTATAAACCGGCATGATAAATATATTTCGCAGGATAAAACTTGTCGCCGTCCCCAGTGCAATACCAATCAGCCCCATATTGAATACGACCACAAGCACAATACCTACCGCTACACTTATAATGGCCCCGCTTAGAGATAAAATCCCGAGAAATTTGACATAACCTAATCCTGTCAGGACAGCATTGGACTGACCTTGCCAGAGAAAAAACACTTCCGGGATTAGTAACAATGGCATCAAGGTCGCGACAATTTCATAACCCGGTCCGAGCCATAACCGGACTATCGGCTCAGCAAAAATAGACAGTAAAACAGCCAACGGCAATGAAATCATCAAGGAATATTTTGTCCCGCGTACAAGTACTTCTTCAATCTTCCAGTGTTCTCCGCTGGCTGCCAATGCCGTAACTGCCGGAGTAGTTACCTGTACAATAGTCAGCGTTAAGTTACGCAACTGCCAGGACCATAACCGGGCCAAAGCATAAGGTGCAACCGCTGCCAGCGAAATCAGTTTGTTAATCAAAATACTGTCCATGCTGGTGTGAATAACATATGATATGGCACTCAGGAAAGTAAACGTGCTGAAGACCCACGTATCGCGGATAGCTTCACGAGATTTGTCAACATGCAGAAGACGCAATTCCGGCAACATAGATCTGAGAGTGACATACTGTAAAAGCGCTCTTATTAGTACACAGCTGAGACCAATTATGGCTAACAAAACAACAGATGGAGTAATTAAAATAAACAGTATTACGATAAGCATCATCCGAAAAACTTCTGTACCGTTTCCGATAAGGCTTGAGATATCGTAACGCTGGGCAGCATAAAAACCAACATTAGGTGACCATAATGCTATAGAAAATGCTGCTGTCATCCCGCCTAACAATGCCACCCAACGGCTTTGAGGTCTCAACGATTCAGTCACATCAAATATATGCGGAAATTGCCACGCTACACTGAAACTAAGAACCAGACACACTACGCTTGCAATAACAAGCATTAATTGCCCGGCTCCGTAGTACCGGTTCATTCCATCATAGTCTTGCTGAGTATATGTCATGGTTACGTAGCGTATCATTGCCGGTCCTGTACCGCCTTGAATGAGGAGTGCAAATGCAAAGACCGACCCTACAAGGGTAAACAGGCCATATCCTTCCAGGCCAATACGGTGAACAATAAAAGGGGCTGAAAATATCCCCAGGACCACCACGACGGCCCTTGCGCTGTAGTCTGTCAAAACGTTGATAATTAACCGGTTTGCTCTTACCATGTTTTACCTAAAAAATACATTTAAATAAAACCACAGGGGTCACAGAGATATTTTTAATTTTAAAAAGACTTTTATTTTTAAATAATTCTCTGTGTCCTCTTGTTATATATTATGAAAATAATCAAACTCAACCTTTGTATAAAAGAGAGCACAGAGAAAAATGGTAAAAAATGATTTTTTTCTTTTATTAACAATATGTTCCTCCGTGTGCTCTGTGGTTAATTGCATTATTCGGGTTTATGTTATTAATAGTCTCGAAATAGTACTTAGAAACTGTTGGCCTTTGTCCGTCATGCCCGAGGACCTTAATCGGGCATCCAGAGAATAGAAACTACTGGATTCCCGCTAGAGCCTGTCCCCGCATG
>JAGVOB010000157.1 GCA_020052955.1 Candidatus Omnitrophota bacterium | reverse complement strand
CGTCCGAGGACTTTTAAAGCATCTTCTGCAGGAATAACTGTTTTGTCAAAGAGCTGCTTACCTATTTTTCAGAAACCCGAGTTTTGAGCAACCCTCTTATAATTATATAAGCACCTTACTCTTTATGCAAGCAAAAATAGGCTCAGTCTATATATATCTAATGTTTTATAATATATTTGATTATGAAAAATCCGCCGAATAAAGCGATAGTGAAAATTATTGTTATAAGATTAAAATATTTCTCTATGAAAATTTTTATCTTTTCTCCGAATAGCCTGAGCAGAACAGCCACAATAAAAAACCTTGCCCCCCTGCTTAATACGGATGCGATAACAAATACAAAAAAATTAATCCTGCATACCCCACCTGCTATGGTAAATACCTTATAGGGTATGGGGGTAAAGCCTGCGGTAAAAACAGCCCAGAACTCATACCTTTTATACAGTTCTCTTACGGAGGTAAAAATGGCTTCTCTGAATATATACCTGAAAAAAAACGGGCTTACAATATCCCAAACAGCTTTTCCTATAAAATAACCGCATATTCCTCCGAGCACGGAGCCTAATAGGCATATGCCGGCGGCCTTAAACCATTTTTTGTGCTGGTTTAATACTATAGCGATTAACAAGACGTCGGGCGGAACGGGGAAGAAAGAGGATTCGCTAAAGGCGACTAGGAACAAGGCAAATAACGCATGCGTGCTTTTTGACCAATGTATAACCCAATTGTAAAGTTTTTTGAACATGTTGTTTTAATGCTAAATTTTGTCCAAAAACATTAATATGCCTATTATTATAAACATCGATGCTCCAAAAATCCTTATAAATTCCGGCTTTATGTGTTTGCCTAATATCGCACCCACCAAAACCGATATGGCGGTAACGATAATATAGGCGAATATCGAGCCAAAGAATACTGTGATGGGTTTGCCCGATTTCGCGGAAAGGCTTATACCCACCAGCTGAGTTTTATCCGCCATCTCAGCCATAAATACCGAACAAAATGCCGTGACAAATATCTTCCATAACATATAAAACTCCTTTCTTTTTTATTTTAGGCTGTCACGAAAGTCGTTTGAGCCTAATGACTACAGATTGTCTCATCGGAATATTTAATCTGTGTAATCAAGGGCGTTACTTTTGTGACACCCTATTTTTATTTGGCAATTATACCATAAGTGGCTGAATTAATTCAGATAAAAGTCAATTAAGGCGGGCTTTTATTTAAGGTGACTCGGGGTAAGATCAATTACTTGTTCTACTTGCATCAAAATCAGATATTCAGGTTTAGGCAGGAGGACTTCAGGATGGCGTGGGTGACCTTTTTCGCCGCGGATATTCTTTAGAAATCTATGGGTTATTCTATTGGTAATCCTATCATTCCATGCTGTTATTAGATTGGGCTTGAGTTTATTTTTCTTTATTATCCTTGCTTTCCCCTTAAGAGAGTATCCTATGAATCTATGCTCGTCAACAGCGGTTATGCTTATCCGTGGATTTTTTTGGAGATTTCTATACGTCTTGCCTTTATAAAGATCAAGTAAAGCAATACTGCCATTTTTGTTTATACCCACGATATCCTTGCAAGAGCTATGAGGATATCCGTTCTCTTCGACAGTAGCGACTACCACAAAATGTTGACTATGAAAAAATTGAATTATCCCATCGGTTAATCTTTTCATAATAGGCATAAATAAAAAGGTTGAGGCTAAGAGATAAAATAACCCTCAGCCCCAACCTTAATCTCAACCTTTCAGATTTTCAAACATCTCTTCGTGAGTTATCTCTTCTCCCAGAATATGGGTTACGAGCTGATAGGTATCATGGTCTTTGCCAAAAGTCTTTTTTGCTATTTTATCATAAACCTCGATAGCGCCTGCCTCAGCTCCTGTAACAATTTTAATAATCTCATCATAGTCAGAAAGTCTTTTCATAACTCCCGGATATGGCGCATTTCCATTCTTTTCAAGGTCAGTGGGCCTGTTCGTCGGAAGTCCGCCTAACTCTATGATCCTTTCTGCCAGTTCCTGCGCATGCTCAAGTTCATCCTTGGCAATTTTATTTAAAAACTCCTGCATATCTTCATAGCCTTTCCCTTCAACTGCCTGTGCCATATACCAATAAGCATAGAACGCCAGCCACTCATCGCAATATGCCCTATCCAGATCCTTAATCAGTTCTTTTAAATTAACACCTGCTATTTCTCTTGCCTTTTTACCTATAACAACACTTCCTATTTTTTAGATTATTTTGGCTCTTTCAGTTTTAAATCTTTTCAAAGCTCTCTTTACCGGCGCCGCATTCAGGACAAACCCAGTTATCAGGAAGCTCCTCAAATGCTGTGCCGGGTTTTATTCCGTTATCAGGATCACCCTTATCCGGCTCGTATATATAACCACACACTGTGCACCTATATTTTGCCATTTTTATGCTTCCTTAGCCAGTCTTCTTCCAAATTCAAAACACTCCAAAAGTTGTTCTTTATGCGGAACATATTTAATCTCAAGCCCCTCAAGCACCCTGAATTTCATCTTCTCCAACTCTTCGTTAATTGCCCTGACTGCGCCCTTGCCCCAGCCATAGCTTCCAAATGCTACCGCTTTCTTATTAGGCGGCCTTATACCTTTAAGAAAGGTTAGAAATCCGCCTACTGTCATAAACATACCCATATTTAATGTGGGCGAACCGATAGCGATAAGACGAGACTCTATTATCTCTTTTATCATCTCGCTCCAGTCGCTGTTTCGCAGGTTAAAAACCCGGACCTCTATACCCTCGTGGGCAACGCCGCGCGCAATTTCATTAGCCATTTTCTCGGTACTGCGCCACATCGTATCAAAAACTATAGTTACCTTGCGAGATACTTCGCCGCTACTCCATCTTTTATAAGCATCTATTATCTTCCCCGGATTACGCCAGATCACGCCATGTGCGGGTGCTATCATATTTATTCCAATGCCCATACCTTCTATTTCCTTAATCTTTGACTGGACTATTGAGGAATAAACACTTACTATTACCGCAAAATATTTGGTTGCCTCCTCCATGACAGCGGTACCAACCTCATCTTCATAGCGGCTAATGGTTGCGATATGCTGTCCAAAGGCGTCGTTAGAAAAAAGAATACTCTCTTCTTTCATATAGGTAAACATATTATCCGGCCAGTGGAGCATTTTTGCTTCAATAAACATAAGGTTTTTTTTGCCAAGGCTTAAAGTATCCCCCGTCTTTACTGTTTGCGCATTCCAGTTTGCACTGAAATGTTCAAAAATAGCATCTTTACCTGCCTGAGTTGCAACCACCTTTGCATTAGGCGCTATCTCCATCAGTTTTGGTATTGCGCCGGAATGGTCCATCTCGGAATGCTGGCATATTACGTAATCTATTTTTGCGGGGTCAACAACCTCTCTAATCCTCTCAAGCATTTCATCCTCGAAACCGGGTTTAACGCTATCAATAAGCGCGATTTTATCATCCACAACAAGGTATGAATTATATGTGGTGCCTCGCGGCGTGGTATAAGAGCCGCAGAAACGCATATTCCAATCGATCGCGCCCACCCAGTATATATTCTCGGATATTTTTATCGCTGACATTTTAGATTACTCCTTTATATATAAAATTGGCGTTTAAAAAACAGCTGCTATTATACAACCTAGGCAATTTCAAAGTCAACAGAATCCCGCCATACGAATTGACTCACATTAAATGTTACCCAAAATAATTCCATAAGGTATCGTTGACTCATAATTGATGTTACCAGAGAATATAGCCTCTGGAAGGAGGT
>JAGVOB010000035.1 GCA_020052955.1 Candidatus Omnitrophota bacterium | reverse complement strand
CCCGCCGCTTTGCCTTGGCAGGCGGGGATTTTGATATGTCATTTTGATATTTAATTTTTGATATTTGAATTTGAGATGATAACTCTATTTAGTAGACAACACACTATGGCATCTATACCGGCCTTCTGAAGTTGTCCTGCAATTAAAGCGCTCTCTTCTAATCTAAGGCCTCCATCTATAAAATCATCCATATTCAACTTCATAAGCACCACGAAACTATCCCCCGAATCTTTCTTTATGGATTTTACTATCTCTACGAGAATACAAATTCTATTTTCGGTACTTCCTCCCCATTTATCGGTGCGCCTGTTTGTATGAGGAGAAATGAATTGATTTAAAAGATACCCGTGCGCGGCGTGCAGCTGGACCCCGTCAAAACCTGCTTCCATAGCGCGAAGCGCTGCCTTTTTGAAGCCATCTATTATCCGATAAATCTCCTCTTCCTCCGCCTCTCTCGGAAGCACATCCAGCGTCATCTCCCTGACGGCGGATGGGGCAATGGGAGTTCCTCCTGTATATTTACTCTTTGTCTGTCTTCCTGCATGGGAAAGCTGAATAAATATCCTTGCGCCATAGGAATGAACCTCTTCGGTTATTTTTTTTAACGGAGGGATAAAATCATCTTTAAATATGGCGAGCTGTTTTGGGCTGGCTCTTCCCTCGGGCTCTACGAACGCATGCCCTGTTATAATAGCGCCTGCGCCTCCTTTGGCAAGACGACAATAAAATTCCCCAAGCCCATCATCAGGAAAGCCTTCGCGGTCAAAAAGGCGCTCCGCAGTCGCGGACCTGATAAAACGGTTCCTTATCTCTATACCGCCTATCTTCTTCGGGCTATCAAGCCTCATCGGATAAAGCCTTCCATAACTCCTCGGGCTGAGGCCCGAGGTTTCCGTGTGGCTCATACTGAGCGGCCATTGTTCCCCTCGTCCGCTACCGAAGCGAAGGCGGACTCGGGACTTTGCTGGCCGCGAATGTATAAAATTATACTCTACAAAACAGCTGCTTGCAAATCATTTTAAACAGGTAATTTTTGGTAGTCCGCATACCGCTCGCGGTATGCGGACTACCCCGACAAGCTTGGTTAAATCTTGGAGAGATTTAACCGTCGGCCCTACGGGCAAATTTTGTTAACACAAAGTACATGCAAAATTTGGGTAAGATTATTCTGCTTGCGGCTGCTCTTGGCTATCCTTATCCTTCTTTTTAAGATCCAGCAATATCCTTATGCGGTTTACGGTATCTCCTGCTTTATCCTTCTCATCATCACCCTTTTGACCTAAGGATTTAATCTCATCCGTTATTATATCTACGGTTGCCTTTACCAATTTTCTCTCGGATATGGGGCCGAAAGAAAACCTTAGGTTATTCACAGCGCCCTTCATCCTGAGGTCAAACTCTATGATACCTTTGTCATCCTTAAAGCTCTCCAATAATTTAACAACTGACATGCCTAATAATGAAGGCGATTCGTCCGTTTCCTTTAACTTGAACTTATCTACACTCAGAGTTATTATTGAATCTATCGCATTATCTTTATACCTTATGGGTGCCTTCACATCCAATATACCCGCCTCTATGGAGCTTCTAAGGCTTTTGCCTAACATGACTCTTAAATAGTCTATATCTATATCATTAGCCTTTGATTGGAGGTTAAACGTCTGGCTATCTTTTGAGATTACGCCATCTCCCTCTACCTTTATCGTGCCGGGGATATTACTTGAAAGCTTAGCTGTTGCCTCGAGCGAAACAGGTATAGCCCCATGCTCCGGAATTATGGATCTTACCTTAAGTTGAACAAATATATCTTTAAGCTCTATCTTATTCGGCACATCGGTTATGGTAGAGTCCATAAAACTTAGAGTGCCTCCCCTTATTAAAAACCTATCGGCAAAGAACCTCATCTTTTCTTTTTTTTGTTTATCCGTGCTTTCGCCTGCGCCTGGCGCAGAAAGCTTTTCTTTTACATCTTCAAGTATTGATTTTAAATTTAAGTTGCCCTGGCTATTTTTTTCCAAGTAAAATTTCGGATTTATTAATGCTGCCTTAACGATGAGAGTCTTTTTCAAAAATATACTGAGAATATTAAAAGAAATATCCGCCCTGTCGGATGAAAAAATATATTTTTCGCTAAAACCGTCGGGATTTTTAATATCTATACCGTTTATAGATACGGATTTTCCGAGAAGGTTTAAGCTTACATTTTTTACCGCAACGTTTATATTAAGCTCTCTTTTCGTGTAATCTATTATCTTTGATTTTATCAGCGGCCCCGAGACAAACGATAATATAACAGAGGCTATAACCAAAAGAATTATAACTGTCAGCAGAACAATCGCTATCTTTTTTCTCATTTCCCACCTCTTTAGTTTTTGGCTTCTGTTAACTTAACATGAAGACTTATGGGTCCTGTCAAGGTTATGCTCTCGCAAAAACGCTCGTTTTGCCCCAGCGTGGCAGAACTTCGCTCCACGCTCGGCCTCGCTCCCCTGTACCGTATGGTACAGGGACCTTGCCCGCTAGAGGCCTCACGAGGTTTTGCTCCAAGCACCAACCTTGCCACCCATTTTAAGTTAACAGTGTCAGTTTTTGAGCCTCTTTTTACTTTCTATATCTCCGATAACCTTTAACATCTTAAGCGATTTCTCATGGCCAGGTTCTATAGAAAGCGCCTTATTAAGATAAAATCTTGCCTTTTTGAAACGGTTCAGGTTCGCATAGTAAACTCCTATATTGCTGTACGCATCTGCGTAGTCTTTATCAAACTGAAGTGCAATATTAAACTCTCTTATCGCTTCTTTAAACTCTTTAATACTTGCATAGGCGCACCCGAGATTATTGTGCGCCTCGGCAAATTCGTTCTTTAAAAACACTGCCCTTGATAATTCCTCGATGGCATCGTAAAACAGGGAATCCTTAAGATACGCCGAACCCAGCTTATAGTGGCTCTGGGCAGAATCGGGTTCTTTTTTTACAAGTTCCCTTGCGTCTTTCAGTTCGGGTTCGTTCTCTACGAGCTCTTTCAAATATTTATACGCATCATAATAATCCGGATATATGCTCAAGGCCATTTTAAGGTTCTCTCCCGCCTCTTTCTTATTGCCCCTTGCAAGATACAAGCGCGCCTTAGTGAAGTATAGATACGGATTTTCCCAATCTATGCTTTCGGCTGCTTTCAATTGAGCCTCTGCCTCATCAAACTGGCCTAAATCTATATTTATAACTGCCAGGTTAAAATAAGAATCAAAGTTATTCGGATTCAGCTCTATCGCCTTTTTATACTCATCTATCGCCTCTTTGACATTGCCTTGTTTATAATAGGCGCTGCCTAGATTATTATGAAATTTATAAGAACGTGGCTCTACGCTTAAGCCGTATTTATAAAGAGCAATGCTATCCTTCCATTTCGCATTTTGTTTTATCGTAAGAGCGCCTAATATGAGAAAAATTGAAACAGCCACGCATAAAAAAATCTTATCTTCATCAAAAAATTCTCTCATAACCAGGGTCATTGCTAAAACAAAACCGATAGATGGCAGGTATAGCCAATTCTCGGCTAACCGGGCATGTAAAGGTATAATATTTAATACCGGAATAATATTTATTAAAAACCATATAAAACCAAACAGAATGAGCTTAAAATATCTCGATTTCCTAAGGGTTATTATAAGCGAAACCGCCATTATTAAAAATAGCGCTGCCTCATAGCCTAAGTAGTTGTGAGCACCCAGCGACCTCTCCATCCTTAGCCTTAATGGTAGTAACAGAATACAGATATACTCCAAAAACATCTTTAAAGACGCGATAAGCCTTGAAGGAATATCCGGATCTTTTAAGAAGAGTTCTATTTTATAATCTGTTATGTTTGCTCTTAATAATACATAAACAATAACAAATAAAAAAAACGGGACAGTTCTAATCAATCTCCTCTTGCCGTTAAACATCAACTCGTAAGACAATAATATAAAAGGGAACATAAGGACGGATTCCTTTGACAAAAGGCACATAGAGAAGGCAGCTACGGATGAAAGATAGATGAGAATACGGTTTTTTAAAACGGTTTCAGATTTTATGTAAAGGTAAAAGCTTGAAAGAAAAAAAATAGAGGCAAGTATATCCGCCCTTCCTGAAATATAACTTACTACGGAGGTGTGGGTGGGATGAAGACAATATATAATAGAACATAAAAAAGACAGTATGTTGTTTTTTAATAGAGAAAATACAACTAAGTATAATAACAGGCCGTTTAGGATATGCAAAATAAGGTTGGTCAGGTGATAGCCAAACGGGTTAAGGCCCCACAATTTATAGTCTGCCATATATGAAATGGGCTGAAGCGGCCTGTAGTAGTTGGATACTTTATATCCGCGCACGATTATATTTTGGCCGAGTGCGAGCGGTATATTCCTCATATTCCTTATCATAATATTGTCAACTACGTGCCCAAAATCATCCCATACAAAATTATTAAACAGGGCATTTAGGAATACCAGAGATATGCATATTACAAAAACGGGGATTAAGATATAGGTGAGCTTTTGAGAATCCACTGCTTAAGATCTGATAAGCGCCATAGCCTCTGAGCGGGTCTTTGAATTGCTCTTGAAAATACCTCTGACTGCCGATGTTACGGTTGTAATCCCGGGCTTATTTATACCCCTCATGCTCATGCACAGATGCTCTGCCTCGATTATCACCATAACCCCCATGGGCTTTAGCTTCTTGGTTAAAACATCTGCTATCTGTGTTGTGAGCCTTTCCTGAACCTGAAGCCTTCTTGAAAGTATTTCAACAACCCTTGCAAGCTTGCTTAGGCCTGTTACACGGCCTCCTTTGGGGATATACGCTACGTGCGCTTTGCCGATGAAAGGCAAAAGATGGTGTTCGCAAATGGAGTAAAGCGGTATATTTCTTAATAGCACTATCTCGTCATGGTCCTCTGACAACAATACCTCTAATTCATCTTCGGGGTTCTTAAACCTTCCGCTTAAGATCTGTTCATACATATCGCTGACCCTTTTGGGCGTCAGGCGCATATCGCTTCTTTTTAAGTCCTCACCTATTGCAAAAAGTATCTCTTTTACGGCATTTTCTATTCTCTTCTTATCCATTTTTATTTTCCTATGCAAAATTGTGAAAAAATACTATCGAGCAGTTCCTCGGTATAAACCTCTCCCGCTATTATTCCTACAGCATCTAATGACTCCCGGATAGTAACCGATATGAATTCTGCTCCTGTTTTATTTAATAAATCTTTTTTTGCGTCTAGGAGAGCCTCTCTTGCTTTTACAAGGGCATCCCTGTGCCTTGCGTTCGTTACAATAGCTTCCTCACAGGATATAACCCTGCCGTTAAAGACAAATTTTGCGATTTCCTCTTCTAATTCCCGAATACCGGTTTTGTCCTTTGCGCATATTTTTATTATACTCTTATCCTGTAAAATATCATTTATTTTTTCGGTTTTTAGCCTTTCTTTTAAATCCATCTTATTTATTATGACGAGCGCATTACTTGAACGCCTGATAAGGTTTGCTATTTCTACATCATCATCCTGTAGTGGTGTGCTATTATCCAAAAGAAAGATTACTATATCCGCATCTTCAATATATTTTTTCGTCCTTGATATTCCGTCTAATTCAACCAAATTTTCTGTTTCTGTTATTCCCGCCGTATCCACAAGCCTGATCTGTATGCCTTTAATATTTACTGACTCCTCTATGGTATCCCTCGTAGTCCCGGGTATTGGCGTAACAATTGCGCGCTCTCTCCTTAAGAGGGCATTTAAAAGGGTGGATTTCCCTACATTTGGCTTTCCGCATATTACAGCCAACAATCCCTCCCTTAATATAACACCTGTATCCGATTCCCTGATGAGCGAATCCAGCTCTCCTATTACATTCTCTATGCTATCTATTAAGGCATTATCTTCCTGGAAATTTATGTCCTCCTCCGGAAAATCAATCGAAGCCTCCACGCTTGCTAAAATGTTAATAATCTTTTCTCTTAAAGCGCTTATCTTCTTTGAAAGATCCCCATTAAGCTGACGCATTGCAAACTTCAGGCTAAGATCCGTTTTTGCCCTTATTACGTCTAAAACCGCTTCCGCCTCTAACAGGTTTATCCTGCCGTTTAAGAATGCCCTTTTTGTAAATTCTCCCGGTTCGGCAAGCCTGGCGCCTTCCGTTACGGCAATTTTAAGGACCTCTCCTAAAGGCACAATCCCCCCGTGGCAATTTATCTCAATCACATCCTCCTTTGTATAGGAGCGGGGCGCTTTCATAATCGTAAGTATAACCTCGTCAACGCGCCTTGCGCCGTCAAAAACGAATCCGTAATGAGTAGTAAAAGTATTGCATTCAAAGACAGATTTTCCGCTTTTTGATTTAAATATCTTATCGGCAATTTCAATAGAGCCCTTCCCGCTAAGGCGGACTATCCCTATACCGCCTTCTCCGATAGGGGTAGAAATTGCGGCTATAGTATCATCAAAGGACATCTTAGCCATTAGAATTTAACCTTCACCTTTAAAATTTTGAGCGCATCGGACACCAGATATAATGAGCCCGTTATCAGTATAATGCCTTCTTTGGGAGTAATCTTTCTGGCATATCTAAGCGCCGCCCTTAAGTCATCTTTAAGTATTATTCTTTTAAAAAATTTCTTTACCTTTTCTCTTAATAATTCAGGCTCAAGCGCCCTGGGCGTAGTTGCTCTTGTAAGTATCGCGTTCTTTGAAATCCTGCAGAGTTCTCTTGCCATACCTTTTACATCCTTATCCTTTGAAGCGCCCATGATTAAAGAAGCTCTTTTTTTCTTAAATATCTTTTGAAAAGACTTAGCCAGCCAGAAAGAGGAGCCCCTATTTTGCGCCCCGTCTAAAAGTATGAGCCTGTCTCTTTTTACAAGCTGAAACCTGCCCGGCCAACTGGCAAGTTTTAAACCGCGCCTGATGGCATCTTCGGAAAACACGCGGTCAAAGCTCTGAAGAATCTCTGTTACGCCGATAGCTGTTACGGCGTTTAAAACCTGATGCGCGCCCAAAAGGGATAATCGCACGTTTTTTAAATTAATGCACAGCCCATAATAGTCAAAAGCTGTCCTATTTTTTGAAACCTCTAATTCTTTAAATCTTATGTCGCTTCCCACTTCAAATAAAACCGCATTTCTCTTCCTTGAAATTTCTCTTAATACCCCCCTTGCCTTAGGCAGCTGAAGGGTAGATACGACGACACAGCCCTCCTTTATAATACCCGCCTTTTCGGTTGCAATAGAGATAAGGGTTTTACCGAGCTTATCCATATGCTCATAGCTTATACTGGTAATTACAGCTATCTTAGGATCAACCACATTGGTTGCATCAAGCCTTCCGCCTAATCCAGTCTCAAGTATTGCAAAATCTACTTTCTTTTCAGAAAAATATAAAAATGCGCAGGCTGTATATATCTCAAAAAAACTAAACACATCGGAGCGCCTACGGAGGCTTTCTAAGGCATCCCTTACGCGATTTACTATATTCGTTAAATCTTTATTCGATATAAAGCCGCCGTTTATTCTTATTCTTTCATTAAAAGATAAAAGGTGCGGCGAGGTATAGAGCCCTGCCTTTAATCCGGAATTTTTTAAAATTGAATGCAGAAACGCAGCAGTAGAGCCTTTCCCCTTACTGCCTGCTATGTGTATAAAGTTTGATTTTCTGTGGGGGTTACCGAGCCTCTCAAGAAGTCTTTCTACTCTGTCCAGCTTAAAGGCATCGCTATAGTTATAGGAAGAGAGTTTTTCGTAGTCGATAAAGGAGTTGAGATAGTTAATACTTTCGTTGTAGTTCATTGTATTAGAAAATGTGCGGTTGTATCGTAAAACGGTTAGGGTAACGCCTGCCTTGCCGACAGGCAGGATACCCGTTTCGTTCTTGGGCTACGGTTACGTTTTAAAGACGAAAGACATAACCGTCAAACGATACGGGCTTCGTAACCGATAAACGTTACCATTACTGAATAACTCAGTGTTTAAAATGCCTCATCCCCGTAAAGACCATAGCGATTTTGGCTTGGTTGGCTTTCTTTATAATCACCTCATCCGCTATGGAGCCGCCGGGTTGTATTATGGCTACAACTTTTGCCTTTTTGGCAACACTAACGGCATCTTCTTTGGGAAAGAATGCATCGCTTGCAAGGCAGGAATTCTTGGCGTTTTTGCCCGCTTTTCTTATTGCTATCATAGTGGAGTCGACCCTGCTCATCTGGCCTGCGCCCACGCCCACGGTCTTTTTCCCCTTCGTAAGCACTATCGCATTTGATTTTACATGTTTTGCCACGCTCCAGCCAAATATGAGAGACTCTAACTGCGCCTTTGTGGGTTTTTTCTTCGTGACATATTTAAGCATTTTTAAATCTAATAATGTCTCATCTTTATCCTGTACCAATAGACCGCCGTTTATTTTCTTAAGGTCTGACTCCTTCTTTCCGGATTCTTTTGCATCTATCTTCATAAGCCGTATATTCTTTTTTTCTTTTAGTATATTTAAAGCGTCTGCTTTATAATCCGGAGCTACTATACACTCAAAAAATCCGCTCTTTGATATTACCTCTGCGGTCTTTCTATCAACAATTCTGTTAAACCCGATGATGCCTCCAAAGGCAGATAACTTATCGCAGGCTAAAGCATCCTTAAATGCCTTATCAAGCGTTGGCGCTGAGGCGACACCGCAAGGATTTGTATGTTTGATTACAACAGCGGTCGGCTCATCAAAATCCTTCGCTATTGCATATGCCGCATTCAAATCCAGAAAATTGTTAAATGATAACTCCTTTCCGTGAAGTTGCGTTGCTCCTGCAACGGTTGTACCTTCGCTATCTTTATCTATATAAAGCGCCGCCTTCTGGTGCGGGTTTTCTCCGTATCTTAAGTCCATCTTCTTTGCGTAATCAAGGCTAAGCCTGTCAGTAGTTACGCTTTTCTTTCCTAATACCTTTTCTCTGAAATAGATTGCTATCGCACTATCATAAGAAGAAGTCCTTGCAAATACCTCACTAGCAAGTTCCTTTAAAATATCGTCCGACAGACAGCCGTTATTTTGCTTTAACTCCTTTATTATCTGGGAATATCTTGCGCTATTACATATTACTGCAACAAATTTATGATTCTTTGCCGCGGAGCGAAGCATAGAGGGCCCACCTATATCTATATTCTCAATAGCTTCCTCTATTGGCACATCCGGTTTTGAGACAACTTTTTCAAACGGGTATAGATTAACAACCACCATATCTATAAGTCCGATATTATGCTCCGCAACCTGTTTCATATGTTCGGGTAAATCCCTTCTTGCCAGAAGCCCGCCATGAATCTTAGGATGAAGCGTCTTTACCCTGCCATCCAGCATCTCCGGAAATCCCGTGTAATCAGAGACCTGCTTAACCGGTATCCCTAAAGATTCTATCATCTTATATGTCCCACCAGTGGATAGTATCTCTACCTTAAATTCATTCAATACCTTTACCAGTTCCTCCAATCCCGTCTTATCCGACACGCTTATCAATGCACGCTTTACCTTGAGCATTTGTTAATCCCCCTTGACTTTGCGATTATGTAAATAGGTTAGGGTAACGATGCCCGTTTCGTCATTAGGCTACGGTTACGTTTTAAAGACGATGGACGTCACCGCTTAACGATACGGGCCTCGTAACCGATAAACGTTACCTAATTAAGTCACAAATAAGACATAATTATACCAAACAAACGGCAGGCTTTCAATGGGGATTTTGGGATTT
>JAGVOB010000219.1 GCA_020052955.1 Candidatus Omnitrophota bacterium | reverse complement strand
AGTTGCTGTTTAAGCTCTGTAGTAAGTGCATTTTGCATGGATAATTGTTCATTGGTAGAGTCAAGTTGCTGTTTAAGCTCTGTAGTAAGTGCATTTTGCCTGGATAATTCTATTAGTTTCTCCTTAAGTTCGTTTTCTTTTCCTTCTAAAATTCTCTCCAACTTTTCTTTCTCATTAAAAAGAGACTGGACTGAATAATCTCTTTTAAAATTAAATATCTTTTTCAACTCTTCAAAAACAGTAGGAAGGGTACGCCTAATGGTATCTTTATTATGTGAGTTACTTAGTTTTGATACAACGAGAGGTAATATATCCAGAATTCCCTTTTGACCGTGCCCATTTAAAAAATAACCCTTCCCAAAAAGGGCATCACCTAACTTATCAGGAAAGTGCTTGGCTATTAAGAGCAGTCTATTTTTTTCAACTTGAAACTTTAGCAGGTTTTCATCTATAGAGCCGTGAAAATGATGGTAAATAATGCTGCCCGGTACAAAAAATAGCTTCCATCCCGCCTTTTGGCAACGTAAAGACATATCAATATCTTCCAAAAATATCCCAAAATCCTCATCAAAAAAACCTATCTCTTCAAGGCAGGTGCGTCTAAACAAGATAGAACAGCCGCACAGCGACTTAACCTCACTAATTGCATCGTAGTATTTCTTATCAATTTCTCTAAAGCCCAGATCTCCCCAGTAAAAATCTGGAAACTCTTGATGTCCAGCGCTATTAATACTGCCATCCGGAAAAAGTATTTTACTTCCCACACATCCAATTTTTTTGTCTTTTGCAATTACCTTCATCAACTCTGTTAGCCAATTCTTATCTACCCATGTGTCATTATTTACAAAAGCAACAAACTCCCCCCTAGATTTCTGGATACCGAGATTATTGGCTCTACAATAGTTATTAACATCATTTTGAATAATTTCTACACTAGAAAAGTTTTTCTTGGTAAAGTCTACGGAGTCATCGGTTGAAGCATTGTCAACCATAATAACCTGAAGACAATTTGAAGAATAGTCTAAATCAAAAATTGATGAAAAACACTTATTTAAGTATCTCTTTCCATTAAAGTTAACGATGACTATTGAAACATCCGGATTAATCATATCTTTCATATCTTTTATTGATAGTTCTGGATAGGATAATAACTTTTAAGAAAGATTCTGAAATTTGTAAACAAGTTTAAGCTGTTCTTTTATCTTGCCTAAATTATAAAACCTGTCTACGACTAAGCGGGCATTACCTCCTACTTTGTTGCGTAATATCTCATCTTTCATTAAACTAATTACAGCTTTTGCAAATTTCTTTGGATTATCTGCAATAACAATATCCTCTTCGGTATTTATCTTTAACCCCCTTGCAGCAGCCGAGGTAGCAACCACCGGTAAACCCATAGCCATTGCCTCTAATATCTTAACCTTAATTCCGCCTCCCAGCCTAAGGGGTGCGATAAATACCTTACTTTTAGCTAAGAAAGGGTAAACATTTTCAACTTCTCCTACTAAAAAAATATTTCTTCTTCCAGATAGTCCTGAAAGCCTCTCATTAGTACCCGAACCTATAATATGAAGAGAAACCTCAGGAAGTTCGGCTTGAATTAAAGGGAATATTTTATTGCAAAAATAAAGAATACCATCTATATTCGGGTAATGCCCCATATAACCCATAAAGATAATATCTAAAGGCTGGCTTTCCCTTTTAAAAAAATTATAAGATAACAAATCTAGCCCCATTGGTATAACAGATATATCAACTCCGGAAACTAGACTTTTTACTCTTATTTTTTCTTCCTCGGTAAAAACAATAATCTTATCAAATCGCCTATAAGCATCTTTATGAAATCTCATCTTTTTTAACCAATCAATGAATCTATCCAGATAACCGTTCTCTAAAGGCTTCTCATAAGAACTAAGTAGCGAAAAAAGACTTGTATCATGCTCAATGAGTAGTTTGGGTATATTATTAATCCCTCTCGTATAATAAGCCATAAATGTATATTCAGTCTGTAAAATATCAATTTTATACCTCTTGATAATCTCATCCAGCTTTTCCTTAAATTCCTGCGAATAGAACGCCTTTACAATCTCTGGAATATAAGCTTCTTCTTTTTGGGGTAGGAGAGTGGGTTTACGTAAAACCATAACCACGTCTTTACAAAACGTTTTAAGATACGCAGAATATTTTTCATCCTCAATATTTTCTATAAAGGAAAGTAATATTATATCGTATTCATCTGTTAAAGATTTTATTGAATTGTACATTTTTAGCTTACCGCCATCTCTGGGGGGATAGGGTAAAAATGGACTTATTATTAATATTGTTAATTTAATTAAATCCTTTTTCTTTTCTGTAATTAAAATATCTATATTAGCTATTTGCATTTTATAAATTTTTAGACATTTCTGAGTAAGCAGTTAATTTCTGTACGGCATTAAAAACCTCTTCGGCGCTGATTAAATCCATACATGTATTTTCTTCAAAGCAGTCTTTTTTATAGCAGGGTGCGCATTTTTTTGAAGAGATAATTTTTATTCCTCTTCCATAAAGATCTACTTCCTGGGCACATGTGGGGCCAAAAAGGGCTACCACCTTCTTTTTTAACGCAATGGCCAGATGCATTGCAAGAGTATCGGCACTTACAACAAAATCACAGCAATCTATTATGGATATAAATTCCTTTAAATTATTACTGCAACCTGTATTAAATACCTTCGTGGAAACCTTTTTTAAAATTTCCTTATTGCACACTTCCTCATTTCTTCCACCCAAAAGTAAAATTTTAGCATTCAATTTGCTGACCAATATATCTATTAACTCTATGAAGCCGCTTACAGACCACTTCTTAAAGGGGAAAACAGAGCCACATCCGGTATTTAAACCAATTTTAATATCATAATCATATAAAGCATATTTCTCTAAGAAACTCTTTTTAAAGTTATCCTGGCTATTATCTAGATTAATTATATATTCTTCCTTATTAAAGGTTAGACCCGCCGTTTCAAATATTATTTCTTGGTAACTTTTTCTATTTGTTCTAAATTTCAACTCGTCAGATAATCCTAGCATAAAACCATACTCAGCCTCTTTATTTAATGGATAAAGATTCCCTTCTTTGCTTAGGCCATAGCCAAATTTCTCTTTAGCTTTCACCGTCTCTGCTAAAGAGGCTGCACCCTTTTCTTTATCTAGATTTACAACTATATCAAATTCTTCAACTTGAATCCTAATCACTGAATCTAAATTATAAATCAATAACCTGTCTATAAAATTATTTCCCTCAAGAATAGTAAGAGAATCAGGATTTGTTAGCCAAGTTATATAAGAATCTCCATATTTAGCCTTAAGACCATAAAGCAGCGGAGTTGTTCTTAAAACGTCGCCAATTGAGCTTAATTTAATGATAAGAATACTTTTGCCCATTGGTTTATAATAAGTACAATCTTCACAGAATCTGTTATACAAACAAGGCTTATCGCCCTTGTAAAAAATACAGTCTAATTTTAGCTTCATATTTATAAAAAATTTACATGCTCTCTTGGTTGTTTTATATTCCACAATATCTGATTAAATGTATTATCTCTACAGAGTGGGATACAATCGTTAAAATCTATATTTCCCGCTACTCTTTTTCTCTGTTTAGAATTCCAAATTTCCTCAAAGGAATTTTTACGCAGATCTCCAATACAATATTTTTCGTTTCCTCTGGTATGACAACAAACATACATCTTACCATCTGCTGCAATCACAGTAGCAAATTGATGTCCATAGCATTTATCATAATTATGACCGTAATTCTCTATATGCATCATGTCATATTTATGTTTTGAATAAACCACATTAAATTTATCCGAGCTTTCTTTAATGCATTTAATTAGTATTTCTTTTATATCGGTCTTATGATAAAAAGAATTTCCATTGTTATGTATTTGTATTGGTCTAAATTGGAGGTAATCGACAGCTAAATCTTTTGAAAATTTTGTCATATCAAACATTTCATTTATTGTGTAATCAGATGTCAAATATCCAATGCCTATGGTTGTATTACTTTTTAATTCAGTTTTTAATCTAACTAATAATTTAATATTATTAACCACATTGTCAAAAGCTATACTTTCTAAGCCATGGACTTTTTTAAACGTTATTGTATTAGCTGCATCAAGGGATATTCTTATCCATGTGCAGGATTTTAATAAAACTCTTGCATTTGTATCATTTATTAATGAGCCATTTGTAATAAATCCTATATCAAGACCTTGTTTTTTTGCCATTAAAACCACTTCCGGCGTAGAGAGATTACATAAGGGCTCTCCGCCTCCTGTAAAAATTAAACCACGAGTTTTTACTTTTTCTAATTGAGTTACAATATCTATAGCTAATTCTTTGGGTAAATAGTCTTGACTTCTGTTTTTAAAATAC
This sequence comes from Candidatus Omnitrophota bacterium, assembly GCA_020052955.1. Lineage (GTDB taxonomy): Bacteria > Omnitrophota > Gorgyraeia > VGKN01 > VGKN01 > JAGVOB01. The sequence continues at coordinate 1,300 of JAGVOB010000219.1, read as the reverse complement.
CATCCGGAACATTCGTGACACTTGTGATTACAGATATTTGTCATATCGAGTTCAACGGTTATAGGCGGAGGATTATCCCCATTTAACCATTCATTTATTCTATCAAGATGTTTTAAAATCTTATCCGAACTAAATTGTCTTACATCTATTTCCATAAACCAATCCTATGTTCTCTTAAGATGGAGAAATTTTCTTAACCAAAAAAATCCGACTGAAAGTAAGAGATACAAAAAAAATATGGTATTGCGCGCTCCTATAAATATAAACCATATTAACATAGTAGGAATTTTGATTAAATCTCCTACTGTCCTTTGTCTTAAAGACCACCATTGATTCCGCTGATTAAATAACCATACCTGGGCACGAGTAAAAAATAAAGCAACAATTATTGGTGTAATATCAAGGGATGTTAAAATTATATAATCAAAATCTCTATTCCTTTCTTTAAACATCTGAATCGCAATTTGATACTTCTTTGCCCAAATTTGCTCATGAGGATAAAATAACTCTACCTCATTATTAAATTCTTCTCCTATGTATTTCCTACGATGCTCAAAAGTTAATAAAACTATATGAGTATTTGCGAAGTTCTTTCTACAATTCCACAAGAGAGAATTTAGATGCTCCTTTGAAATGCGATCGTTATCTATGATAAGTGCCGTGCTGTTTATAATCTCATAATTTTTAAAATTTAAAACTATAAACATTCTTCCAAAATTTTTAATTAATTTTTTCATACTGTATTCCTTTCTTTAAAATATATACTCCATATTATATTATTTTAAAGTGAATCTTCTATTTGTGCTTTTATAGTTCTAAATAACTTATCGTTGGGATAAAACCCAATAGCCTGCTCTATTGCTTTATTAGATTGCATTTTATCTTCATTAAAAAGATAAATCTGAGCGAATTCTACAAGGGTATGGACATTTTCAGGTTCAATTTTAAGAGCTTTTTTTATTTTGGCCTCAGCTAAATCAAGTAATTCGGTCTTTTTAGCGGCTGATACACTTATAAACATGATGGATTGAACGTTTGCTTTTAATTTACCTAAGGATTTAATTTTTAAGGAGTAGATTCTATACTTTGCTGTATATTTTTAAAGTATGTATTATCGGGTTCAGTATCAAGGGCCCCTTTTATCGCTCTACCAGCCTTATCTTTTTTTCCATTAGCAAGATAAACAAGTGCCGATTCTGCAAGTGTATGGACATTTTCAGGTTCAATTTTAAGAGCTTCTTTTATTTTGGCCTCAGCTAAATAAAGTAATTCGGTCTTTTTAGCAGCTGATTTAGCTTTT
>JAGVOB010000224.1 GCA_020052955.1 Candidatus Omnitrophota bacterium | reverse complement strand
TCCTTCCAGAGGCTATATTCTCTGGTAACATCAATTATGAGTCAACGATACCTTATGGAATTATTTTGGGTAACATTTAATGTGAGTCAATTCGTAAAGCCATTTTCGCTTGACTTGTCAAGAATAGCTGTGATAACATAACAAGGTTGTAGTGTTCAGGTTAGGATAAAACCGTGTTAAAAAAAATGAGTAAGGCTGCGAAATACAGGATATTTTGCTTGCTTTTAATTCTGGGGTTTTGTATTTGCGGATGTGCTAAAAAGGATATTGCCAAAGAAAATGGTTTGCAGGAAGGGCTTGGCTCTTCCGAAGATCAGATAATGAGTTTTAATCTTGCAGGTTTTACTGAGACCGGCCAAAAGAAATGGGAGGTAGATGGAGAATCTGCGAATATCCTGGAAAATGTAGTAAACCTGAAAAACATAATAGCAAAATCTTATGGCAAAGAGACTACGGTTACGCTCACTGCTGACGAGGGGAGATTTAATCGCCAGAATAACAATGTGCATTTAGAGAAGAATGTCATAGCCATAACCACTGAGGGTACAAGGCTTACAAGCGATTCTCTTGACTGGGAAGCCAAATCCCAGACGGTTAAAACAAACGATATCGTAACGATAGAGAAGGAGAACTTTGAGGCCACAGGAAAAGGTGGAGTAGGAAAACCCCAGCTAAAACAGGTTGAATTAAAAAGGGATGTTACCGTAAAGGTAAAGCCGAATACGGTTATAACCTGCGAGGGCCCCCTGGAGGTAGATTATGATAAAGACGTAGCGGTGTTTAATGGGGATGTTAAGGTTGCAGATGTTAAGGGTGAAATATACGCGGATAAAATAACCGTTTACTTTGAGCCAAAGAACAGAAAGATTGATAGGGTGAATGCCCTCGGAAATGTAAAAATAGTCCGCGGGAATAATTTCACATTCAGCAAAAAAGCGGAATATTATGCCCTAATCAGTAAGGTGATACTGACCGGCGAGCCGCGGGTAGAGCTATGTCCGAAAGGAAACGAAAAAAATGTATCTGTTAGAGACTAGCAGTCTTGTTAAGGCGTATAATGCAAGGCGCGTAGTAAACTCCGTATCAATTACAGTAAAACCCGGAGAGATAGTGGGGCTTTTGGGCCCCAATGGAGCGGGAAAGACCACGACATTTTATATGATCGTGGGCCTGGTAAATCCCGATGAAGGGCATATCATGTTTAAGAACCAGTTTATAACCCCGCTACCCATGCACAGGAGGGCAAGGGCAGGCATAGGGTATTTATCTCAGGAGCCTTCGATATTTAGAAAGCTTACGGTTGAAGAAAATATACTTGCGATACTTGAGACCTGCAAGCTTAGTTCGAAGGAAAGAAAAAAAAGGCTTTCAAACCTTCTTAGCGACCTTGGCCTTATTCATTTAGCAAAGAATAAAGCAGATACGCTATCTGGCGGAGAGAGGAGACGCCTCGAGGTGACCAGGGCGCTGGTTACAAACCCCCAGCTTATACTGTTAGACGAGCCTTTTAGCGGCATTGACCCTATAGCCGTTTTTGATGTTCAGCAGATTATTATAAAATTGAGGGATAGGGGCATAGGTATTCTGCTCACCGACCATAACGTAAGGGAGACGCTTTCGGTTACCGATAGGGCTTATCTAATAGCTAAAGGCGAGGTTCTAATTCAGGGGACAGCAAAAGAGCTTATAAACGATTCAAACGCTCGTAAGGTTTACCTTGGCGAGAAGTTTAGCATGTAAGGGATAGAATGCATATTACTGTAACTGTAAGGCATACGGATATAACAGAGGCACTCAGGAGATATATCGAGGGTAAGCTTAAAAAACTGGAAAAGTTCTCTATCAATATTATTGAAATACACGTGATATTGACGGCTGAAAGAGACAGGTATTTAGTCGAGATTTTATTAGTAGCGAAGAGGCTTTCGATATCTTCAAAGGCCCAGACCCAGGACATGTATACATCTTTTGACAGCGCGCTCGATCTTTTAGAGAGCAGAATTACTAAATACCTGGATAAAAGAAAGACCCACCGCCTGAGGGTATTAAAAAAGAAACCGCAGGCCGTTAAATCCAGGAAGAGGCTCATAAGAGCAGACAGGAATGAACTGAAACCCATGTCTATAGGAGAGGCGAGAGAACAGCTTGAGGTTTCAGGAAACGATTTTCTGGTCTTTAATAATGAGGAAGAGAATAAAGTTAATGTTATTTATAAAAGGAAAGACGGAAATTTAGGTTTAATCGATACAAAATAGATACCCTCCAATGATAAAAACGAAAATTAAAGAGAAGGATGGCTGCAGCAGGGTTTTGAGCGTAGAAGTGCCCGAGGAAGAGGTTTCTGAGGCTCTGGATAAAACCGCATCTGAGATGTCTCGATACGCCTGTGTGCCCGGATTCAGGGTAGGCAAGGCTCCTAAGGATCTGGTTATGGTTCATTACGGGGAAAAGATAAAGGATGAGGCCTTAAAGAGGATTATATCGGATTCATACCAGGAGGTGCTTAATTCGCTTAAACTTACCCCTGTCAGTATGCCGGAGGTGCATGATCTTGAATTCCAGGATAAAAAGCCGCTAAGGTTTAATATAAAGCTGGAGGTAAAGCCGGAGATTAAACTTAAGGAATTGAACTCAATCACGATAAAAAAGAAAAGATATGCCGTTAAGGAGTCTGATGTAGATAATAGGCTCAATTCCATCAGAGAGTCTAACGCTGAGTTTTTAAACGTGGAGGGCCTGCCTGTAGAAAATCTGGATTATGTTATAGCCGACGTAGAATGTTTTGTCGGGGGACTTTCAAAAGAAAAGGCGTCCAATGTCTGGTTATTTGCCAAGAGAGATTCGCCAGATGAGATAGCAAAGGGGCTTATTGGCCTTAAGAGGCAATCAGTGAATAAGGTAACAAAAAAACTCCCCGATGACTACCCGAAGGAGGACATGCGTTCAAAGGATGCCGAGTTTGTAATAACAGTTAAGGAAATAAAAAAGAAGGTGCTGCCTGATCTAGACGACGAATTTGTTAAACTCGTGGGGAACTTTGCCTCTCTTGATGAGCTGCGCTCGAGCATAAAGAAGTCACTTGAAATTGAATATCAGAGGTCACAGCTTGAGGATATGCATACCCAGATTATAGATAGTTTAAACGGCCAGCATGACTTTTGCGTGCCAGAGTCCCTCATTAATAAAGAGACGCAGCGTATTAAGGAACAACTGAGGCAGAGACTTATGGAGGCAAGGGCTAACGAAGAGCTTATTAAGGAAAAGATAGAAAAGCTTGCCCCTTCCATAAAGGAAGATGCCGCAAAAAATGTAAAGGTTTACCTTATTATGAATGAAATCGCAAATACCTATTCGGTAGAAGTAAGCGAGGAGGAGTTGTCCATAAGGGTAGAGGCCATGGCAGCCGCCACAAAACAAGATGCCAAGGTTCTTAAGAGTTATATCGTAAAGAATGATTTGGCCGATGACATAAAGCTACAGATAAGGCATGATAAAGTATTTGATTTTATTATATCAAAGGCTCGGATTGAAGAAGGGGACATTGAGGCAGCTTTCGGCACGGCTTCTGAGTGAATTTGAGAGCGTTGAAAAAGCCTTTCTTTTCAATGCTCTCATCTCGAGGAGAGACGAATTAACGAGATGATATGATAACAGATCCCTCGTCCGCCACAAATTATGGCGGACTCGGGATTAATTCGTCCGCCTTAGGCGGACTCATTAAGGAGGAAAAAGATGGAAGCACTGGTTCCGATAGTAGTTGAGCAGAGCGGCAGGGGTGAGAGGGCATATGATATTTATTCCAGGCTTTTAAAAGACAGGATTATATTCATAGGGACTCCCGTAGATGATACCATATCCAATCTTGTTATAGCACAGCTTCTCTTTCTGCAGATGGACGACCACGAAAAAGATATAAATATTTATATAAATACACCGGGAGGCGTAGTCACAAGCGGACTTGCCATATATGATACTATGCAGTTTGTTAAACCCGATGTCTGCACTTACTGCGTAGGCCAGGCGACGAGCATGGGGGCGCTCCTCTTATGCGCCGGCACAAAAGGCAAGCGCTATGCGCTTCCGCACGCAAGGATTATGATACACCAACCCTGGGGAGGCGTTCAGGGGGTTGCTTCCGACATAAATATTCAGGCTAAAGAGATACTGCGTTTGAGAGACAGGATAAATCAGATACTATCGAAGCATACAAATCAACCGCTTGAGAAGATAGAAAAAGATACTGACCGCGACTATTACATGAGCGCTCAAGAAGCCCAGGAATATGGCTTGATTGATGAGGTGATAATAGGCAAGGCAAAATAGATACAGGGAGGCTTATATAGACATGAAAAAAGATTATCTTTTAACGCCGGGGCCTACGCCCGTTCCGCCGGAGGCATTACTTTCTATGGCTATGCCTATAATTCATCATAGGACGCCGGAATTTATGGAAATATTTAAGGAGGTAAGCGAGGGTTTAAAGTATATTTTCCAAACAGAGGCTGATGTGCTTGTATTTACCTCTTCCGGTACCGGTGCGATGGAGGCAGCTGTTAGCAATTTACTTTCGCCGGCTGATAAGGTGATAACTATCGAGGGCGGAAAATTTGGGGAGAGGTGGACTGAGATTTGCAGGGCGTACAAAATTAATGCGGTACCAATCGAGGTGAAATGGGGCACGGCAGTTGACCCTAAAGATATAGAGCTAAAATTAAAAGGAGATAATGAGATACAGGCAGTCTTTACAACCTTATGCGAAACCTCAACCGGGGTCCAGACGGACATAAAGGCTATAGCTGATATAACAAAAAGGTACAATGCGGTTTTGGTCGTAGACGCCATATCCGGATTAGGGGCAGTCGATATAAAGGCCGACGAATGGGGCGTTGACTGCGTTGTAGCGGGTTCCCAGAAAGGATTAATGATACCTCCGGGATTGGCATTTGTCAGTCTAAGCAAGAAGGCGTGGGAAAAGGTAGAAAAATCTAAATTCCCAAGGTATTATTTTGATTTTAAGGCTACGAAGAAGGCGCTTGAAAAAACCGATACTCCTTTTACTCCGGCAATCTCCCTGGTAATTGCCTTGCGCACGACGCTTAGAATGATGAGGCAGGAGGGTTTGGACGTAATTTTTACAAGGCATAAAAAACTTGCCGGCGCCACAAGAGCGGCGATGAAGGCTATGGGCCTGGAGTTATTTGCGCCGACTGCGCCTTCAGATTGCGTAACCGCCGTAAAGGTCCCCTCCTCACTTGACGGCGAAAAGCTGGTAAAGCTTATGAGGGATAAATACGGCGTTGCCATAGCAGGGGGGCAGGCAGAGATGAAGGGAAAGATCTTCAGAATAGCACATATGGGATTTATTAAAGAGACCGATATTTTGACGGCGATAAATATTCTGGGCATGGCCCTTAATGAAATGGGATACAGCTGCGAGACTGCACTTGGAGTAAAGGCATCAATAGAGGAATTGTCAAAAAAGTAAAGACCCGGAGACTAAAATGAGAATACTTGTAAGCGATTCTATAGCAGATGAAGGGCTTAATATATTAAGGGAAGAGAAGTCGGTAGAGGTCGTAGTAAATACCAAATTAAAACCCGATGAACTGAAAGAGGTTATCAAGGATTTCGATGCCCTCATTGTGAGGAGTTCCACCAAGGTTACAAAGGATATAATAGAAAGCGCGTCTAACCTTAAGGTTATAGGCAGGGCAGGCACGGGCCTTGATAATGTGGACGTGGATGCAGCCACTAAAAAGGGTATAATAGTTATGAATACGCCCGGTGGAAATACCATTTCCACAGCAGAGCATACATTCAGCATGATACTTGCGCTTTCCAGGAAGATACCGCAGGCATATGTTTCGGTAAGGAAGGGAGAATGGGACAGGAAGAGCTTCATAGGTACGGAGCTGCTTGGCAAGGTTTTGGGCATAATAGGCCTGGGCAGGATAGGTTCCGAAATAGCAAAGAGGGCAATTGCATTCGGGATGAAGATAGTTGCATTCGACCCGTATCTTTCCGAAGAAATGGCAAAAGAGCTTGAGGTTAAACTGGTAGATTTTAAAGAGCTCCTTAAAATATCTGACTACATAACGGTGCATGCGCCATTGACCAGCGAAACTAAATATATTATAGGTGAAGAAGAGTTTAAGCTGATGAAGGACGGAGTCAGGATTATAAACTGCGCCAGGGGAGGCATTATAAACGAGGGCGCTCTTTGCGATGCGTTAAAATCCGGAAAGGCGGCGGGCGCCGCATTAGATGTTTTCGAAAAGGAACCGCCGGGCGAAACACCCCTTCTAAAATTGGAAAATATTATCGCAACTCCTCACCTGGGCGCATCTACCGAAGAGGCACAGGTAAGCGTTGCTGTAGATATAGTAAAACAGGTCCTGGATGCGCTTCTTGGCAGGGGCATAAGGAATGCGGTGAACGTACCGTGCATTGAGGCAGAGCTCCTAAAGCACATACAGCCGTTAATAAATCTTGCGGAAAAGATAGGGCTTTTAATCGCCCAACTTGCAGAGGGCAGGGTTCATGAGGTTAAGATAAGATACGCCGGGGATATAACACTTCATGATACAAAACCTGTAACGATAGCATTAGTGAAAGGCCTTTTAAGCCGCGTGCTGGTAGAAAATGTAAATTATGTAAATGCAGCCTCTCTTGCAAAAGACAGGGGTATTAATATTACGGAATCAAGGTCAACCGATACGGAGGATTTTGTAAATCTGATCGCTGCAGAGGTGGTAACAGACAAGTCAAGATGCAGCATATACGGAACATTGTTTACGAAAAAGGATCCCCGTATAGTGAAGATAAACGAATTTTATGTCGACCTTATACCGAGCGGGAACCTGCTTGTAATATCTAATATTGATAAACCCGGCATAGTGGGCTATATAGGCAACTTAATGGGCAGTCATAATATAAATATTGCCGGTATGACTTTTGGCAGGGTTGCACCCGGGGGCGAGGCGATAACGGTTTTAAATGTTGATAGCACCGTGCCTAAAGAGGTATTAGGAGAGATAAAAAAGGGTAAGAATATAAAGGATGCAAAGCTTATACAATTATAAGGAACATATCGTATGATGCTTTGTTTATTAAATAACATTATCATTAGAAATTCAAATATCAAAAATAAAATATCAAAATGACAATGCAAAATTCAAAATTTCTTTAAGACATCGTCGTATCCAAAAGCAACTTAAAATTTTTGCATTTTGATTTGTGATTTTGATTTTTGCACTTTGATTTTTTGCATTAAACCCTTATTTACTTGACAAGACAATATGAAACATAAGAAAAAGGAAAATAGGATTTATATAATAGACGTCACCAACAGAGACGGCGTCCAGACATCTCGCATATGCCTTGCAAAATTGGAAAAGACAATGCTCAATTTGTATTTAAATGAGTTCGGCGTTTTCCAGAGCGAATTTGGGTTTCCCGTTACAAGGCATGAGACAAATTACCTGAACGCAAACCTTGAGCTATCCGAAGCAGGCGCGCTTTCTCCTATAAGGTTAGGCGGTTGGATGAGAGCTACGGTTGAGGACGTTGAAACAGCATTTAAGCGCGTGCCGGCCCTTAAACACATAAATATCTCCATCTCTACGTCGGACCAGATGATTATACATAAGTTTAAGGGAAAGCTGGACCATGAAATGGTTATAAAAGAAATGGCTGCAGCCCTAAGAAAAGCAAAGTCCAAAGGGGCATTAAGCGTAGGTGTGAATGCCGAAGATGCCTCCAGAACAGATATGGATTATCTGATTAAATTCTCAAAAGTGGCAAAGGATAATGGTGCCGACAGGATAAGGTACTGCGATACGCTTGGCTGCGATGATCCCTTCACAATATATAACAGGATAAAAGAGCTTGCCGTAAAAATTGATATGCCGATAGAGTTGCACTGCCACAATGACCTGGGATTAGTTATTGCCACATCAATAGCAGGCGCAAAAGCGGCTATTGATGTGGGCTGCGATGCCTATATAAACACCACCGTAAACGGCATGGGAGAGCGCGCCGGAAACGCGGACCTGGTTTCTACAATTTTAGCCTTAAAGTATTCAAGCGGGTTTAAAAATAAATATATTCTGGATGATAGAATAAACCTTTCAAAGGCATGGCAGATAGCAAAATACGCTTCATATGCATTCGGCGTCCCGATACCTATAAACCAGCCCGGTGTAGGCGCCAATGCATTTGCACACGAGTCCGGCATACATGCAGACGGAGCGTTAAAGGACAGGCGCAATTACGAGCTTTACGATTTCGAGGAATTAGGAAGAGGTGAGCCCGAGATAATAGAAACCGGTAGAAAGATAACGGCTGGTGAATATAGCGGGATAAAAGGTTTCAGGAATGTCTTTGAAAAATTGGAGATAGAGTTCAAGAATGAAGGAGAAGCAACGAGGATACTTGAATTAGTAAGATACGCAAATGTCCATACCCAAAAGCCCCTTACGGACGGCGAGTTAAAATTTATAGCAGGATATCCAGATATAGCAAAAAAAATATTTACTATGTCCCCTTAAAGATACTGTTAACTTAAAATGAATTATGGGTAATATCAAGGTTGTGCTCGTAGTATTATTTTTAAATCCAAATATCAAAAATCAAAATGCAAAATGACATATAAAAATTCAAAAATGTTTAAAAATTTTGGACTTTGGACTGTCATTTTGATTTTTGCATTTTAAATTTTGGATTTATAACACCAACCTTGTTACCCATTTTAAGTTAACAGAAACCCCTTAAGAAGGAGGGTTATATATGAAAGTTATTTCAAGGCTTTTTCTGTTATCATACTTTCTTATCCCCGGGCTATCATTCGCTCAAGCGAAGATACCCTCCGGGGATAAAATTTTAATAGATAATATATCCGTTGAAGAGGAAAAGGGGAATATAAAGGTCGTCCTTACTTTAAACCAGCCGGATAAGGTATTTTGCTATGATGTAAAAAATCCTTCTCAGGTCATAATTGATATTTTAGGAGACGCCTATACCAGGACGCCCGAAGAAGTTTTGGTAAACAAGGGCAGCGTAAAGCGGATTCTAGCCCCAAGGGATATCACAAAAGCTAATTTAACAAGCGATAAGGGGTATTATCCGGTTGATTTTTTTATAGTTGAGGTCAGCCAGCTAAAAGAATATCAGGTGACAAGTGGTAGTAAAACGGCAGTTGTAGAAATAGGTAATTTAAAGGCAAAGGAAGAGCAGCCTTACAAACGAGAAGAGGAGCAGGTGGTTTCGCCTGAGACAAAAGATAAGAAACAGGTGGCAGGGCTTGAGCCAGAGAAGATAAGTCAGCCGGCCCAGATTCGACCTGTACAAGCAAAGCAGTCTGCGATGATTCCTGAAAGGACAGAAAAGCAGCCGGCAAGGATTCCTGAAAATGCAAAAATACAGCCGGTAGGAGAAGCAAAAATAGCAATAGAAGAAGAGCCTGAGGTTATGGTTAGTGAAGAAAGGCAAATCAAAAAAGATAAGAAACAGCGCAAATCCAAGAGAGATAAATTATCGGACTTAAAAAGGAAAAAATCAATAGATGTGCGTAATAAAGGTTATAATATGCAGACAGCAGGTGATATTGACAAAGCAGTGACATACTACCAGCAAGCCATAAGGATAGACCCGAAATATCCAACCCCGCACAATGACCTCGGTATCATATATGAGGAAAAGGGATCTTTAGAAAAAGCAGC
>JAGVOB010000131.1 GCA_020052955.1 Candidatus Omnitrophota bacterium | reverse complement strand
TCCTATTGCTATCCCGGTAATTACTAATCCTATTATTATTCTTTTCATTTAACCTGCCTCCCGATTAATATGTTTTTATCCCGAATAAATTCATAAATTCGGGACTCGCCTTTAAAACCAGCACCCTAATTTTTTGAAAAATGAACAACATGGGATAACTTTCTTTTATTAACCGCTCTTCTTCATTATCAATAAATACTTAAATCCTCTGAGATAAAAATTAAATCTTCGCGCTCTTTCATGCCAAATAGGCGTATTGGAAGTCTGGTTGTAACCGGCGATACAAACTTGGTCTATTGACGCAGAGTATATTGTTAATATCATGAAATCGTTTCAAAGTTGTATCCTCCCCAAGCGTGACACTTTGGACAACCCACAGGCTCTCCGATTTCTGCATCACCAACCGCCATATCCGTTACCCATCCCGGAGCGCTACTAATAAAATCTGATTTACCCTTGTTAGAAGCAACACAATAACCATGATCGGTAAATTGAAAAACTAATTCTTTACCTCCGTATCCGCAATTTTTACATTTATACATTTTTTACCACCTTCGCTTTAGGATTGTAGATGCTAAGCCTCTGTAAATAGCCTTGCCTATTTACAGTACTTTGTTAAAAAATATTTTTGTTGTGCTTATTTTTCAAACATTGTCTTTTATAACTATTTAAAAATAAATTACTTATAGCATTTTAATTCGAAAAATTTGGGACACATACCATTTTCAGAATTTTTTGTTTCATCATATTAAAATATAAACGTCCCCTTTTCCCACATAAATTTTGTCTGCGGGAATAAAAACGGTTATCTGAAAAACAGCAATATTCAAATTCTATTGTCTGCGATATGGGGTACAATCTTATCTAATTCTTTTCTTACGCTATTTTCAATATCATAAGAAGATGTCTTCTGATTGAATAATTTCTCGTACTTACGCACCATTACCTCTAATGGACTATTAATATATCCGTGCTGTAAAATACCTACCCCATAGGTCAAGAGAAATTTGTCTATTCCCAAATGCTCCCATTGGATTATATGGACTAACTCATGAAAATGGAGGAGCTCGTTAGTCATGCAATCTCGGAGTAAAAAATAAGTGTCTATGTAGGTAACACCCGCATAATTTCCATCTTCGAAATTCTTTAAATTTTCCAATTCGCCAAGTCCCATTTCCGAAAGGGGCGGAATAGGAACTTTATCTACTGTCACTATTTTGGCGGAATTTAAAATTCTCTTCGAATAATATAATGGTAGATTACTAAAGTTAAGGTTAGCAACTGGTATTTCATATAATTTATGTTTTTCCAATGTTGTAGCTATCCATTGTTTAATCAGCGGAATTTTTTCTAACAATAACGGGGTTAATTTCATAACCGATAGATCATGCTGAAAGGCAAAATCGGGATAGTATCGTCAACCTTTAATTTAGAAGAACGGGTTCCTTTTCCGCTTACCCTTTTTCCTTATCTTGAAAAATGAACCCGTTCCTAATTTCCCAGGTAATTCCCGCTTGAATTAAATAATTTCTACTGCTTTTGCTGATTTTATTATAATCTCTCTGATTTTAGACTTACTTAGACTAATCGTATCGCGATATGCTTCTTTTGTCGAAAAGAACTTACGAAGACTTTTTGCAAAGGCTCTAAATTCATTCTTAGTTATAGTCCGTCCCAAGCTATTTACTATTTCTTTCATAATCGGTATTACTCTGGAATCACGCATTAGCCCAGGTGATTCTATGAGTGTTATCCAATTAAACCAACTACCTACCCAATTAATATCCTCCCATTTATATTTTCCCAATTTGTAACAATAATGCAAATGATCATATTTTTTTCCTTCTCTTCGTGCTCCTGTTGTTGCACTGACATCCGTCTTTTGTGTACCCTTTGGAAGCAACTGTAAAGGACAATGCTGCCGTATCGCTGACCATATATTACCATTATTTACATCTTCAGGATTTACAAGGGATCTATCCTCAATAAAAGATAGTTTTTTTCCTAATCCATGCCATTTCCGTAATGCACCTGTATTTAAGAGCCCTTCCTTTCTCATTTCTCCGAATATCAAATTCATCTTATGAGCAAGATATTCATCTAATTTTCTTGCTTTTTCCATTTCTTCTTTAGTAATTTTTCCTTCCCCCAAGAATGGAGTCATTATTATCTCTTTACCATTTATTACCACTTTTTTTCTGACTATAACTGCCATAATTTAAACTTCTCCATAATATCTACTTTTTATCTCAGCTATTTTGCCTGAAATTTCAAAGTAGGCATCCTTAGGGTCTTTTCTAATTTTATCAGTTTCGAGAGGATGATAATCCGGAGTGCCATCTTCTTTATCCGGTCTATTGAGAATAAAATTAATGCTACCCTCTAAGAAAATGTCAAATAAGTAGTCGGTTTGCAATTCTTTATCTTCTTCTACCTTTTTATAGCAGGGATGCGCAATATTATAAAATAGAATGGGAGTCTGTCCAGGAATCCCTTGAGTAATCCATTGCCTTCTTGCAATGTCTTCTTTTTCTGTAAAATCATCTGGCAAGGGTTCGAATGGTACATGGAAAGGCGGGTCTTTCTCAACCCATATTTTTCTTGTAAGACTATCGATCTCTACATGATTTTTTTCATTTACTAAACGGATCCGTAATCGATATTCACCGGGATCTGGAAATATATTTTTTGGAAAAGTAAGACTAAATGGTCCTAATGGGATTGACTTCAAATGTGGAGTAATATCTATGCCTCTTTTATCGTGAATTTGTTTTATTTCCTTATCGCCAAAAAGGATAAAAATTCTTACTTGTCCTTTCAGATTATCGTCTGTTTTATTAAATATTCTGACTTCAAAATCTTTAATTTCTTCTCCCCAATTTACTCTTGGTTCCCTCTCGGGATCAGGAAAATTAAAGTTACTTAACATCACGCCAATCTTTTTGTTTTGAGGAGGCTGAGGATCGGGAGGTTTTGGAGGCCTTCGTTTTCGACCGAATAAATCGAGCTCTTTAGCATATTGAGATAAAAATCTTAATGCATCCATTTCCGCTGCTGTTCGTACCTGCTTTTTTCTCTCCCTTGGATCTATTCCTATCCCGAGTTTTTTATACCCGAATTGTCTAAGTTGTTCAAGTAAGTATTCTTTTATTGCTTTAGGAACAGCCCTTCGCCATTGTAGATCATAATGATTAGGATTCTGGTTATAATTTTTCCTTAATTCTCTATCTAATTCTTTATCAAATTCTATGAAACCATATATATTATTAGCTATATCTGCAGAAACTCCTTCCATATTTATAGATGTTATTTTCATGCCATTATGAATAATATTAACTCCTCTTAACTGCTCTAGTATTTCGGCGGTGCCTTTTCCTCTATAAGCTATCTTAAGGTGCTTTATTCTAAAGCGCTCTCCAGTTAATAACTCTATTTCATCATCATCTCTAACCCATACTTTGATTTTATCAGTATCTTTTGATGGTATAGGAAAAATCTTTGGTACACTTGCAGTTTTTTCATATTCGGATGTCTTTAGTCGAATTTTGACTCTATTCTTTTCTATAGCCCGGAACCAAGTTTCTTCAATGGCAGTCATAAAATTAACATTTTTAATCTCATCCTGTAATTCTTCGACGGGGTTGACTATTATTATCCTAGTCCCAATTTTAGACAACGGTTCAAGGTCAGTAAGTTCTCTTAATTTGCTGCATCCTTCATCCTCATCCCAGTGTAACATTGGACAATCTGTTTTTGTTGCTTGTGTTGCGCCTAACCTATAGGTACCATCTAACCTTAGGCTATCATAATACATTAGATGATCTTTCGATGCTGCTAAAAATACAAATTTTCCTTGACCTCTAGCACCAATTGCATCTGGATTAGGGGTAGTAAAACCAAAACCTTCGAATCTAGCCCAATGATCTAATTCCTTTAATTTATCATAATCCTCAATTTTCAACACATCTCCACAAAGCCCTTTAGTATTAAAATCAGTCATTAGGAAAAAGGTTCCTTTTCTATTCTTTATTAATTCGAAGGTAACCTCTATAGAGGCAATTTTTTACCAGCTGTATGGAAAGCATTTTGTATACTATCTTTTTGAACTCCATGGGGAATATCCATTGGATAAGTATTTGCTATTGTAGTACAAATATTTATATAATCAGCTGGCCTATTGCGCCCTTTCGAAAAATCTAATTTTTCCATGTTCATTTCTCCTAATTTTAAAGCTATCAATGATGCTTAGACAGCTACCCACGAAATCTTTATTTCATTTTCTAAAGTCTTAAATTCTTTATCACCAGTTATAAGTTCCCCTTTATGTATTTTTGTCAATGCCGCAGCAAAGCAGTCGGCATAGGATATTTTGTGGGTGGCTTTAAATCGGGCGGCTTCTCTGGCAAGCTGTATATCTACATCGATTATTTCGATAGGTAAAGTCCTGATTATTTTTTCTATTTCGTGGGCTTTATCTTGCCCGCACTCACGCAAAACAATATAATACACCTCCCCGAAATTCACTGAACTCATTAATAAATATTTATCCTTCTCAACCGCATTAACAAAAGATTGCTCAACCTTTTCATAACCAGCCTCTTTTTCTAAAAAAACTAAGAGGCCATGTGCATCTAAAACTCTTGTCATCCGCTAACCCTCTCTTTCTTTATCCTTGATTCGTTCTGCAATGAGCGCTTTTGATAGCCTCCCTTTTGTCGGCAAAACACCGGCAATCCTTTCAAAATAAGCCGGCGTGACTGCTTTAAGGATAAGCTCATCGCCCTTTTCCTCAATATATAACTTTGTTCCTTTTTTTATATTGAGTCTTCGGCGGATTTTTGAAGGTATAACAATTTGGCCTTTTGTAGTTACAACTGTCGTGGTCATCTCTATCTCCCCCTTTCTAGGAAAAAGTATACCATATGTAAAAATGTATGTCAAGTATTTTTTTTCTTACTTTTTAATAATGTGCTACCTATTTCGCCATCGCCAGATTGAATTGGGTTCTTTCGTAATTATTGTGGGCTTATAGGAGTAAATCTGGTTCTTTCGTTTAAAGTGTACTGGAATTGGTGTAAGAGCTTGATAGGTAATGGGAAATAAAAAAGCATCGATTACCAAGTAAAAACCTGATAAAGTTAGTTTGCGTAACACAACTTATCGGGAGGTAATCGATGTGAGAATATGCTCTTTTAAAACAGATACGCGGTTTTCTCGACATCTTTAATTATAACCCTTTTATTTTAAATTACTGACTTACGCATAACCAATAGAAATATGGTATACTATATGCATGAGACCATACG
>JAGVOB010000150.1 GCA_020052955.1 Candidatus Omnitrophota bacterium | reverse complement strand
TTTAAAGACGTAACCCTAACCTTAACTACGAAACGGGTATCGTTACCCTAACCGTTGCCTGATTACTATTTCTGTAAACTTAACTTTACAATAATACATTTTTTCGGAAACGGTATACGGATTTCGGATAACGAATTACGGCTGTGCATCCTGGCCGATATTAGACACATAAACACAGCTTGAGCCGTTTGTCTCGGTAACCGTATTAGTGGCTGATATCGCGGCGCTTCCGTTACCCGCGGACCCGACGGAATAAAGAATATAGTACCTATTGTTTGTGCCGCCCCTTGTATATACATAAGTGGTGCCTGCAGAGGCGAACGGGTCATCGGGAATAGCGTTAACGATATTTGGCGTAGCGCTGGTAAGATTGGTAAGAGCTGCGGGAAAGGCATTAGTGTTGTGGATATAATAGCTCTCAACGGCGGTCTGTAGGGTCCTTAGCTCACCTTTTGCCTTGGCTATGTTTCCCTCATCCTGCATACCTTTAAAACGCGGCAGAAGGATACCTATCAAGATGGAGATTACCGCTATTACTATTAAAAGTTCAATTAACGTAAAACCCTTTGAAGTTTTTTGCTGCTTATGCATAGCTACTTGCCCTCCTTTTAATGATTAATCCCGAGTCCGCCATAATTTGTGGCGGACGAGGGATCTATTATCACATTAACTTCTTTGTTAATACTGGTTAAGTTCTTCAAATTAAAAAAACCTTTTATCCCTATCTCTTTATTATTTTTATCATGTCGAATATAGGCAAGAGCACCGATGCCATTATCACGATAACAACCCCTCCCAGGACTAAAAGAAAAAACGGCTCAAGCAGGCTTACCAAACGCTTTAAGTTATATGTTATATCTATATCGTAAAAATCCGCAACCTTGTTCAGCATAAACTCCAGCTCCCCGGATTCCTCTCCTGCGGATATCATCTGAACCGCATCCCTTGGAAAATGAGGGCTGTCCTTAAGGGATCCGTATATGCTTGACCCCACGGAAACGGCCTCTCTTGCTTTCCTTATATCATTAGCTATAACCTTATTCCCCACGACATTCTCTACTATGATAAGCGACTGGAGTATGGGCACGCCGCTCGATACAAGCATAGAAAATGTCCTGGCAAATCTTGATACAGAGAGTTTACGAAATAGGCCTCCGAAAAACGGCATATTCAATACGAAGCTGTCTGCATTGTAAGCACCGTTAGGTGTGCTTATGTAAAACCTTATCAAAAACACCGCTGAGGAAATGCCGAACAAGAGGATAAGCCAGAAATTTATAAGAAAGTTGCCGAGATTATAAAGGAGTGTTGTAATAAGGGGTAGATTTATAGACGCGCTTTTAAACATCTTCACAAATGTCGGTATAATAGATGTGACTATAAATATTATAACGGCGGTAGAAACTAAAATCAAAATTATAGGGTATATCAAAGAAGATTTAACATTCTCTATCAGCTCTAGCTGGCACTCCTGGAAGCTTGAGAGGCTCTTTAGAACCGTATCGAGCTTTCCCGTCTCCTCGCCCGCCCTGACCATAGAACAAAAAAAACCGTTAAATGCCTTTGGGTGCTTTGAGAGGGCCTCGGATAAACTGCTGCCGCCTTCTATATTCTTTGACACCTCCTCTATAATAGCCCGGAGTTTTTTGTTGTCAGTATGGCCTGATAGCGTCCTTAAGCTGGCTAAAAGCGTCATCCCGGAATTAGAAAGGCTTGCCAACTGCGCGGTAAACAATATAATATCGCGCTGTCTTACCCTCTTAAAGCTCCCGGAGAAATCCTGTAAGCTAAACCTCATATCCTCGCTTATTACAGTTACAACGCAGTCCTGTTCTCTAAGCTTATTGACAAGCTCTCTCTCGGAGTCAGCCTCCATGGTGCCAGTAATCAACTTCCCATTTTTATCCCTGGCCTTATAACTGTAAGTCTGCATACAATATAGTGAGTTGTCTATTAAATGGAACTATCATTGTAAATTCAAATATCAAAAATCAAATATCAAAATGACAATGTAAAGTTCAAAATTTTAAATCCATCGTAACGCGAGTGTTTTTAAATTTTTGCATTTTGATTTGTAATTTTGATTTTTGCACTTTGATTTTTGCATTAAACCCTTATTTATTTGACAAGACAATATAGCTAGCTTATCAAACTTTCATATATCTACATCCGCTACCGTTACCCTCATTATCTCTTCTATACTAGTCAAATGCTTCTTTGCTTTATCTATGCCATCCTCTCTGAGGGTTGTCATACCAAAGGAAATAGCTGCCTTTCTTAAATCCTCTAAAGGCGCCTTGTTTATGGTGAGATTTCTTATTCTCTCATCCGGAATCATAAGCTCAAATATGCCGATTCTACCCTTATACCCTGTGCCCAGGCAATTGCCACATCCTTTTCCCCTTGCTAATTTTATATCTTCATTTATTCCGAGCTTGCTGTAGGTTGAACCTGAGACAACATACTCCTCATTGCACTTCGGGCATATAAGCCTGATAAGCCTCTGCGAAATGACACCTATAAGGCTTGACGAAATAAGGAAGGGCTCAACTCCCATATCTATAAGCCTTGTTATGGCGCTCGGGGCATCATTTGTATGGAGGGTGCTGAAAACTAAATGACCTGTCAAAGCGGCCTGTATGGCAATCTCAGCGGTAGGAAGGTCACGTATCTCTCCGACCATTATTATATCCGGGTCCTGTCTCAAAATTGAGCGCAGCCCGTTTGCAAAATCTATACCCGCCTTTGGATTTATCTGGCTCTGTCTTATAAGAGGCAGCTTATACTCAACAGGGTCTTCTATCGTAATTATATTTTTTTCTGGTGAATTTATACTGCTTAAAGAGGCGTAAAGCGTGGTGGTCTTTCCGCTTCCTGTGGGGCCGCACACCAGAATAATGCCGTGGGGCCTTCTTATCAGCTCGTTGTATCCGGACAGCATGTTATCCGAAAAGCCGATCTCCGGCAAGCCAAGGAAAAGACTCTGCCTGTCAAGAAGCCTCAAAACAACATTCTCTCCGTTTATGGTGGGTACCGTAGATACCCTCACATCTATAAGCCTGTTCTCAAACTTTATCTGGAATCTTCCGTCCTGAGGAACCCTTCTTTCGGATATATTAAGGTCGGACATAACCTTTATGCGGGATACTATCGGCGCGTACAGGTGCTCAGGCGGCGACTTTACCACTTTTAATACGCCGTCTATCCTGAAACGCACCATCATATCTTTTTCTTCCGGCTCTATGTGTATATCGGATGCCCTTGCCCTTATGGCGTCAAACATCATAAGGTTGACCAGCTTTATGACGGGCGCCTCCCCCGTAATCCGCACAAGCCTCTCAAGTTCTAAATCTGTTTCTTTATCCTGCGAGGCAACTTTCCCCTTGCCTATATTCTCGGCTACCTCATCAAAGGTTCCCTTTACGCTGTAGTATTGGTCTTGAGCGTTTTTAAGTGCCTTCCCTGTCACTATAGCGGGCTCAATTAACAAGGAGGTTTTTGTTCTTACCTCATCCAGCGCAAACACATCCTGGAGGTTAACCATACCCACCGTCAATGTATCCCTGATCCTGAAAAGGGGGATAATAAGGTGTTTTCTTGCCAGCTCTTCCGGGATAAGGCTTATGACTGCGGGGTCTATGAGATAATTGGTTAAGTCTATATACGGTATACCTGTCTTATCGGATAAAAAATTTGCGAAATCCTCTTCTTTAATAAAACCGAGGTCTATCAATGCTTTCTCGAGAGACACATTCTGCTTTTTAGATTCTTCCTGCGCCTTAACCAGTTGAGGTTCTGTTATTAAGCCCAGCTCCAATAAATATTTATCTATGGATACCTTCTTCATCTATTTATGATACCTCTTGGTTAATTCATCCCATTTGTCCTGGCTCTTCAATATAAGTTCTATTACCTCTCTTACCGCACCTTTTCCGCCTTCTGCTTTGGTTATGTAGTGGCTGCTCTGCCTTATCTCAGCTACGGCATTCGGGACGCCTACCGCAAGGCCTACCCTTTTTATCACAGGAAGGTCTATAAGCTCATCCGCAATAAAACATACCTCTTCATCTGCCAATCTAAATTTTTTCAAAACTTTAATATAAACTTTTAACTTATCGTTCGCATTCTGATATATTTTTGTTACACGCATATCCCTTGCGCGCCTTTTTACGATCTTGGATGCCTTCGCGGTCACTATTACGACGGGTATCCCTGCCCTGCTTAAGAGGACCAAGCCAAAACCATCATATACGCTAAAGTTCTTAAGCTCATCTCCGAAGTTATCATATATGATAGCCCCGTCCGTTAAAACCCCATCGACATCAAGCATTAGAAGTTTTATCTTTTTAGCTCTTTCATAGAGTTTTGAAAGCTCAATTAAATCTCTATTTTCTTTTAATATATCGTCCATATATTAGTAATGACAAATATCAAAGCACAAAATTCAAAATAAGCATACAACAAGAATATCTAAATGACAAAAATTTTGTTTTGTTATTTGTCATTTGAATTTTGGATTTATTTTGTTATTTGAATTTTGATATTTGATATTGATTATCTCTATACTAAACCCTCTTTTAACAGATCCTGTACATCCAGAAGCCCTACCGGCCTTTTGGCGTCGTCCACCACAGGCACCTCATCTATCCTTCTTTCTCTCAAAACCCTGAATGCCTCTGCCGCAAGGCTATCCCTTTTTACAGTAACAGGATTCTTTGTCATAACATATTTTATTTTCACTTCCAGTAGGCGTGGATTTGTCTCTATGTGCCTGCGCAGGTCACCGTCTGTGAATATGCCGACAAGCTTCCCTTTTGCGTCTACCACGCTGACGCTGCCGGAGCGCGCACCAGTTATAACAAAAAGCGCCTTCTTCACAGACGTGTCGGTATTTACAACCGGGTTTTTCTTTCCTGTCCTCATTATATCTTTTACCCTTAACAAAAGTCTTTTACCGAGACTACCTCCGGGATGGAAGAATGCAAAATCCTCAATCTTAAACCCCTTTCTGTATGCAACCACTAATGCCAGCGCATCTCCCATTGCAAGAGTCGCGGTAGTGCTTGCCGAAGGGGCAAGCCCAAGCGGACAGGCCTCTTCCTTTACGGAGACATCCAGAACACAATCGCTAAGTTTTGCGAGTGTAGATTTGGTATTGCCAGTAAGCGAGATAAGCTTGGAGCCTATCTTCTTTATGGTAGGCAATAACTTTGTAATCTCTTCGGTTTCTCCGCTGTTTGAAATTGCTATAACAACATCTTCCTTTGTAACTTTTCCCAGATCGCCGTGTATTGCCTCGGCAGGATGAAGCCACATGCTGGGCGTTCCGGTGGATGAGAGCGTGGCTGATATCTTCTGTGCGACAATGCCCGGTTTTCCCATTCCGGTCACAATTACCCTGCCTCTGCAATCACACAAAAGGCCAACTGCCCGTTCGAATTCCCTTCCTACCCTGCCTATAAGCGCCTTTATTGAATTCGCCTCAATCCTTAAGATTTCCTTCGCCTTCTTTAAAACCAGATTATCCATAAAGCCTTCCATAACAGGTTTCCGTGTAGCTCATACTAATCCAGCAAGGATAGACCATCCTAATCCTTTAAAGGATGGGTCTAATGTATCAATCAATATCCTTTCACTATGGAGTCTATCTTTTTTAGCTGGATTAAAAGACTGCGGAGATGCTTCAAGTCTATCATATTAGGCCCATCGCACAACGCCTTATCGGGATTTGTATGAACCTCCAAAAATATACCGTCGCACCCCATTGAAATAGCCGCCCTTGAAAGTCCCACCACAAACTGACGCTGGCCTCCGGAAGAACTTCCCATGCCTCCCGGAATCTGCACGCTATGCGTAGCATCATATATGACCGGATAACCAAAATCCCTGATTATAGGAAGCGCCCTGAGGTCGCTAACCAGATTGTTATAGCCAAAAGAGCTGCCTCGCTCAGTTATTATTATATTTTTGTTACCGGTTGACTCTATCTTCTTTATCAGGTTTTTTATATCCCACGGGGCGAGAAACTGCCCCTTCTTTATATTTATCACCTTTTTTGTGCGGCTTACGGCGACCAATAGGTCTGTCTGTCTTGAGAGCAGCGCAGGCACTTGTATTATATCCAGTATCTCTTTAGCAAATTTTACCTGGCTTACGCAGTGGATATCGCTTAATATCGGAATGCCGAAGCGCTCCTTTACCAGGCCCAGCACCCTTAAACCCTCTCTTAGGCCAGGCCCCCTAAAAGAATCTATAGAAAGCCTATTTGCCTTATCAAAACTCGATTTAAATATAAAAGGAATATTTAGCTCATCCGTAAGCTCTTTTAGTAGCCCGGCATGCTTAAGGCAAGAGCTCTTGCTCTCAATAACGCATGGACCTGCGATTAAAACAAAGGGGTGGGTCTTTCCTATGGATATTGCGCCTACTTTTATAGTTCTGTACAACATCAATTTCTGGCTGGTTTTAACAAATTATATACTATTATTTGGACTGCTTGTTCATCTTAAGCATAAACTCTTCAGCCCTATTTAGATCTTCGGGAGTATCGATGCCTATGGTTTCATATTTTGTTTCAAAGACTTTAATCTTATAGCCATTTTCAAGGACCCTTAACTGCTCGAGGCCTTCAAGTTTTTCCAGGCAGCTTTCAGGAAGGTTTTTGAATGTGAAAAGAAAATCCTTGGTATAGGCATAAAGCCCAACATGTTTAAAATACTCATTGTTTTTAAGAAACTCCTTGCTTACGGCTTGATTTTTTATAAAGCAATCCCTTGGGCACGGAATTACAGACCTCGAAAAATAGACAGCAAATTCATTTCTGTCTACGACTACCTTTACTACGTTCGGGTCATAAAGCTCCTCCGGAATGACTATCCTCTTCCTGAGAGTCGCCATGCTAAGTTTAGGCTCATCCAACAGTGCAGATGCCACTTCATCTATCATCGAAGGTTGTATAAAAGGCTCATCCGCCTGTATGTTAACGATAACTTTTACATCTATAGGGTTTACTATCTCCGTTATGCGGTCCGTGCCGGAAGAATGCCCCTTCGATGTCATGGTGACTTTTGCCCCGAAATCCTTTACCACATTTAAAATTCTCTCGTCATCGCAGGCGATGATAAGATCGTCTAGTGACGTTGCCTTAAGGGCATTCTCCCAAACGTGCTGTATAACGGGCTTGCCGCATAGCGGCTTTATAAGCTTGCCCTCAAAGCGCGTCGACGCAAACCTTGCCGGTATTATCCCGATAGCTTTCATTTATCCTCCAGACATTTTTAATTATTTATAGGCTGTCACGAAAGCCGTTTGAGCCTAATGATTACAACGATTTTAAAATAGATTACAGCGATTGTCTCATTGGTATATTTAATCTGTGTAATCAAGGGCGTTACTTTTGTGACGCCCTATTTTAATTATTTACTATCAATAAAGCCTTCCATAACAGGTTTCTGTATGGCTCATACTGCACTTCGCCTTGCTCAGTGTCCTGAGCTTTTGCGAAGGAACCGGCTATTGTTCCCCTCGTCCGCTTTTACCGGACTCGGGATTATACTGGCCGCGAATGTATAATTTCCCCCTTCAACTCCTCGGACGTAACAACCGCCACCCCCACCTTTCCAACAACAATACCCGCAGCATAATTTGAGATATACGCCGCCTCCTCCATTGTAGCGCCGCAGGTCAATGCAATAGCAAACGTACTTATAACCGTATCGCCGGCACCGCATACATCATAAACTTCCCGGGCAACCGTTGGTATATGCATAGGCTCCTTTTTCTTCTGGAATAAACACATACCGTTTTCACCCAGGGTTATAAGGACCGCCTCGCTATCAAACATCTTAATCAGCTTATTCCCCGCATTTTTTAATGTCGCATCATCTTTTATATTGATACCGCTTGCCCTTGATGCCTCATTATTGTTTGGCGTGATTACTGTAACACCTTTATAGTAATCAAGATGCTCCTCTTTTGGGTCAACCGCTATTATCTTTTTATGCTTCTTGCAAAGGCTTACCACCTCTTTCAATAAGCGCGGCACAATCATGCCCTTACCGTAGTCTTCGATAATTATTGCGTCTATCTCCAAAATCTTTTCTTTGATATATGTAAGGACCTCACTGATAATATTATCCTCTATGGGGGACATGGTTTCCTTATCGATCCGCACAACCTGCTGACTGTGGGCTATGACTCTTGTTTTTATAGTAGTAGCTCTGGAAGAATCTATTACAATACCCTCAATATCTATATCCTTTTTGCTTAACTCTTCCGTTAAAAGCTTTCCTCTTGTGTCAGGGCCGATAACTCCGCAAAGGCAGGCTTTGCCTCCCAGCGCGTGCAGATTATTCGCTACGTTGCTTGCTCCGCCGGGCATGAATGATTCTGATTTAACCCACACCACAGGCACGGGCGCTTCCGGAGAAATCCTGGAGACATTGCCCCATATAAATTCATCAAGCATAATATCTCCGAGTACCAGTATCTTTGAATTCTTAAATTTTGAAATATACTTTAATAATCTCTTTTTATTTAACATCGCCATATAGCTCCTCTATTAAAAATGCGGCCAAAAGCGGAAGCATTATCTCGTGGTGGCCCGTAATAGTATACCCTCTGCCGCCAAGGGCAGTGGGCCTTGCCACTATGTTCTGGGCCGGCCTGTAATGCCTTACCATATCAAAATCCGCTGCTGTAAAATCCCTTACCTTAAAGCCCAGATTTCTTGCAATATTCAGCGCCTTTAAAAAAACCTCAGGCAATATCACCGCTGAGCCGAAGTTGATAACTACACCCCCTTCAAGCTTTGAGACTACCTCCGCCAGAAGATAAAAATCAGCGAGGCTCGCCTTACCTACCGAAGAACCATCGCAACTGGGATGCTGATGTATTATATCTGTTCCTATCCCTACATGGACGGTTAGCGGTATACCCTTAAGAGCGCAGTTATATAATATACTTAAATTTCTGTATGAAAATTTATCCTTTTCGCCGGAAATAAAGTCTCCGATTGCCCTTCCCATGCCGATGTTTTTCTTTGCTCCTATCTTTATAGCGTTGTTAATAAAACGGCCTGTCTCATCCGCCATACCAAAGCTCCCGTCCTTAAGGGCGCATTCTACATCCTCAGACGTAGAGCCTATAAGCGCTATTTCAAAATCATGTATCATTCCCGCCCCGTTAACGGCGATACAGCTTATAATGCCCCTTTTGATCAGGTCAATTACGACAGGGCTCAGGCCGCATTTTATCACATGCGCGCCCATCATAAATATAACGGGTTTCTTCCTCCTGCGGGCATCTACTATATCACGCGCAATGCACCGCAAGTCCCTGGCCGCCAGGATATCCGGAAGGCTTCCATAAAATTCTTTTAAGCTGCTTCCTTTTGTATGCGGCCTTGCAAACTCATACTTATTTACCTTATTCTTCCTTTTTAATATTGAATATGTCTTTATCTTTTTTATGTCAAATTTGCGCATATATGGTTACTCTTTTTTTATCCGCCTACGCAGAAGATCATGGCTGTAAAGCCGTGGATTAATGCGAAGCGGATAACCCCAACGAGTATGGGGAAATTATCGAAGAGAATTTCCCCATATCTTACCCTCTGCAATTCGTAGAATTGCGAGGACTTAGTCCCTGAAATTGCCTGCTCACAGGGCGAACAATTTCTAGGGGCGAGTCGGGGTAAATATAGATACCGCGGGTGTAAACCCGCGGAGCTTTATAACTCCTTATTTTTTAGACGATTATAGCAGTCCATCTATCCAATGTCAATAAGTTGTATACCCCGAGGGCAGGCCCATACAAACCCCAGAAGAGTTTCATTACATATTTAGGCTATTCCAAATTAGTCAAGACAACCACTATGGAGCCCATAACAGGAACGTGTGACTTTACAACGAGAGGGAGTCTCCTTTCATCAGCTGAAAACCATATCTGCATCTTGCCCTTTCTTATGAATACACCCTTAAACTTTGCCAGCGGCTCCACCACAAAACTATTGAACGTTCCCTGGTTCGATACCTTCACAGTTTGCCTCTCAAGGGCTTTTATCTCAAGCTTCCAGTTCTTCTCATCCGTATTTACATTCATAAAAGCGGATTTGCCTATCTCTATATCCTGAATCCTATAGAGAAAAAGGCAACTCAGGGCATCCTGGGTATCCTTTGGTATCGTCATAGCAAGCTTCTTATCGGCTTTTCTGTAAATAGCAATACCGGATTCCGGGTCATATTCCATCGCCTCATCGCATTTATAGCCACCCTCTCTAATATGTTTTTCAAACCTGAGAGAGCTGAAATTCTCGCAATCTATATAGGTATGCACCTCATCCCTTACCTTATATATCTTTGATATTATATTGTTCGACTCAACCGTTGATATAACGTGATACGCTTGCCTTCCCTCATAATTTACCACTTCCTTTACCCAGAGGGTTGCTTCACCTGCAGTCATACCCATCCATCTTATCTCATATTTAAGCATTTCTCCCACGCGCAAAATATCTTTCGGAGGGGGAATTTTCTTATCCGCAGCGGTATATGAACGGGTTTTCGGATCGTAAACAACACACCTGTCTTTTATCTGCATAGAGGTTGCGCAACCTGAGCCCAAAAATAATATTGACAGAATTATAATTATAAACTTTGGCTTCATCATAAGACTCCAAAACCTTTTGTTTCTGTTAACCTATAATGGGTGGCAAGGTTGGTGCTTGGAGCAAAACCTCGTGAGGCCTCTAGTGGGCATGGTCCCTGTACCGTATGGTACAGGGGAGCGAGGCCGAGCGTGGAGCGAAGTTTTGCCACGCTGGGGCAAAACGAGCGTTTTTGCGAGAGCATAACCTTGACAGCCTGCCTGCCGGCAAGGCAGGGACCCATAAGTCTTCATTTTAAGTTAATGGTGTCAATCTTTCTGAACACTGAAAGTGTATTTCTTGCAGTATCCGTCCAGTTAAATTCCAGGGCCCTTTTATATCCCTTCTCGATAAGTTCGTCCCTTAATTCTCTATTGTTCAAAAGTGTTAACATAGCCTCCTTAATCGCCTTTGGCTCATTCGGGTCTATCAGAAGGCAGGCGCCCTCTCCTATCTCCTTAAGCGAAGAGGTGTTTGAGGTAATGACAGAGGCTTTACACCTGAATGCCTCAAGCACAGGAAAACCAAAACCCTCATAGAACGAAGGATATATAAATATACCACAAAGATTGTAAAACATCAAAAGGTCTTCTTTCTCCACATAGCCGGTCATAACCACCTTTTTCTCTAAAGCCAAATCCCTTATAAGCGAAAATACCTCATCACACATCCAGCCCTTCATTCCGGCTATCACCAGTTTATGAGGGATAAGGCCTTCTATCTCCTTAAATGCATAAAGCAGATTTTTAAGGTTCTTTCTCGGCTCTATGGTCCCCACAAACAACAGAAAATCATCATTTAAGTTAAACCTCAAAAGAAATTCTTTTTTCTCCTTTTCGCTAAACTCGACTCTTTTATAGAAGTTATCCACGCCCGAATGAATCGCAAAAATTTTTTTTTCATCCATCTTATAATGTTTTATAACATCATCCCTTGTGCGCTCTGAAGGCGTTATCACGGCATCTACATAATCCAGCACCTTCATACTCTTATCAAAATTTCTAACAACATCCTCTGTGTGCCCGTATGGCCATGCCTTGGGAATTATATCGTGGACGACCAATACGAACCTTGAGCCCTTTGGGGGCTTTACATCATAACTTGAGGTATAAAAAACATCGATATCCATGCCCAATACAAACCTAATAGGTAACTTAAAATAATTTATCCTGTTAAAAAAATTTTTTGCCGGTAATTCCGGCGGTTTTCTTTTTTGGTCAAAGGGTTTTAATCTTGAATAAAGGAAGAATTGGTCTTCCTTACCTATTTCTGAAAAGGCATTAATTATATTCTGGGTATATATTCCAATACCAGTCTTTGTCTTTTTCAATATCGGTTTTGCGTCAATCGCTATACGCATAATAAAAGATAATTTTATTTCCCAAACAACTCTATAAACTCAATGAACTCAAGTAACTCAATCAACTCTACTAACTCAATTAACTCAATAACTATTTAACTGTGTCTCTATTTCCCCTATCTGCTGGTCTATTGAATTTATCTCATCCTGCATGATTATTATCTCTGTTGTCTTTGCTCCGCAAGGCGCATTCTTTAAAACACCGACCAGTGTATTTCGCTTTATGTTTCTTTGCAGGGTAAGCTGGTCCTTTTTGACTTCTAACCGGATTTGTATTTCTTTATTTGAAAGAGCACCATTGGTTATTTCATTAAATGCCAACTTGATTGCGTCTAAATTTTTATAAATCTCAGTATGGGTTGCTCCTTCTATCGGGTAATTATTCCTTGCATACTCCCGCTGGCTATAGATATTCGAGACAACATCGTCATCTTTTTTTGTAAATTTTGTATCTGTCCCACTTATGGTGTTATAGACAACTAAGGGATTAGAATTCATATCGTTTAGCCCTTTTAAAAATTCACTTTCTGGCACAAGTTGTTGATACACTGCCCAATCTTCGTTCTCTAATGATTTATCGTAAGGTATCAAAGCTAATTTAGATGGGCCGCTGGCTATCAGTACGACTTCATTTATATAGCGTTCCATATGAATAGGCATTTTTATGGTTCTCGTTACGTTTTCCGCAATTGGAAACTTTATTGAGCCCGGCAAAACAGGTATTTCTACATTGGTCAGCAATTTTTTATAACTATAGGTTACATTTTCTTCTTGGTTTTTTGTTAAAAAATCTGCTGTCAAGCCACCCATAGAATAACCTATAACTATGGCTTTTTTTCTGCCTGATTTCTCAAATGTATCTTTTATATAGTTTCCAAGATACTGGGCATTCTTCTCAATTAAACCTTGATTTTTTGGTAAGTCTATTAGTTCTATGTTCTCCTTTGGGATTCCCATTTTAATTAATTCATCTCTCATCGGCTCCATATCCTGTGAGTTTTGCCTGATACCATGAACAATAATTACTCGCCTATCAGAAAGATTATCTCCGAATAGGAATGATAAGATTGATCCAGAAAGTACTAATAATAAAAAGATAACTACGCTAAGTTTATTTTTCATTTAACAGTTTTATTCTGTATCTTGAAATATCATATCCCCTTGTATTCTCAAATGAGAATTCCCCATCTAGAATGCCTTTGTTAATTTCGACATTGGAGAATTCCGTAATAATCTGCATATACCTTGGGTTTTTATCTTCAGCATCTATTGGTTTCCAAGATAAAAGTTTATGAGGAAACCATGTGTTGTTATTTAACAGTTTGAAATCATCCGTTGTATACCAAGCTACTTTGAGGATAATTCCTTTTTTATAATCTATTTTTATTTCTATCTCTGTATCCGCATCTTCTGGTCCCCAAACATCATAATCCCAACCATAGGGAGAAGTCTTTTCTATTTCATCAAGAGGAGTGCTTTTGTAGGTACCTTCAATAATATATACATCTGGATTCTTTTCATCTTTTGTGACTCTAAGAGAATTTTGCAGCATAAATGGTTCAAGGAGTTTTCTAAGTTGATGATGGACTAAATGAAGGTGAGATGGCTCTAAAAGGTGTCTCCATGCTCCATAGGACATCGGGCCTGCTCCAAGCATCTTGTCCGTTAGCTTTTTTGTTCCTCTATCAACATAGTATTCTGCCTGGCCAATTCTTATCAGGTCTATATTTTGGTAAAGATATTCTTCGGAGTAGTATTCTAATCTCTGGTCCTCTGTCCAATCCGGATGCTGTTTATAAAAGTTATTGAGTTCTTCTCTATTCTTCGGAACTCCGTCTTTATACTTGGGGATTATCTTTATCATATCGGGCTTTTTAAATAGAAAGGTATATTCTGTTGTCTTTAGCACTTCTTTTACAGAAAATTCTGTTTTTGAGACATTCATCTCCTGTTCTATTTCTTTTACGTCTGCCCTTAAGTCCTGTATCTTTTCTACATTCTCCTCCACCTTTTTAATGAGGTCTTCTACTGTGGGCAGAGTTTCTTGGGCAGCGAGCTGGGCTTGGTTCTGCGAATGGATAAGCCCTATGGATATTGCGGTTATTGCTAATACAAGAATTACTAAACCTATTATTATCTTCTTCATCTAATTACCTCCTACTTATTGTGACTAAAAACTCATATTTCAAAGGACAGGTTTTGGCTGAAAATAAAGCCTTCCATAACAGGTTTCCGTATGGCTCATACTGAGCGGCCATTGTTCTGGCCGCGAATGTATAAAATGTACTTAACTATTCGAGCAATTTCTGAGATAAACGATGCAATTCCGGATTAGCTAAAGCCAAGGCCTTCTTCTTTACTACTCTTGAAAAATACTCTTTTTCAGTTTTGGTCAATTTTTCCCGCTTCAGCTTCTTTAAAAATAGTTCTTTTTGTTTAGGAGAGAAAACCTGTGATAATGAATATTCAAGGCTCAGTTCGTCTTTTACTGAAAGTAACTCATTCAATTTTGTCTGTGATTGGCTAAAGTAATTGTTAAATACAGTCTTTAATCGCTGAGCTGACATTTCGCGCCCCGCAACATTAAGATCGTTGTTATTCCTGAGTTGTTTTAAGAATCCGTTGAATTCTTTTTGCCTGTTGTCTGGAAGGGATTTGTAAAATTCATTCGCCCAAGAAAACTTTAAATTAAAAAATTTATAAAGTGCAAGTGACATTACCATAAGCGAAGCTAAATACGATTTGTCTAAAGGCTTTTTTAGATATAAACTAACCTTGTTATAATTGAACCATCCTTTCTCTGCGCTGTTTGCCAATACCACAGGAAACCCTTCCCAAAGGCGAAGATCCCCGGATTTTACCATATCCGCCAGGGTTAAATTTGCATTTTGGTCTTCCTCAACGCCAAAAAGAGAAAAACCTAAAGCATTGACCCTTTTGAGAAGATTACTATTTTTCATTGATAAAAACCTTCTTTCTCTAGAATCTTCAAGAAATGCTTAAAATTCTTATTCACTTTATCTTCTGAAACATCAAAAGACGCTGTTTCTTTAAAACGTCTCTCCAGTTGCTTAAAATCCATATTTTTCTTTTTGTCCCTAAATAAACTAAGGCAATCATCCATATCTATTGCCGTAGCCCTGAATAACTTGCTTATGATAATGTCATAATAATTCAAAACTCCCAAATAAATTCTATCGAATTCTTTTACAAGAAAATGATTTCCTTTCTCCAACGGCGATTCTAATAATTCTGTAGTATGTATTGATTTACCTCTAAATAAATCAAATATGAAACCATCACCTCTTTCCCATCCCCATCCACTCGCCGATTTATACCCGAGCTGTTTTAAAATACTTACCAGATATTCATATTCATCTAAATTTGGCACCATTAAATCTATATCCTTAGTGGATGGCTTCACGTTTAAAAGCGTCAAAGCGGTCCCACCGCAGGCAATCAAATGCACCTTCCTTTTAAGAAAGGCGTCCCAAGCGCTGATTCTATCCAATAAGCCTTCTTTATCTATTCTGTATTTCATACAATAGTTTGTATATATTCATACAATTATCTGTATTAAAGCATACAATATATTTTATCTTTTGTCAAGACAATTAGTGTTGTGTCCCCTGATTTCTGCTGGGATTTTAGTTTGAAAATAACTATGCTACGCTTAGGTAAGAACCCTGCTTAGAAACCCTGGGGAATGAAATTTTAATACCTCTACCTAAAGATTTAGCTATCTTTATAAGGGTATCTAGAGTAAGGTTGCTTTCCTGGGCTGTCTCTATCTGAGAGATAAACTGTTGAGAAACATTTAGCCTTTTAGCAAGCTCCCCTTGATTTAAATGTTCTTCGCGTCTTATTTCTGCTATCTTCTGCGCCAACACTACTTTCGCTCTCTCAATCTCAAAAACTTTTTTGAATTCTTTGTTCTTTAATTCTTCTTTTAAATGAACATCAATTTTTTCTAACCTAATTTTTTTCATCTAAACCACCTCACAGTTCTATTTTTTCTATTTGTTTATACCCCTCTACCAGCGTCTTCCTTTTTATACATAATCTCAAATCCCCCTCTGGAATTTTGTCTGTTTTCTTCCTGATTGCATGAACCAAAACGGCGTTATCTTTTAAGAAAAAGAAATAGAAGATCCGATTATCTTTTGGCCTTAGTTCGTAAATCCCATCTTTCAAATAATCCACCATCGGCCTGTGCAAGCTATGTCCTTGATTTTTCAATTCAACAAGATAAGCAAATACTTTTGCGCGTTCTTTAACAGGCAATGATTTTATAAATTGCTTAACCAGATTATTGCCCTTTTCATCCACAAAATAACTGGAGCCCCACGTGCATGCACGTGGTCCCCTAAAACTTTTACGCCCTCGTGGGGCGACGTCCCGAACCACCGTTCACCCATGGCCATAGGCCATGGTCCTCTTGCAATGGGATAGATATTTGATAGCATATGCTATACTTTTATTTCCACTGAAAGTATACAAGATATAACTTGTATTGTCAATACTTAAAATTAATGCTCCTATTTTTCTTGCATTTTGCCTATCTCTGTCAAAACAATTAGTATTGTGTCCCTTGATTTCCCCCGTTTTTCTTTTCCGTTTGCTGATAAAATATCTTTTATCTTGCTAATAATCCAGTTACTGTGGCGCTTAGAGTTATTTTTTCTGTTGTAACAATCACGTATCTCCATGGCTTTACTATACCGAAACTTCCGATATTCTTTGAAACTAATTCACAGTATTTCTCAGCCGTTTTCTTCTTTTCTTGTACATCTGGAGTATTAATTTCTATGCCTGGCTTTACCTCAATCATCACTATCTCTTTTTTAAATTCAACCACGAAATCAGGCTCATAGCGGTGTTGGGAATTACCAGCTTCATCACGCCAATAGAGCCCCTCAAACTGATTTGGTGCTGGACGCAGCCAATCTTCTAAAGAAGAATCTTTATCAAGAAGATATGCCATGCGCGCTTCATCGGACGAATCAAAACGATACATTGAATGACATGCCTTGCTAAATCCTGTATAAATTTTATCTCTTGAAAAACGATTAACTTGTGACTCTAAAGTTACTGGCTTTTCATTCTGAACCAGAGAAATATTATATTGCTCAAGATATGGCTTTGGCTCTCGAATACCTGATTCAAGATATCCATCAGAAACAAATTTTTTATGTTCCAATATCTGATCATAAATTTCTTTGGCAATTTGGCGAAAGTTATTCTCAATCATCATCTTGAGCGAATTTTCATCGCTTACAAATGACTTATAATGCATAACCGCCTGACCTGAAAGCTTGAGCAATAATGTTTTCTGCTCTTCATAATCAAGTAGCGGCTGTTCAATGAGAGCAGAAATAATGGTGTTTTCAGGACTTTGTTTTCTCCCCTCGCCAAGGCTTGATACGCGAGTTATTTCGGTTTCCCGAGCTCCTTCTTGTGTATTGCCAAACAAATCCTTCTCTTGGCTTCCCTGAAGACGCTCTTCCAGTATGGAAATCTCTGTCGCATACCTACTTAATCTTTTGGTGTCTAAATTAAAATCTTCGATAATAAGCTCCCCATAATGAGGTGTAAGCATCAATCGTGGAATCGGGATATTTCGCACTTCTATAGTTTGCCCGGAGACCCGTCCAATATTCTCAAGCTCCTTTTTTGCCGGATCGCTTAAATTACTAAAAAGCGTGCCTTCGGGCCATGGTTCCGGTTCCACTTGGTCAACTTTCTTATGATGGTGATATTCCGCAAAACTTAATCGTGACGCTTCTTGCTTAGCAAGGTTTTCAACAATTTCATCTGTTTTACTTTGTATCGTTGCTGCCTTGACATCTTCCGGGGTATCTTCAGAAATCACAGGGCTTACTGCCTTTACTGCCTGCGCTTCAATCTCCTGCATAATCGCAGAATTAGCTTTAATCTTTTCCTGAATACTAGCTACAAACACCGATTGAACTTCAACCACTTCTTTAACTGATTTTGTATCCTGGATTGAAACACTTTCAATATTTGACGGTTGGATAAGTTTTGATTTACGCGCGCCTTCAATTACTTTCGCGTAGTTATCATGGGCAACAATCATAACGCGGTCGACATTTTTATTGCCTGTGCGCTCCCCATATGGCAAGCGAAGACCACGGCCAATTGTTTGTTCAGTCAAAATTTCCGAAGCCGAAGAACGAATAGGCGCGATAGTATAAATATTTGTAACATCCCAGCCTTCTTTGAGCATATTCACATGAATAACAACCTCAACGATATTATCGGGATGCTCTAACGATATCAGTTTTTCAATAGTCTCATCAGCTTCCTCTCCCTTTGTTTTTGTGTGAACCTCTATTACTTTGCCTTTATAGGCGCCCCCTCTAAAATCATCGCTGTCAATTAAAGCCCGAAGCTGGCTAGCATGCGCAGTATCCTTTGCAACAACTAACATAACCGGCTTAACTTCCGTCTTATTATTCTCTAAAGCATACTCTTTTAATGCCACTTTAGCGCGCTCATGGAAAAAAGCCGCCAGTTGCAATTTTCTGGCATCCGTTTCAATAGATTCAGCATCCCACTGACCAAAATCAACATCTGCTTCCGTTCCTACCCATGGATCTTTTACATAGCCGTCACGAATTGCATCACCGAGATTATACACATACAGAATGTTTTTCTTAAGAGTATGCTCTGTATTTATTCTGGTAGCAGTTGTTACAATATACGGTGTGGCGGTAAACTCAAGTCCAAATAACGGATCTATGCGGTCAAGAGATCCCATCGCGGCGTCTGCGTGATAGTGGTGTGATTCATCCAGCAATACCACCAAATCACTAAGTGATTTTAGATACTCAAAATATGACTCTCCGAGCGTCTCGCTGAACTTAGTAATCCCCTTCTCCTGCTCAATATCTTTTTGGGCAAACTGTTGAACATTGAAAATATTGATTTGAACTTGGTTACCAAACAGACTTGCTGTAGCTTGATTCTGTTGGTAGTTATCTTTTGTAATTATACGAGTGGTATTGATATTTATCTCTTTAATTCCTCTAAATACATATTTGGGATTGTTGGCTTTGCTAAAATCATCCACCAGCTTCCGATAAATAGTATTGCCTGGAGCGACTAGCATAAAATGCTGTATTTCATACACAAGATAGAGATATGCCACAAAAGCACCCATGAGACGCGTCTTTCCAACGCCTGTAGCAAGAGCAAAAGTATAGGCCGGGAAGGTTCGTTCAAACGCCTGAAATTGACATAGCTCAGGCACCGTTTGACCATACTCTTTTGTCATCACCTCAATATCATTCACATTCCCACGATTTTCTCGTTTCATGCGCGCCAATATTTTTTTACCCACATTTGATTCCAAATAATCGGCAAAAAGCACCAGACTCTTTTCTTGAGGAGTTCTAAGGCTCATGGCATTAGTTATGTACTGTAGCGCTTGGGTTTTATTCATATTATTCCTCGTCATCCGTTACTTCTTCCTCGTCAATCTCTTCAATAGCTCGTTCTTTGATGGGTAAAAGATACTCTTTTTTACCAAATTGACAGGCTTTCAAAATGGACTGTGGAATTTTTTTGATAGTGATGCGAGTATCCACTTTTTCACAGCCAGGTTCATATTTCTTTGGACAAATCAGTAGTGTTTCATTTACGCCCAAATGACTGACTATTTGCTGAACCATGGCCACTGAGAGCATTTGTGTCGTTACATAAATACTGTTATTGCCTTGTCCCTTGCCGTGCTTCCAGTAATCACTCGGGCTGGGCGAAAAGATATAATTCGTGAGTTTACACATTGCGCGAATGAGCTTAGTGTCGTTGTAATGGCTATCAATCACAGGATTACCGAATTCGTCAATCACTACAAAGCTTGGAGCCAACTCATAAAACTTAAATCCGCCGCCACCTTTCCAATCAACTGCCTTGCTAATGCCACCTTGATCCGTACCATCTACGACAGCTTTCATGCGCTTATGTACGTGGGTATATGCATGCTCTCCCATTTCTATACCAATATATTTACGTCCCATTTTGTGGGCAACAGCGGTGGTAGTGCCCGAGCCAAGAAAACTATCCAATACAAGATCATTATCAATTGTTAATAACTGAAAAATTCTGCTGATTAATTTTTCTGGCTTTTTGCTATTCGGGAAATCCACTCCACCCTCATTTCCAAGGCTAAGAAAAGAGATATCATTCCAAATATTTGTAATTATTTCTGCAGGTATGTTTTTACCATCAATAAGTTTAAACTTTTTCTGAAAAAAAGCTAACGTTCTTCCATTAAACACATATATTGAGTTCATCGACTCTCTTTTTATTTCAAATATTTCATTCTTAGTGCTTTTTGACCTGTCGATGATTTCTTGTATTTTCTTTGATGGTTTTTGTAATGTATTTAAACTAACTACTCTATTGGGAGAATTAAATGCGATTTTCTTTTTAAATTCGAAACGTTTTTGCTTCCATTCGCTACCGAACTTTAATTTAAGACCTTTCCAATCCTCCACATTAAAATATTCATTTGCTTTTTGATCAAGAGACACTAATTTCCAGTTTTCTGATTTATCTTCTACGTTTTCAATATAATGAGAATAATCTTCTGAATAATCTGTTGGCCAATATATAGGAATTGACTTAAATAACTCTTTGTTTTTTGAGTAGACTAGCAACTGTTCAGAAACATTCACAGGGCACGAATTAATTGCGCGGAAGCTTGCTGTTGTAGCCGTTTTAATAGTAATAATATTTTGAAAATTAATTTTTCCAAATACTTCATCTAACAAAATAATTAAGTAACCAAGTTGCAGATAATTTATCGATATAAATATTGCCCCGTCTTCTCTTAAAAGCATTTTCAAGAGTTCTAACCTCGGTTTCATCAGCGAAAGCCAAGTAGAATGCTCAACGCTATCGTCATAGTACTCAAAAGCATTACCAGTATTGTATGGCGGATCGATATAGATGCACTTGATTTTCCCCTCGTATTCTGGCAGGAGCGCCTTGAGAGCAAGCAAGTTATCACCATGGATAATCATATTCTCGGTATTCTGATCGCCGTATGACAAATCCGGATTTTCTTCCAAAATCCGAGGCTCAATATTGGCAATATCATACTCGGGATTATTTTTCCCGATCCAAGTAAGTTCAAGTTTTTGTCTGTTATTACTCATAAGTTCCCCTTTATTTAAACAACCTTCCAGCGTATACTAAAAAGTTCTTTTAGGTAAGTTCTTTGCTTAAGCTGGGCTTCTACTCTCTGTATTAATTTTTCTTTCCTATCATCTACCTCGTCCTGAGCATCATATAGCTTCTTACGCATTTCATTACGCTTCTTTTCCATATCCTTTATCTCACGCTGCACTTTTATCTTTTCTTCAAGTTCGACTATTTTCTTCGCATTTGTTTTAGCAGTTTTGATATCAATATCCAATTTTTTTAAATCAAGCTCAAGTGCTTTCTTCATATCGTCAGCCCATTTGTCTAACTTATCAACCTCATCGTCAAAAAACTCACTATTTCGCTCAGCGCTGTGAGAAGATATAAGATTTATTGTTTCTTGCTCTATAATATCGAGCTTCTTTTTTTCATCATCAGTAATTACTATTCTATCATTTTGTATCTGCCCAACGAGAGAAAACAGTTTCTTTGCTATATCCTGCTTAACAGCATCGCCTTTTTCATCGAAAGTAGAAATTAATACATGGTCTTCCGCCTCAAGTGCCTCAATAGTATAATTACTCACTCTCATGATGCCATTCTTTCCTATAAGCGACTTTAGTACCGATATAATGCTCGGGTTATTAGAATAATCAAAGACTAATTCCGCTCCATCCACGTGCTTTTTCTTAACCTCATTAAGAATGTTTTGCGCCAAAGGATGCCCGGGACGATAAATATGAGCATCTTCAATATTCTTGCCTATGCGGTATGGCCCACGATGGATATCCTTATTAGGAAAAGGATTACTTTTAAGCATAAAAGAATATTCGTGTTCAGCAAAATCAGCATTGTCCCCAAGATAGAACCGGGTTATATCCCATAACCAACGCTCATAACAATCTAGGTATGATTGACTCTCTTTGATATTAACTTTCAGCTTTTCATGCACTTCAGAATCAAAATTCTCTAAAAGTTTTTGACGGGTGTCTCTTAGACTACTTGTGATGCTTTCGTCCATTTCATTTTGAAGGACATCAAACGCAATATTAATTTCATCTTCCGTGCGGCATGATTGATAAATTGCTGCGATGCGTTTCTCAAAGTCAACGCCGGATTCAATACTTCCCAATACTTCATCGCTTGCCCCAAATACACCCTTAAAGAGGCTGAATTTTTTATCCAACAGTTCATAGACCCTCTGATCAGCGGCGTTCTTGCGATTAACAAAATTAATCACAACAACATCGTATTTTTGCCCATACCTATGGCAACGGCCAATTCGCTGTTCGATGCGCTGGGGATTCCACGGTAGGTCATAATTGATGACTAGCGAGCAAAATTGAAGATTAACACCTTCGGCGCCTGCTTCAGTAGCAATCATAATCTCTGCCTCATCTTTAAAGTAACCTATAATAGCGGCGCGCTTATCGGCAGTTTTCGATCCGGTAATCTTGTCAGTATCTCTATGTTTCTTAAACCAATCCCCATATATCGCCTTAGATTTATCATCATTATTTGAGCCGTTAAAAAGTACGATTTTATTTTTATATCCGTTCTCTGAAAGTAGCCGCAAGAGGAAATCCTGAGTAATCCGTGATTCAGTAAAAATAATCGCCTTCTTCTTACCACCCAGCTCTGCCGCCATTTCAAAGCCTTTTTTTAGGGCAACTAGCAAAGCATCTCCCTTAGAATTTTTCCAAATCTTTTTTGCTAAGTCGCGATAATTCTCAAGCTCAACCTTTTCTTGCTTCATCAAGGCAACATCTTCTTTAGTATAAACTATTTTCTTCTGAGTCGTCTCTTCATCGTCCTCTTCTTCATCGCTCCACTCATCAGAAAGCTCATCGTAGTTTTCAAAATCTTCACTAAGACCTTCAATCCCAGACTCTTTTTCAGCTATCTGCTTCTCGGCTTTTTCGATAAGCTTTGTTAGCCTGTATGTAATGCTGTTGAGCGTGCTTGCAATTGCAAACGAAGAAGATGCTAATAATTTTCGTAAAATTAAAGTGATTAACTGTCTCTGACTTGATGGGAGCGCAAAGAGTCTGGGTTTCTGAAGATATACAGACATGCCATTATAAAGTTCAATCTCCTGTTCTGTCGGTATATAGTCCTGCGTTAGTGGAATACGCTTTGTGTATTTTATATATTCGAGTACCTGGCGGCGAAGCGTGCGCGTGCAAATTGGCTTTAAACGATTACGTAAGTCCGTGAACATTTCCTGCCTCGGTTCGACTAAGCCAAGTTCACTTTCAAATACATCTTGCTCTTTTGAAACTTTAGAATAATTAACCTTAAAGCTTGTTAAATCGCCAAATACATGATCATCAATTACGCTGACAAGCCCATATAATTCAAGCAAAGAATTCTGTAACGGGGTTGCTGTAAGTAATATTTTTGGGGTATTGCTTAAAGCACTTTTTATTTCTCGCGCGATCTTATTACTTGTTTTATAAACATTGCGCAAATGATGCGCTTCATCAATAACAACTAAATCCCATTTTGTCTGTTTGATGTAAGAAGATTTTGTCCGGGCAAAATGATATGAATTTATAACAATCACATCTTCTTGATCAAAAGGATTTAGATTGCCATCCTTGATATATTGATTAAATGATTTTGTCTCAAGAATAATAGACGGGAGAAAGAACTTTTCCTGCAATTCAGCATTCCATTGTTTACGCAAACTTGATGGAACAATAAGTAGAATCTTTCTTTTTCTTTCAGCCCATTTTTGGGAAATAACTAAAGCCGCTTCAATTGTCTTCCCAAGGCCAACTTCATCAGCCAGAATTGCCCCTTTAGAAAGAGGAGATCTGAATGCAAAAAGAGCTGCTTCAACCTGATGGGGATTGAGATCAACTTGAGCATTCGAAAGCGTTGAAGATAATTTTTCTAAACTGTCCGAAGCGCAACGTTTGGTTAATTCATAAGCGAAATATTTTGCGTGGTATTCTGTAATCATAAGTTACTTTTTCTATCACCCTTTATACCAGTTCTAAGTAATATTGCCAATAACTCTGTATCGCTTAGGGTATGCTCGCCAAACCTCAAGAGTTTCTCTCTTGGCCTTTACCCCGTTAGAGATTTATCTTCAGTGCATCCCGTATACCATTTACCATCTTTAGTGCTTCTTAAAACATAAACATATTGCATAATAGCCATCTCTAACGGGGTAAATCCTCTGGCCAGGTTTTTATCCCTCGGCGGAGTTTATCCTGAGCGACTTGTGGTGAGCGAAGTCGAACCAAGCCAAAGGACTCACTACAGGTTTCTGTTTGTTTTCCGCCAGAGGCGGAGCCGCCACGTTTTGTGGTAGAGAATTTATTCTTGCTCATTTAATTGAAATGATTACTCCTTTACAGGCAGAAATCCGTTTTCGCCGAGCGCCTTGATAATACCCCGTAAAAGGTAATTGTTATGAAAACTCATAAGATATTTGCGCGTATTCTCTTTTTCTGAAACAATCATTTTCTTTTCTTTTAGCCGCCGCAAAATTCTGGAAATCTCAGCAGGGATTTTATCTGGAAGAATTTTCCTAATATGAGAAGCCTGGAATATCTGTTCTCCAACAGCAACTTTTAGGATTTTAGCTTCTATATTTGTTATAACTTTCCGCTCTAAAGAAAACTCAATAGCTGGCAATAAGATTTCTTTAGAAAGATAAGGATAGTTGAGCAAGCGGTCAATTTTTTGAATCTCTTCTTTTAGGCCGCCCAAGACATATTCACACCAATTTAAAAGTCCCTGTTCTTCTCCGCTATCCGCTTGTCCAAGGTAATCGTAATATTTTTGACGGTCGTTACAGAAAACGGCTGTAGGATTAACAATGCGGCCAACATCAATATTAAATCCTTGCTTAACCAGCATAGCATAAGTAAAAAGCCGTACCGCCCGGCCATTGCCATTTCTAAATGGATGAATCCACACAAAACGATGATGAACCAAAGCGGTTTTTAAAAGATCATATTTTGGCGAGGTATCTTTCTGAATAAATTCAAATAGTTCATCCATATAATGTGGCACCTGAGTATAGTCCGGCGGCATATGTTGAGATCTGGCAATCCGCACATTCTGCATCCTGTATTCGCCCGGTGTGGCGTCACCTTCTCTTTGAGGGCTCAAACCTGCAACAACCATTTTATGAAGTTCGCTGACTAACATTCGGTTAATTGGATAGTTGCGGATATTCTCATCAATGAAGTCCATAGCCTTTTCCATATTCTGGATTTCACGAATCTTCTCATCGGTAGTTCCTTCATCGTGAAGCCTGGCTTCGATATATTCAGCAATCGTTGTTCTATTACCTTCAATGCGCGCCGAACCAATACTTTCCAAAATATGGAAAATTTCTTTAAGCTGAAAAAATGTTCGAGGATGAGTGCTCCCGCCGAGCTTTTTCTTGCGCAGATAGTCCAATTCGATAATCAGATCAGTTAACTTAGAACCAAAAGCAGGTTCCAGTAATTTTAGTTCAAAATACTTAAATTTAGGCTCCATAAGATTTGCCCTTTCCTATCAAAACATTTAACACTATATTTTGTAACATATTCATTTATAATGTATTACGGTGATTATTATATTATAATAATTAACATATTTCAATTACTATTTTAACCTCACCATGTCTTTGATTTATCATTAGCGATTTTTACATCTTATATCCTAATCCTCTGAGATTTTTGTGAATTTCTTCTTTGTGCTCTGTGGATTTCTTAAACTGCTCTGAAAGCTCAGCCTGTATAAGGAAAATAGGGACAGACTTATTTCTGCCTCTCTTAGTCCTCCATCTATAGGCCAGTTCCTTGTCCCTGTGGCTTTGCCTATGGCTTTGGCCAAAGGAGGCCAAACCATTGCCCCCTGGCTTATCGGATGGCAAACCATGACCCTCTGGCCTATCGCTTTAGCTTCTTTTGCCATTATTTCCGCAATCTACTCTTCAATTTCCTTAATATCCCTGCCTGTCCGCCTCGGCGAGCCCTCTTAGCCAGCCCCTCGCAGCTAGGTGGGCGAGACGAACCCGCAGGCGCCTCTGCGGAAAAACCCGGGGCTTATGCTTCTTGGTTCTTTAAATCTTAAACATAATTATTTTTTATCTCCCATGTCCTTTAATATAGTGCCTAATGATGGTTTAATCTCGGGTATCCTTTTCTTAATTGTTTGCCACAAAGTCTCATAATCAACCCCAAAATACTCATGTATCAACTTATCCCTCATTCCTGATATTCTTTTCCATGGAAGTATAGAGTACTTATCGCGAATTTGCTTCGGTATATTTTTAGCTGCTTCTCCCATAACCTCAAAACACCTTATAACTGCATAAATAGTCTTTTCGTCTTTTACAAATTCATCATAAGATAAATTCTTAATAAAATTCTCTATTCTATTTATTTCATTTACTATATCTCTAACATAGTCAATGTATGTTCTTTCTTTAGACATAAATAACCTCCCTCATTATACTTTCCCCAATATTTGGTTTTAGTACCTTTTTCATAACCAAATCCACCTTTATATTAAGAATTCGGCTAAGGTATTCCTCTAATTCCAAAAAATCAAAGAAATCTATGGGCTTTTCAAACTCAACCAGGATATCGATATCGCTTTTTTTCCTTGCTTCTCTCCTCACGTAAGAACCGAATATACCTATATCCTTTATGTTATATTTTGCCTCAAGCTCTTCCTTGTGTTTCTCAAGTATTTTCTTTATCTTTGCAACTGTAATCATGTTTAACCTCCGTTTTTTATTATCAGATTATCCGGGACACTTCCCATTTATTCCGATAAGGGATTTCACCTCTTCAAGCACCATCTCAATCGAATGATTGCCTAATTCCAAATTTAATCATTGGCTCCAAAATTTAAATCAGAAAACTGTCCAAGGAACAGCATAAATATTTGTAGCTACCGGATAAATCTTATTCCCTGCATAGACAATAATGCCTTTTGAAGCCTGTGGATGAGACTTAAGAAATTCACGCATCGGTCTCGTATCGCCAAATGTGATCTCATTAGAAGACTTAACTTCTATTCCTATGGCCCTGCCAGCTGAAGAGATGACAAAATCAACCTCTGCGCCTTGCGCCTTCAGTTTCCAGTAAAGTATCTCAGGTGCTGACAGCTGCAAAGAAGCCCATGATAAAATCTGCTGCAAGATGAAATTCTCTAAATATCGTCCTCTGACATGAGGTTTTTTAAGCTGAGCGGCCGAACGAATACCAGCGAGGAAACATGCTGAGCCTGAATCAAACCAGAAGCATTTTGATTGCTTATATGCTCTTTCGCCCTTTAAGCAATAGCCTTTTAGCTCATACAAAAGATTTGTATCTTTTAATAAACTCATGTATCTGCTGACATTTGTTCTGGTTTCTCCACAGGCCTTGGATAACTCATCTTGTACAGATTCCCAGCCTGTCGCTTGCGCTAAGGCCTCCATCAAACGGCGAAAATGTTGCGGATGCCTGATTTTTACTAAATCCTGTATATCCCGCTGAATATAAGTGTCAATATAACTGCTGAGCCGCTCCAAGGCTATTTTCTCATTTGAAGCAAGTACTACGCCCGGCAAGCATCCCCGCCATATAGATTGCGCCAGATCTATGGTTGGCTTGGTATTTGAATCTTTAACCTCTTGGCCGGACCATATTTGGCCAAGAAGCCCCTGCGCTGGAAGTCCGTGCATTTCTCTATAACCAAACCCAGTCAAATGCAAATATTTTGCCCTGCCTGCCAATGTCTCTCTCGGCGCTTGCCGTAACGATATATTCCCGGAACCTGAAAGGATGAAGTTTCTGCGTCGATCGGATTTATCGACAAGATACTTAACCGTAAGCATTAGCTCGGGGCATCGCTGGGCTTCGTCAATAATAGTAGGCCTATCTTCCCAAAACAACCCTTTAGGATCTTCCCTAGCTTGCTCTAGCGCATCGATATCATCTAAGGTTATGTATCTCCAATCCTTTAAAAATTCTGCATGCTCTAAAAGCGTGCTCTTGCCAACCTGCCTTGGGCCTGTTAAAACGACTACTGGGTGAGATTTAAGTACTTCTAGAAGCCTTGCCTCCAACCATCGTGGAATATACTTCATAATCGGGCCTCCTCGAACACAATAAGTTTTTATTTAGTGATATCTCGGTGGCTTGCGAGAAAATTTAGCTTAAATTTTCGAAGCGTTAAAGCCTCGGGATTTCTCGTATAAGCATACCACGTACTTATGCACAAAACAACATTTTTTTATGCACAAATT
The DNA here is from genome assembly GCA_020052955.1 of Candidatus Omnitrophota bacterium. Lineage (GTDB taxonomy): Bacteria > Omnitrophota > Gorgyraeia > VGKN01 > VGKN01 > JAGVOB01. Next base: position 4,269 of record JAGVOB010000150.1, on the reverse strand, counting down.
GACATTAATTATTAGAATTATTCGGGACACTTCCCATTTATTCCGATAAGGGATTTCACCTATCCCTTTATATTCGTCCTTGTCTTGAGAAAATCTTCCAAATCCTCTGGCTTAATCTGCCGGTATTTTTCGACTTCGCCTTCTTTTCCACCTTTTGCGAAAAATGATAATCCGATGTCCGCCAATAATTCATAATAAAATCCTGTTGATCTCTTTTTCTATGCCTCGTAATTTTTCTATAATCTGGTCAAATGTGGGCGGGTCCTCAAAAAACATTTCCTGCATTTGCCGGTAGTCCTCATTTAACTGAACGATATGCTCATCTTGAGGCATTAATCGCAAACTACCGGGCTTTGCTAAATCATAACGCGCCTTATTGTCTTTGAAAAATAAAGCTTTATGTTCTGCGACTTTTATCAATAGGTCAATATTCTGAATGGCTTTACCATAAATAGGAGAACCAACCATCTCACCCACATCGTAGTAATGACGAGACATCCTTGTTCGTAACTTTGAGCCGTAGCTTATAGCATGCAATATTGTCGCTTTTTCCCAAAAGGTTCTTTCAGCCCCCAAAACACGTACCTGCGCGCCTTCAATAGTCACCTTACCGGACGCATTAGAAACGTAAGGTTTGACAGACATAACTTCAACCGGCCAATGATCCGATCGCGCGCCGAGCTCAATCTTTACAACAGGTTGAATATACTTACTCATGCTATTGTCTATGATGCTGGGATATGTAAATAAAATAGTTTGTTTGTCTGGATCATCGGGATCCAGTTTGATTTCCCATTTTCCCATGTCAGATAAAGCGGCTCCAATTTTGTCCTTCAGCTCAGGGATGATTACATCAGCAATCTTCTCTTGGCATGCTTGCTTCAAACGATCCAGCCTTCGCTGATTTTCTTTACTGCTTTGTTTTCTATCGGGCTCAATTGATTCTTGGCTTGTTAAAAAAGTCCTTTCGATTGAAACATCAACATCTTCAGAAAACCGCTTGATAACGTTATAACACTTAGAAAGCGACGTGCCTCCCTTAAACGTCAAGTGATTGCCTGATTCAGGCAATGAAAAAAGTATTTTGAGTATCCAGCACACCCAGAAATCTTTTTCTATAAGTTGAGGCGTGACATCTAATTCATTCGCGACGACATCAAAATATACTTTTTTATCTAAATCCTTTAATAACAAAAAATTATCCATAAACCTCTTACCCTTGTATTTTTCTAAAGATATTTCCTATCCATGCTGGTGCATAACGAATATCATTCATAAGTGTGCTTTTATCATTATTAGACAATCGTCTCTTAAGTTTTGAAATTACAGTTGAATCTATATTAACCTGCTTTAAATAACGCAGGGCTTGAATAACTAATCCGCTTATCCGTCCGGCTGTTGCCATGTTTTTCGGCGTTGTTCTTTTTAAAACAATCTTCCTCTTCCCAATTTGCACTTTACGATTAGGGCCGTCCGTGAAAAAAACAATCTTTGCCGGAACCTGCTCTGTTAATCCTAACAGATTGGCGGCATATGCGCCGGAAGGCTGAATTTTCAAGTTATCTCGTCCCACCAGTGCTTGTGCGATACGATCATGATTAGGCGGAAGGTCGCCAAAATCTGGATGTTTTGCGGGGTAATCGTATAATCCTCGAGACAGACGACGTATAGTCCCTGATTTAGTCAGACGTCCCAAAGTTTGATCTACAGCCGTACGGCTTCCAAGGTCAAGAAAGTGAATTGGAGTAAATACCCAACCCCTATGCCGTCCGTATATCCTGCTAAGTATCATATTGTAAATACTTTGCGTCATTTATACCACCTCTCTTCTGTCAGAAAAAATATACACTTTTTCTGACAGAAAGTCAACCTATTTTTATGCTACCGGCATATATATCCCAAATGTCCACTGGAGCTAAATGTCCACTCCCCAGTAGACATTTCGATTTAGTGGACATTTTCATGTCAATCCATGTCACTCAAAAACGCTATTTTGACGATCCCAGCCGCCCGCAGAACGCCCCTTATTATCAGGGACACTTCCCATTTATTCCGATAAGGGATTTTACCTCTTCAAACACCATCTCAGGCGATATTGATTTGAGGCATTCTTTTGTCTTGCAATCCAACATTTTAAAATTTTTGTAGCATGGCCTGCAATTTAGCGCTGCTTCTAAAACTACATCCCTGTCAGTCCTTGGGAATGGGCCGTATACCATGCTATCCACCGGGCCAAATATGGATATAGTATTTACATTCTGGCTCTTTGCTATATGCAAGGGCCCGCCGTCATTACATATAATAAGACTGCATTTTTTAAACAGCGCTGCTAATTCACAGATGCTCAACTTTCCGGACGTGTCTACTACCCGGCCATCCAAAAAGTCCGATATCTCCTTGCATATCCCTGTTTCATCCTTTGAGCCGAAAAGCAAAACCTTCGCATCAAACTTATCCGTTAGCAGTTTTGAAACCTTTGCAAAATTCTCCGCCGGCCAGCGTTTTAGATATGAGTCCCTGCCCCAGCTTTCCCCCCCGCCCGGGATTATTCCCACAACTATACCGGAAACCTTTATATTATTTTTCACCAGGAAATCCTCTGCCCATCTTAACTGGCCATCGGTTATATACATATGCAGATTATTATCCGTAACCGTGATTTCCAGCTTTCTTAAGAGGTCAAGGTAAAATTCTACTATATGCTTTCCCTCAAATCCCTTAAGTGGTACCTTTTTAGTTAAAAACCTTCCCCTTTTTTTGTAATCAAATCCAACCCTTACAGGTACTCTTAGAAGAAATTTCCCAAAGAAACCGTATTCCGGCGCATTCGATAAATCCACCATTAAATCATAGCCCTTATTTTTCAATTTCCTGAATACCTCAGACAATAATCCCATCTTTTTAATAAATCCGACCTTATCAAATTCACCCTTGTCAAACACTATTATATCGACTACGTCAGGATTATACTCAAATACCTCCTTCGTCCTTGAGCCAAGCAGAACATCTATTCCGCTTGATGGGAAATTTTCCTTTAGGGAGCGTATAATGGGCGTTGTAAAAAGAGCATCCCCTATCCCATATGGATTAACTACTAATATATTTCGAAAGCCTTCTGACTGCATCCAATACCTCGTTTACGCTGATTGCTTCTAAACATTTAAAACCTTTATCGCAGTTATGCGCGAGGCAGACAGAGCATCCTACCTCCTTATGTATGTATATATCGTCCCTACCAAGCGGTTTCCATCTGTCCGGGCTAAGCCCTTTCTGATTTCTGCCAAATATGGATATAACCGGCGTATCCATAGCGGTTGCAATATGGACAGGGCCTGAATCATTTGAGATAAATATCCTTAAATGCTTCATTAAACACGCAAGCTCCCCCAGCGTCAGATTCCCGAGCGCTAGGATGGGTTTATTCTGCATAAGGTTTGAGACAGTTCTGCCTACTTCAATGTCAGAGCTTTCTGTAGTTATGATTACTTTTGCGTTAAAATCCTTTATCAAACTATCCGCAAGCTTTGCAAAACGTTCTGGCATCCACCTTCTTGTTGGGTCGCTTGCGCTTGGGTTTATACCAATTACGATATTGGATTTTTTTATATTATTTGCTGCAAGGAACTTCTCTACACTCAACATATCCTCTTTCTTTATCGCTACAAAAAGCTGCTTTAAATCATCTTTGACCTCCAGACCGATATGCCTTAACATATCCAGGCTGTATTCTATCTCATGCTTTAAGCCCAGGTATTTCTCGTCTGGGATTTTATCGGTTAATAAAAACCCGCATTTTCTGTCATAGCCCACTCTTATAGGAATACCTGCCAGATACGTCATTATATTAACCCTATTAGTCGGATGAAGTATTAAAACCATATCTATCTTTTTCCTTTTTAGATAAAAGGCAAATTTTATTGAGGAGAATATACTTTTATGAATATTGTCCTTGTCATAAACAATAACCTCGTCTAAGTACGGATTTTGACTGACTAAATCCTTGGTCTTGGAGCTGACCATCATAGCTATAAAACTATCCTTGAAATTCTCTCTAAGTACTCTTATCACAGGCGTAGATAGAACTACATCCCCTATCCTGTCTGTCCTAACCACCAATATCTTCTTTATCTTCGTCTTGTCTAGCATCTAATTAACCGTCTGTATACCATATTGTCTACTAAATAGAGTTATCATCTCAAATTCAAATATCAAAAATTAAATATCAAAATGACATATCAAAATCCCCGCCTGCCAAGGCAAAGCGGCGGG
>JAGVOB010000165.1 GCA_020052955.1 Candidatus Omnitrophota bacterium | reverse complement strand
CTTTAAAAACATTGAAAAGATTCCGGATAACCTACCGGTAAGGATACCGGTTATGGAGGAACGCTATGCTGCTATCGCATAAAACTATTGACTTTACCCAAGAAAAGTAACTCCTTGAAAATAAACCCTCTTTATGTTATAGTACTTCCCCTAAATGAAAGAATTATTAATTGAGACCATAAAATACCTAAAACAAAAAGGCGTTCAATACGCCGATTTGAGATATATTGAAGGCGAAGAAGAAGCTATTGTAGTCCAAAATGCCTTAGTAGATAATATCTCAAACAGAAACAGCTCTGGTATTGGAATACGAGTGTTATTCGACGGTTACTGGGGGTTTACCTCCACCTCATATCTAGATATCGCCAGGCTTCATGAAACCGCTGATGAGGCAGTTGAGCTTGCCCGCCTCAGCTCCATATTAGGAAAAGAAAAGATTGTATTTCAAGAACAAGAACCTGTTGTAGATAAATTTCTAAGCAAATTTGAAATAGACCCTTTCAGTGTAAGCCTGCAGCACAAGCTGGATTATCTATTCTGGGCAAGTCAAATTTTATTAGCGCACAAAAATATAAAAACCGCTATTTGCGGGCTTGACTTTTACAAAACCAAGAAGGTCTTTTTGAATACCGAGGGCTCTGTTATAGAACAGGAGTTTATCGAAAGCCTGGGTTATATTGAGGCAATCGCAATTTTAGAAAATGAGCTTCAGATAAGAAGCTACCCTGCCTCGCATAAATCTGCAATAGCGCAAGCAGGCTATGAGTACATAAAGGGCCTGGACCTGGTAGGTGGCGCAAAGAGGATAAAAAATGAGGTAATCAGTTTGCTAAGGGCTAAGGAATGCCCCTCAAAAGAAACAACCGTAATCATGGACGGCCCCCAGCTGGCTTTACAGGTACATGAGTCCTGCGGCCATCCGGCAGAACTTGATAGGGTATTAGGATATGAAATGAGTTTTGCCGGCGGAAGTTTTCTCACGCCGGAAAAACTCGGGAAATTCAGATACGGCTCTAATCTGGTTAATATCGTTGCCGATGCCACTATTGATGGCTCTGTCGGAAGTTTTGGGTATGACGATGAAGGAATAAAATCACAGCGGAGCGATATTATTAAAGACGGGGTATTCGCAGGGTACCTTACATCAAGAGAAACTGCCGGAAGGTTAAATCAGAAGAGTAACGGGTGTATGCGCTCAGAGAACTGGAATTACCCCCCCTTGATTAGAATGACAAATATAAATCTGCTGCCGGGTAAACCTTCACTGGAGGAGCTAATCTCCGATACAAAGGATGGTATATTTGTCTCTACAAACAAAAGCTGGTCAATTGACGATAAAAGGTTAAATTTTCAGTTTGGTGCAGAAATTGCCTGGGAGATAAAAAATGGAAAACTGGGACAGGTATTTAAAAATCCACTTTATACCGGCATAACTCCAACATTCTGGAAAAGCTGTAGCGGTATTGCAGACAAAGATAGCTGGCGAGTGTGGGGGGTTCCGAATTGCGGAAAGGGTGAACCTGTTCAAACTATGCATGTGGGCCATGGCGCCTCAGCGGCGAGATTTGAGAATGTGCTTATAGGAAGAATTCGATGAATGAAAAGGATAAAATATTAGACGCTATAACAAAGCTTTGCAAAAATGCCCCTTGCGACGAGGTTTTAGTAACGCTTTATAATACAAAGAGGCACTCTAACAGGTTCTCCAGCGATTCTGTGCGCGAAACTGTCTTCACTCAGGATTCGGAAATTTACATCAAGGTTTCTATCGATAAAAAAATCGGTATTAGTTTATCTGAAACGCTTGATTATAGTAATCTTAAGCATTCCCTTGATAAGGCTATACAAATTGCAAGGTTTTCAAGGAAAAACCCTAATTATAAATCTTTTCTCACTGCTCCCTGGTATAATGACCCCAAAATCAGCCCTCACAATATAACGAGATCTTCTATATCAGAAATTTTTAACACTATAAAGACACTTATGAATGATGCGCAAAATCGGGGGATTAAAACTTCGGGTTCCCTGATAGCCGGTGAAGATACCTTCGCTGTTGCTAATTCAAAAGGCCTCGCTCTTTATCAACCCCTAGGATTAATTTATGCTAAGATATTGGCTATGTCGGATAAATTAACCGGGTTTGGCTCATTTTTAAGCAGGGATATCGCTAAATTAAGCCTTATTAAATTATTTGACGAGGCCCAAAAGAAGTGCTCTTCTTCTATTGAACCCCAGGCGGTCCCAATAGGTAAATACAGGGTCTTTCTGGAACCTCATGCGGTAGCCGATATATTAGAATGGATGGGATATATAGGCTTTGGGGCGAAGAGTATTTTTGAAAAGAGGAGCTTTTTATACGGCAGGTTTGGACAAAAAATAATGTCCGATAAGATCTCTATATATGATGACGCCACCGAAAGCGGCTCCTATTCAATCCCCTTTGACTTTGAAGGAACCCCTAAAAAGAGGATTGAACTGGTTAAAAATGGCATAGCAAACGACGTGGTATATGATTCATATTATGGAGGAATATATGCAAAACAAAGCACGGGCCACGCCAATGTCCCGGACTCAACCGAAGGCCCTTTGCCAAACAACCTGTCAATTATGCCGGGGGATTGGGCTATGGATGAAATGGTAAGAGCTATAGATGAGGGTATTTATGTCAGCAGGTTTCACTATATAAACGGCCTATTAGAACCCAGAAATGCCCTGATGACCGGCCTGACAAGGGACGGTACATTTTTTGTGAAAAATGGGGAGACGAAGTTCCCGATAAAGAATCTTAGGTTTACGCAAGGTATGCTTGATGCCTTTTCAAATATAGAAAAGATATCGAGAGAAAGAGAGCTTATAGGAGACCCTTTTCAATCCCTTGGCGCTTTCTATGTGCCCGCCTTACTAATAAATGATTTTACTTTTACCGGCATTTCCGAATAGCGCTTATCCCAAAATTTGCATCAGCCCTTTTCTTAAGACCCATCCTTTGAAGGTTTAGGATGGCCTATCCTTCTGGATTAGAAATTTGTTTAGGATTACCCCGACGAGCAAGATTAAATCCTATCGGATTTAATCTGTCGGCCCTTCGGGCAGATTTTGTGCCCCCTGCTTTCTTACAAAAGTAAGAAGGGGCACAAAATCTGGGTTTATCTTTTCTTCCAGTAAAAGACTGCTCCCGCGGACACAACTATTCCTAACGCTATACTCATAAAAGGATTTACCTTAAAGGGATTCTCGGTCTTGTCCGAAAAATATCTTCCATAAAGATAAAAGGATCCGCCTAAGATAACGCCGATTACCACAGCCAAAATAAACGGGAGTTTTTTATTTTTCATATCCTTGTCAAACATACCAGTGACATAAATCGTAGTCCTTATTGGGAAGAGAAATTTTTATATACCCAAAATCGGGTACTTGCTCGGAAATATCCGAGCCTTTTTCGACAAGTATGCGCAATTCTATAAATTCAATATTTTTTACATCCAGCTCACTAAAGCTTATGGAGCACTCTAATATATCTTTAAAAACAGCCTTTGCGTCCGTGGAAAGCCTTTTAAAACTGCCATTTTGCGAAAGGGAATACCTTTCGCACTTTATCTCTTTTTCCTTGCCAAGAAGAGGCAATCTTATCCTGCTGATAAAGGAGGATTTTATATCCAGGATAATAGTTATGGGGGCTTCCTTTAAAATCCCTTTATTTATATTAAATCTTAAATACAAATTATCCATATCAAATCCATAGTACACGCGTTTTAATATTAGGTTGCCTCTATGCATTGCACCCGCAAGCTTTTCAATTTCAATAACGCCCGCCTGAAGCCATTCAAAGTAGTTGGTTACCTTGCCGTCTATATCCGGGGTTATCAATGCGGAGGGCTCAAGCTGTGATTTTACGACCTTTACCCTTATAGGAAAATCCAGATACTCCGGCGGTTTATGATTGGTGAGGGTATATACCGCTTTTAAGTTTTCCCTAAAAAGCCTGTCAAACTCCTCGTCATTACCAGAGGAATGGTCGTCGCCAAACCACCAGTTCCAATCGCTTCCCTCTGCGATATAGATATGACGCCAAGCCTCCGAATTTTTTTTCGAATCGGAATCTCTCTCGCCAAGCTTTGAAAGAAAATCCCTTGCATTATAAAGGTAATCCCACGCCTTGTTTTTCTCCTGGTGGCCTATCCATATATTAAAATTGGCGTTTATCCACGAGCCGGGAAAAAGTTCGGATATCTCACTCTCAGCGGGGTATGTTTCTAAAAATTCACTGACAGTGGTTAGCTTAAAAGAGGAATCCTGAGAGAGCCTCTTATATAATGTCAGCAAAAAATCCCTGCCGTCATGGGGGTAATACTCCCAGGCATTCTCTCCGTCAAGTATAATGGGTACTATAAATTCGCCTTCCTTCTGGTTGAGCTCATTCTTAATTAAATAAAGCCTTCTTAAAAAATCATCTACCGCCTGCTTTGGCTGCCAGTGAGAATATGTAAAGCCTATAAGGTCGGACAGAGTTTTATCCCTGAATATAATATTGGTTGAGCCGTTCTTTCTCTTTAATTGGTATGGCTTAAAAAGAAGGTTATTTGATATGGGCTTAGAGATTGACTTAAACAGTATCTCCTCGTCGCTTGCAAGCCAGTTTATACCAGAGTCTATGACCAGGGGCAGTATCTCCTCGCTTACCGACCCCTCGGATGGCCACATACCCCTGGGTTTCTTTGAGAAGTGCTTTTCGTAACTCTTGACGGCATTTTGTATATGCCAGGCAGCATCCATAGGGAAATTAAAACGGGAGCTGGGCAGCTTTATATCCTTATAAGAGGCTTTTGCTGAATTAGAATCGCATACAAGCGGCAGTATGGGATGAAAATAAGGGCTTACCGAGATTTCAATCTGACCTGCATCCTGAAAGCTCTTATAGGCCGGAATTATACGTTTGATAATTTCCATTTGTTTTTCAAGCACCAGCTTTTTCTCTTCTTCCGTAAAATATGTGCCTTTTTTTATAAGCTCTCTAAGAGAAGGGTCAGCCTCCTTAAAAGACGGGTCAAACCAAGCCAGATTAAAAAGCACCTGAAGGTCAAGGTAATCCTGGTTACTGAAATATTTTCTTACGGAAGATAACTCCGAAACCTCCTCTATAACCCCTCTTTTTTCAAGAAGGTCATAATAGCGGGGAAATGGCCTAACCATATGCTCCCAGTTTGCCATAAAAAAATTCATGAGTATAAAATCCTGTTCATCCGCGCTAAGAGCCCTGGCATCTTTTTTTGAAAGGATAAGAAATTCGTCTTTGGTTTCCAAGCCATTTTTTGCATATTCGTCAAGCTGCTCTATTAATGAGGGCGCAAGGTTAAATGTTTGGTGGAGTTGGGGAAAACCCTGGAGGATCTCCAGCATATCCAGATAATCCTTTATTCCATGCAACCTGACCCAGGGAAGAGAAAATTCTCCCGTTAAAGGGTCTTTATAATACGGCTGGTGCATATGCCAAATGAAGGCTATATTTAAAGGTCTGTCTGCCATCGATAGTATATTTTATTCAAATTTGATTACATTGCAAGTAATAAAAAACCCCCGGGGAAAAACCCCGGGGGGTTAAGTCCAAAGTTAGTTTAAACTTAGAAGTTGACCCTTACTGAACCTAATGTCTCGTATGCTGTATCATCAGCTGTGCTCTTATAGCTATTGCCGGGTACAAGAATGGCACCGAGTAGACCAAAGGTAACATCGTCTGTGTAATTATACGTTAGACCCAAGTCTACTTCATCAGCAAGGCCTGTCTTGTTTGCTCTAGTTGCTGTTTCAGTTACTTTCTCGTCAAGCAATGAGTGATAGTAATCAAGCTTAACAAGGAGCTTCTCTATAGGCTTTACGCCAAGACCTGCGCCGATTATGTGGCAATTAGAGGTGTTACCGGCATTGGCGCCATTAAAGGCGACCTTTGCGATTTCACCGCGAACCTGATCAGTAAACAGAGGTTCCCATGCGTTATAGCTTCCAGAGCTTCCTGGATTATCACCTGAGCGGAATGCATAGGATAAGCCAAGATCCGGCGTCCATTTTACATCCTTCCATGAGTAAGAACCATTTACATCAACAGCCCAAGCTTCCCTGGTGCGGCTGTCAGTGGTGCTATCGACAATGGAATCTGCTACACCACCAATAAAATTATCATTAATCTCACCAAATTGATATGCCAATTCACCGTTTAAATTCAGGCTCTCAATCGGGTCAATGGTTCCTTTTACGCCTAAGATGTAGAGGGTGTCTTTCTCGTAGGTTCTTATGGTACCGTCACCGGCGGTGATCTGTCTGTTAAACGATTCATTTCTGTCCGCGAAGGCATAAGCTTGCAGGCCAGCGTTATACTTATTGTCAAGCTTGAAAGTTGCATTTACGCCGAACAAATCATCATCGTTTGTTGCTACGTTGGTTTCATTCACCTTGATTATGACGGCATCAAGCGCCCAGTTATCATAGTCAAGTGTGCCCCTTATGGCATCAAAAGCCTTTCTTACTGAAAGGTCTCCGAAACCAGCTGTCAAAGTTCCGTCAGGGCCAGTATTAGCATTACCCCAGGTCGGCCTAGTGCTATCTGCAACGACCAAACCGCTACCGATCTTTATGTCCTGCCTTCCAAGTGTTACGGTTAAAGGTGAATATATTAACTCCTTTAATGTAACGTTTGCAAGGTCCAGATTGACATCATTTGCGTTAACTGCATCAGCATCCCAATCACGCTCGTTTACCAATCTTACTTTTGTTGTTACATTGTCAGTAAGGTCGGCATCTATCTGAACTCTTGTTGCGGTGTTGTAAAGACTGGCGTTAGTCTGGTTACCGCCGGTTATAGTTGAATCCTTCAAGAAATCATATTCTTTACGGGTAACGCCGCGTATCAGGATATCACCGCTTACTTTTACGTTTTGCACTTCAGCATATACTGGCAGCGCAACTGCCACTACCAATGCCACTATGCAAATTATTCTCATTAATCTCATTTACTTCCTCCTTTTAGAATCGTTTGCTGTAAATTCTTGTTGTATATTTAAACGGGCCATAGCATCTTAATATGATAAGCGCTATAGGTTCCAATACTTTCGTTTCTATATACTATACACCACTTATGATAACCCCCGGCTATTTTTTCCATCCCTCCTTTTTTTGCCTGATTTGAGCTATCCGTGATGCAATAGTCAATTTTATTATGATTCCTATTCTACATAACTTCAGTAATTTGTCAAGAAAAATCTCGCTCTTGTGTAAACGCAAATAGAAAATGTCAGGTTTTTTGCAAATTAAAAATGTCAGTAATTTACAGTTAAGAGCGTTTTCTCTTTGTTTTTATATCTTGT
>JAGVOB010000134.1 GCA_020052955.1 Candidatus Omnitrophota bacterium | reverse complement strand
GGTATGTATGTCATCCTCTCCTCCTTGGTTTGGTGTTTGTTCTTCTACACCATTATACCACTCGGGTGAGCTTGACACTTTAACATACCATCTCAATTTAAGAAGCGGGTGTTTATTCTATTATATCGCCAACTATGGGTTCAACAGTTACCCCGAGCCTTGCGATATATTTTAAACCTTTTTCAAGCTCATCCTTTTGGCCCTCTATTTCAAGGGACATCTCGCCTATAGTCTCAGTGACCTTTGCGCGTCTTATGTTGGGGATCAGGTTGAATTTCTTGCTCATGGTGTAAATAACGGGCTTTTTAATAAGCTTCTGCGGGAAAATAAGATGCACCATTTTTTTAGCCATCATAACCCTCCTATTGAGTTTGTTGAGTTATTTGAGTTTGTTGGGTTATTCCAATCCTCTGAACTCAATAACTCTATAAACCCAATGAACTTGCTATACCTAAATAACTCACCCCTATTATTTTTGTTTAGCCCTTATGCCGCAAAACTCTTCGTAGTCAATTAATTTGGTTATCCTGGGAGCTTTTGAACATACGGGGCAATTTTCGTCTTTCGGTATTTTGACAATGCGAAATGTTGAATCCTTTGCATTAAATATAAGAAGCCTGCCTACAAGGAGCTCTCCAATACCTAGAACAAACTTCAACACCTCGTTTGCCTGGATTACGCCTACGACGCCTGCAACCGCTCCTAATATACCGGCCTCCTGGCAACTCGGGACAAGCCCCGGCGGAGGCGGCTCTGAAAAGAGGCACCTGTAACAGGGCCCTTCCCCGGGCACTATAGTGAAGGCCTGACCGTCAAATCTGAATATTCCTCCATGAGAAAAAGATTTATTGGCCATAACGCAGGCATCATTTACAAGATATCTGGTTGGGAAATTATCGCTCCCATCGACTATAAAATCATAATCCTTGATTATCCCCATAATATTCTCTGAGGTAAGCCGCGTGTTATAGGCATATACCTTAACATCCGGGTTAATCTGGTTTATTCTTTCCTTGGCAGATTCAGCTTTCATGACTCCGATGGTTTTAGTGGAATGCATAATCTGCCTCTGGAGATTGTTCAGTTCTACCCTGTCAGAATCAACTATTCCCAAATGGCCGATACCAGCGCTGGCCAGATATAACACGCAGGGGGAACCAAGCCCACCTGCGCCTATCATCAACACCTTTGCCCTAAGCAATTTCTTCTGCCCCGCCCCTCCGATCTCAGGAAGTATGATCTGGCGGCTATATCTTTCTATCTGTTCCTCTGTTAATATATCTGTCATTTTTATCTAATCTCAAAAACCTTCATAACAATGGACGCGGCGTACAAAGAGCCCCGCCCGCTATTGCGGGCACAATGGATATTTCATCATTATCTTTTAGCACGGTATCTTCCTTGTCCAAAAACCTTATATCCTCCTCATTAAGGTATATATTAACGAATCTCCTTATCTTTCCTTTTTCATCGCAAATTCTTTCCTTTATACCGGGATATTTTTTATCCAAATTTTCCACAAGCTCTGCTACCGTGCCGGCTATTACATCTACCTCAACCTTATTCTCGGTGAGCTTCTGAAGGGGTGTTGGTATCCTTACCTTTATAGACATGGTTTTCTCCTTAAATGAGTCCGCCTAAGGCGGACGAATTAATCCTCCTTAGAAATCGCCTGCCGAAGGCGAGCGATTTCAAGCCCTGTGAAATCCTGTAGATTTCCAGGGTGTATAAGCGAGGGATCTGTTATCGTATCGTCTCCTTCTATATAAAATATGCTCAGTTAACCATTAAGCTTATCAAATATCTGTTCAAAAGAAATGATATTGGGTTTTATCTTAACAAGTTTTGGCAGGTGATCCAAAAGAACCTCCTGTGTTTTTAGGCCGTGGGCTGTTATGCATATAACTATAGACTCATCCTTGGGGATTTTACCCTGTTCTATTAACTTTTTTGTGGCTCCTACCGTAACGCCGCCCGCTGTTTCGGTAAATATGCCCTCTGTCTCTGCAAGTAATTTTATCGCTTCGACTATTTCGGAATCCGTAACCTCCTCAGCCCAGCCGCCCGTTGATCTCACGGTATCTACTGCGTAATATCCGTCGGCGGGATTGCCTATGGCAAGGCTTTTTGAAATAGTCTTGGGCTTTACAGGCTTTATTATATCATTATTTTCCTTTATCGCCGTAACAACCGGCGAGCAACCATGAGGCTGGGCAGCATAAATTCTTGTCTTAGGCTCATCTATAAGGCCAAGTTTATGAAATTCTTTGAGACCTTTTAATATCTTAGAGATTAACGAACCCCCCGCAACCGGCACTACGATATGCTGGGGCGCTTTCCAGCCCAGTTGCTCCGCTATTTCATAGCTGAATGTTTTGGAGCCCTCTGCATAGTATGGTCTTATATTAATATTTACAAATGCCCATTTGAACTTGCTGGCAATTTCGCTGCATAATCTATTTACTTCATCATAATTACCCTCTACTGCGATAAGATTTGGATGAAAAACAAGGGAGCCTATAACCTTGCTGAGCTCTAAGTCGGCAGGTATAAATATAAATCTTTTAAGATTTGCCTTTGCTGCCTGAGCGCTAACAGAATTTGCAAGATTTCCGGTTGAGGCGCAGGCAACCGTGTCAAACTCAAACTCCTTTGCCTTCGAAAGCGCCACCGCCACAACCCTGTCCTTAAACGACAATGTAGGATGACATACAGAATCATCTTTTATATATAATTCCTTGACCTTCAGAATCCTTGCCAGATTTTCTGCTCTTATAAGCGGCGTAAAACCGGAATTTAGACCTACGGTGGGTTCTCCATCCAAGGGCAAAAGTTCCTTATATCTCCAAAGATTTTCGGCTCTTGAGGCAATAATCTCTCTTGTCAGATGAGACTTTATCTTTGAATAATCATAGTCCACCTCAAGCGAACCAAAGCAAAATTCGCATACATATATTGCCTTCTTGGGGTATTCCCTGCCACATTCTCTACATTTAAGACCTTTTACGAAACTCAAATTTTTCCCTCTTTGGGTGGCAAGGTTGGTGCTTGGAGCAAAACCTCGTGAGGCCGAAGCGGGCATGGTCCCTGTACCGTATGGTACAGGGGAGCAAGGCCAAGCGTGGAGCGAAGTCCGCCACAAACTTTGGCGGACGAGCGTTTTTGCAAGAGCACAACCTTAACAGGACCCATTTTATATTAAGTTACCAATATTAATTTCTGGGATATTATATATTATTGTTTTTTCACATACAACTTAAATCTATCTCCGAACGGCTTTATGGCTAACACTTTATGGCCATCTTCCTTTACGCTCTTTGGCACATTCATAATAGGCTCACCATCATCTAATATAACCTCTAAAACCTCATCTTTTGGCATTCCTTCAAGTTTAAGCTTGGTCTTCACAAAATTTATTGGGCAGGCTACACCTGTTAGATCAAGCGTCTGGTTATAATCTATGTCCATTTTAATATATCCCCCATAAACTCTAGATATTTTGAGATACCCATTCTATCGATCGTATTACCTATACGTTCACGTTTCTGTCCGTTGTTCCCATACCACTCAAGCGTCTTATCTATTACATCGAACACCCTTTCATCGGGTATGAGATGCGCAACTGTATTTGCCTCGCGCGGTATATATCCGTGTTTTCCTCCTATCCTAACACAATTGCCTGTCCGGTTTACGCACCAGGAATCCGAAGGGCACACCTTTATGCACTGGCCGCAATAGATGCATCTGTCCGGATAGTAGTGCGGTTTTCCTGTATCTTTATCGGCGATTATAGCAGTTGTGGGGCAGACCTTTGCGCAAAGCCTGCAACCTATACAGCTTGGCTCTTCCCACTTCGGCTCCACCTCACCCTGAAAGCCCAAATCCATCCCCCTGGTCCTTGCGCAGTCGATAGGACATCCTGAAAATGAAATTTTAAATTTATGATGCTGCGGCTTTCCGAAATAGCGCTTATCAACCTCCTGAGCAAATTTCTGAGTATCGGAGATCCCCCTTGGGTTGTATTCGCAGCCGCTGCAGGCTGTTGGCACCCTCACCCTTGCCCCGCAGGAAGCAACCTCTTGGTCCGCCTCCTTTAGTTCTTTAACAAGATTATCAAAATCCCTGATGTGCACATGCGATATCTCAATAGACTGCCTGAAGCTTACATGCACATAATCAGAACCGCTGTATTTTGACGCCACTTCTATTATCTTTCTTAACTTTTTAATAGGGAGCCTTCCTCCTGGCACCTTAAGCCTGACTGTAAAAAGGTCCTTCTGGCGCTGTTTTATAAAACCTCCCGCCTTTAACTTGTCAAAATCTACCTTTAATATTTTTTCTTCGTCTTTAAACTGCTGACCAAGTTTTTCAAATTCTTTAATAGATTCATCTGCCATATTCTACCTCCCAGTTAACTTAAATGGGTGGCAAGGGTTGTGTTTGAGCCACACGTTGATTTTTCGAATGGGCACGGTTCCGCCAATGAACTTTGGCGGAGAATGAGAAAAATCATCGAGCGAAGTCCCGAAGTTTCGGGACAAGCGTTGTGGCGAAAACCAAACCTTCCTGCCTGCCGGCAAGGCAGGGACAGGACCCACTTTTATCCCTCAAAATACTGTTCCATGCTAAAATATCTCTCGCCTGTATCCGGGAAAACCGTAACCACCCGCTTATTCTTGCCCAGTTCCTTTGCAACTTCAATCGCTACAAAACAGGCTGCGCCGGCTGAAATACCCACAAAAAGGCCCTCTTTTCTGGCGAGCAGCTTCGAAGTATGAAATGCATCATTATCCTTTACTGTGTAAATTTTATCAATAATACTGCGATTTAGAACCTCTGGTACAAATCCAGCGCCTATACCCTGTATCTTATGCGGGCCCGGCTTCCCTCCGGACAATACAGGGCTGCTGGCCGGCTCTATTGCTATTATTTTTATATTTGAATTTAACTTTTTTAGAACTTCGCCGACACCTGTAATAGTTCCACCTGTCCCAACTCCCGCAACAAAGGCATCTATTCTGCCCTCCGTTGCATCCAAAATCTCTTTAGCAGTAGTCATCCTATGTATCTGGGGATTTGCGGGATTTCTAAATTGCTGTGGCATAAATGAGTTATGTGTTTTTTTAAGCAACTCCTCTGCTTTTTTTATTGCACCTGCCATTCCTTCAAGGCCGGGCGTAAGCACTATCTTCGCACCATAGAATCTCATAATATATATCCTTTCAAGACTCATGGTCTCGGGCATTGTAAGGATAAGTTTATACCCCTTGACTGCGCACACGACAGAAAGCCCTATGCCCGTATTTCCGCTTGTGGGCTCAATTATGGTTGAATCCTCTTTAATCAAGCCTCTCTTTTCGGCATCCTCAATCATGTTAAGACATATCCTGTCTTTTACGCTGCCGCCGGGATTGTAAGATTCAACCTTAGCTAATACCTCAGCCATTTCCTTTGTCACCAGCCTGTTAAGCCTAACCAGCGGTGTGTTGCCTATCAGTTCAAGTGCGTCTTTAGCTATCCTTGAAGTATAACTACCTCCACCCATAAAAAATACAAGTTCAATTCTATCTCTATCCTTCAAAGCGGTTAAGTCGTAAGATTTTCTATCAATAATATTATCATTCAATTCAACTGTCACAACCTCTTGCCTTATCCTGCGCTCTGATAAAACCGCAGCAATAGTTAAGCCGCCTTGCAGCAATTCCTTTTTTCCATTTATGAATATATTCATAGTATTACCCCCTCGTATAATATATGTTATAGAGAACAATAACCAATAACCAAATCATAATAACCAAATAAGCTCCAATAACCAATTTTTTAATAACCAAACAGTTGGCTTGGTTAATTGGTTATTGGGTATTGGTTATTGTTTGGTGTTTGAAATTTGGTGTTTGGTTATTTTCATGTTACTACCTTATGATTACATGTATGTTTCTCTTAGAGCGGACGAACATGCCTTAAGCGTGATATCTATATCTTCGTCTGTATGCGCTATAGATAAAAAATTAGCCTCAAAATTAGATGGTGCAAGATATATGCCCCTTTTTAGCATAGCATGAAAAAATCTGCCATACGCCGATGTATCAGCTTTCTTTGCGCTGGAGTAATCATATACCTCTGAATTTGTAAAGAATATAGTAAACATTGACGATACCGTATTAATCCTAATGTCTATACCTGTTTTTCCTGCCATAAGCTTTATCTGAGAACACAGATGAACTACTCTTTCTTTTAAGGTATTATAAAATCTGGGTATCCTTTTTATTCTCTTTAGCGTAGTCAGTCCTGCTCTAAGTGCTACGGGGTTTCCGGATAAGGTCCCTGCCTGATAAACATCGCCTAGGGGCGCAATAAGTTTCATTATATCTCTCCTTCCTCCGTAGGCGCCTATCGGTAATCCGCCGCCTATAATCTTACCCAGGCACGTCAGGTCCGGCTTTACTCCGAGATAGCCTTGTGCACCGGAGTATGAGAGCCTAAAACCAGTTATCACTTCGTCAAATATAAGAATTATCCCATAACGGTCTGACAATTTTCTAAGCCCCCGTATAAAATCCTCTCTCGCAAGAACAACCCCCATATTTGCAGCAATAGGTTCAACTATTATGCACGCAACCTCTTTATGCCTTAGCCGTAAGAGCTTTTCTACCGCCTCTAAGCTGTTATACGGAAGCACGACTATATCTCTTAAGAAATTATAGGGCACGCCCGTTCTATTTTGTACATTAAGACTCATAATCCCGGAACCGCCTTCGGTTAAAAGATAATCCGCGTGTCCGTGATAAGAGCCGCTAAATTTCACAACAACGTCTCTTCCGGTAAAACCCCTTGCAAGCCTTATGGCGCTCATTGTTGCTTCTGTACCCGAGTTGACAAACCTGATAAGCTCTATAGAAGGCATTGCTCTTATGATCTCTTTTGCAAATTCTATCTCGAGGGAATGCGGCGTGCCAAAGCTTGTCCCCTCGCTAAGATGCTTTATTAATTCATCCACTACAGCTTTATCGCTATGCCCTAATATCAAAGCGCCCCATGACATAACGTAGTCAATATAGCGCTTGTTATTAACCGCGAAAATCTTTGAGCCGCTCGCTTTCTTCATAAAGATGGGGCTGCCGCCTACCGAATAGAAAGACCTTACGGGGCTATTCACGCCGCCCGGAAAAATCCTCTTTGCCTTTTCAAACAATTTTATGCTCAGGCTATCCATTTTGCAGCTTCCTTGGCAAAATATGTTATTATCATATCGGCTCCAGCCCTCTTCATTGAGACTAAAATTTCAAGAGCTGTCTTTCTTTCATCGCACAGGCCTTCCCTTGCTGCAGCTTTTACCATTGAGTACTCCCCGCTTACATTATATGCGGCTATTGGTATATTAAAATTATCCCTGACGGCCCTTATAACATCCAGAAAAGAAAGCGCGGGTTTTACCATGACAATATCAGCGCCCTCTTTTATATCCGCTTCTACCTCGCGCAATGCCTCATTTATATTTGAGATATCCATCTGATAAGAACTCCTATCCCCAAACCCCGGGCTTGAATCCAAGGCGTCCCTAAAAGGCCCATAGAAGCTGGAGCAGTACTTCGCTGAATACGATAAAATCCCAACATTACCAAAGCTATTTTCATCCAGCGCTTTTCTTATTGATAAAACCTGCCCGTCAACCATACCGGAAGGTGCTACAAAATCAACCCCTGCCTCAGCATGGGATAAAGCTATTTTAGACAATATTTTTATAGTTTCATCATTATCTATATAAAAATTTTGAATTTTGGTTTGTATTTTTGATTTTTGATTTTTGATTTTTGATTTTTTTACAATCCCGCAATGTCCATGCCTCGTATATCCGCAAAGGCACACGTCCGAGAATATCGATACATAAGGAAAAATCGACCTTGTTTGCCTTATTGCTCTCTGCAGGACACCGTTACCCTTAGATGCCCCTGTCCCTTTTTCATCTTTTTTTCCTGTAACGCCAAATAACAAAACAGCCTTTATGCCCGATTTATAGAGCTGGTCAATTTCCTTCATCAGGTTGTCTATGGACAACCTGAACACTCCCGGCATGGAAGGAATAGGTTCTTTTTTATCCTTTCCATCTGTAATAAAATACGGCATTATAAAGTTATCGGCGGATAATTTAGTCTCTCTTACCAGCGCCCTTATCGATTCGAGCTTCCTTAATCTTTTCAGCCTGAGAGAAGGAAATATCCTAGGCATAACGTATGGGCTCCTCCTCAATCTTACCATTTTTTATCTTGAAGGAGCGGATATCCGGATTATCCATCTCCTCAAGTGATACTATCAGATAAGACACATCCTGATAAAACGCAAGCTCCACATCCTTTTGAGACGGATAAGCCTTTGATGCAACATGTGAATGATAAATACCTAACATATCCATATTATTTTTCCTTAACTCTTTCATAATCTTAAGCTGTTCTCCTGGGTCCATAAAAAAGCTTGACGGGCTCTTGTCCGCATTTGACATCTTAAAGATACTCGAAACATATAAATCCCTTCCTCCTAAAATTCCACAGGCCTCATTCGGATATTCAGCCTTTGAATGTTCCATCATTTTATTGGCTATTTCTTTAGTTAATTCTATCATAAGAATCTATCTTTTAATAAAGCCTTTCATAACAGGTTTCCGTATGGCTCATACTGCACTTCGCCTTGCTCAGTGTCCTGAGCTTTTGCGAAGGAACCGACCATTGTTCCCCTCGTCCGCTTTTAGCGGACTCGGGACTCTGCCCCTCCTCCGCTTTTAGCGGACTCGGGATTCTACTGGCCGCGAATGTATAAACAATACCAAAAGCAGAAAAGAAATGCCAATTGAAAGTAGCGGAGTAATAGCCCAAACTATGAATGTCTTTCTTGTCAAATGCTTATCCAATGTATGTTTATGACCATCTTTTAGACAGCTGATTGCAAGTATAGAACAAAGATTAAGCTGTACCAAGGATTGCGGTATGCCTAAAATAGATGCAAAAATCAATAGTGTTGCAGTAACGAATGAAACCAAGGTGCTTGAAACCAATCCTAACGGTATTATCTCTTTACCTACGGTCTCAAGAGGGCCTTTTCCCAAAAGCCATGCCCCTAATCCAAATAAGGGAGCTATAAGTACTAACCCTAAGCCTATATCAAGCAATCCTGCCCCGCTTAAGGGGCCCACTGCATTTGCCACATTATTTGAACCAATAGCAAAGGCTACATAACAACCGCTTATTAAGCTGGACAATTTTAATTTATCATGATTGGCAAATAGCCTCTGATAAATATGAAGATTATTGTGCGTAGGCGGATAAATCAATTTATATAATAAAAGTGTTAAGACAAAGGATAAAAAAGGCAGAAGAACCCACATAGGAATAATCTTAAATAACAAGGTACTCATATTTAAATATTTAAAATATAATCCCGTTCCTATAATAGCGCCCACGGTTACCTGGCTGGTGGATTGAGGTATCTTCATTATATTTGCCAGAAAAAGGCTTAATGTTGCAGCGATTAAAATAATTAATACCACATCAAAACTCATAATTCTTGAGGGTATCAAGTTTTTACCCAAAGTAACGCTTACGCCCCTTCCTAAAGAAACTGCGCCGAGTATGACGAAAAATCCAAATAATAGTAAGGCTTGGCTTTTCTTTATAAGCTTACCCCCCCAGTTTGCCGCAAAAGAAGGCGCTATGCCGCTTCCCCCCATATTCAATGCAAAAAACATAACCGTAATTATAAGCAAAACTGTTTTTATCAAACTTGCCTGCCTGCCGTTAAATTAAAATCACGTATTTTAAACAATTGCAGAGTACTCTTATCCGCAATTCTGTCCTTCCCTTTAAGTAATCCTCTCTTTTCTATACTTTTATCCCAGATTTTTCACGCCTGCCCGCCCTTTGGCGGGCGAAAAAAATCCGGGATGACCTTGCCTTGGTCAATCTGAAAGATTGCCCAGGACTAGTCCTGATGAAATTCTACGAATTTCTCAGGGCAAAGCCGATCAAATCCTCGTCGGATTTGCTTGTACAACTCCTTCGGGGCAAATTTTGTTAGCGTAAAGCGCATGCAAAATTTGGGTTTATAACTGCCTATATGCCATCTCCCTGTATATTTTTTACCTTTAATGGGCGGGTATGTATCCCACATTCGCCGCCGCATTTACTTGTACCTATCCATCGGCCGGCGCGTTCATTTTCATCGCTGGTTATTTTTGTGCATGGCTGGCACCCTAAAGATCTATATCCAAACTTATACAGAGGATTAACCTTGATGCCGTAGATGGCCAGATACTGCCAAACCTCCCTTTCCTTCCATATAAGAATAGGGTTTAGCTTCATAAGGTCCTTATCCCTCTCCTCAACCTCCCTATAGTCCGTGCGCGTCCTTCCTTCTGTACACCGCAGGCCGGTAACCCAGCATTTCACATGCATCTGTTCGATTGCCCTTCGGGTAGGCTCTACCTTCAGTATATCGCAGCATTTATCCGGATCTGTCTCATAAAGTTTATCCGGGATGATAGTATCATTTTTATATACCTTAAGCTCCGGATATATAGATACCAGCTCATTCATAAATTTGATCGTTTTTTTTGGTTTAAATCTAGTGGTAATAATAAACCCGCGGATTTTGGGGTTAACTTTCTTTACCAGATCCCACACGCATACCGAATCTTTACCAAGGCTATTCGCAACTACCAGGTCATCTCCAAATTTCGCGTAAGCCTCCTCTATAAGCGCAAGCGACCTGTCAATCTTTTCTTTGAAATTTAGACTTTCTACTAATTTCTTGATATCATCCTTGTTGTTCAGTAAACTCATTTACCTATGCCTCCTTTTATAAATTTTTAAAATAGTTTTTTAGCTGTTTATGTTAGTTTCCACTGAAAAAGCTTGGAAACTATGATTACAGCGATTGCATAAAAGATTACATAGATTAAAACAGCGTCGAGATTTATCAGCATAATCTATTTCTAAAATCTGTGTAATCAAGTTCTTGATGGGTTTTTTAGCAAGAACTATGTTAAATTGAATAAATAAACCCCTCGTTGGCTAATTTTATCTTACTAGCTAGATCTTCAAAGGTAACATTATCTACTATGTTAGAAGTTGCCTTGGCTACTTCCTGCCATATTTTGCTAAAAATACACTTGTATATGTCCTTGCAGCCAGAGTATCCTTTTTCAACACAGGCAATTGGCTCGATAGGGCCATCAATAAACCTAATCACATCCCCCACTTTTATGTGGGAGGGGTGTCTCGACAAAAGATATCCGCCTACTTTCCCGCGCCTGCTTTCCACAAAATTTCCTCTTTTTAAATCCAGCAATATCTGCTCTAAGAATTTTATAGGAATATCCGAACGCTTTGCCAGATCGTGGATAGTTACCAGATCTCTACCATAATGAAATGCCAGCTCGAGTATTGTTTTTAATGCATAATCACCCTTATAGGTTATGCGCATGGGAACCTTCCTCTGAATACATAGCTCTTAAAACTAACAACATTCATCTATAAAGCCTTCCATAACTCCTGGTGAGCGAAGTCGAACCAAAGCCCGAGGTTTCCATATGGCTCATACTGCACTTCGCCTTGCTCAGTGTCCTGAGCTTTTGCGAAGGAACCGGTCATTGTTCCCCTCGTCCGCTTTTAGCGGACTCGGGACTTTGCTGGCCGCGAATGTATAGACTAATGAGGCATGTTAAAAACTAATTCCTATTATCTCTAGTATCTCTATTAATTTGGTAGAGTT
>JAGVOB010000090.1 GCA_020052955.1 Candidatus Omnitrophota bacterium | reverse complement strand
TGAAAGAAAACTTAAAGCAATTTTTGCTGTTGCTTACTCTAAGAACCGATGAGTCAACTATTTCCTTACGGTAACATTTATTAATGAGTCATCAGGGGCGGCTCATCCTGAGCTTTTGCGAAGGAACCGGCTACTGTTCCCCTCGTTTAGCTCGGGGCTTTGCCCCTCGTCCGCTTTTAGCGAACTCGGGATTCTACTAGCCGCGAATGTATCCATATAAAATAGACCCTCGCTTGAGAACTTTGTTTAAAGAAACTGCGGGCAGGAACTCTTTCGAAGACAGGTATCGCCTGACACTGAAATGAAACCGTTGCAAAACCCATGCTTTAGGCGTTTTTCCAGCATGCATCACCAGATCTCTCGTCGAGACTTCGTCTCTCCTCGAGATGAGAGCATTGAAAAGAAAAGTTTTTTCAACGCTCTCAAATTCGCTTATAACTCAGTAAGGGTAACTCTGGGCGCATCACCCCATAACCTTTCAAGCCCATAAAATTCCCTTTTATAGGCTTGAAATATATGCACGATTATACCTCCCAGATCTAATAAGATCCACTCCCCTTCTTTATAGCCCTCGCTGTGCCAAGCCTTTATCTTAGATTTTGAGGTAAAATCAATTATAGTATCGGCGATTGTCTTAGCGGCTCTCGAGGAACTTGCAGAGCAGATTACAAAGTAATCTGTATAATTTACAAGCCCTCTCATATCTAATACCACTAGATTGTCTGCCTTTTTATCCAGGGTGAGCTTTGCTATAGAAAATATTCTCTTCTCTTTATTCCTAACTGTTTTTATTCTTTTGCTTCGCCCGATATAAGGCATAAATCCTATTCGCTATGCCTTACTTAATATCCTGTACATACCTGTGCCGCAGTCGGGGCATTTCCCTTTCATTGCGTTTCTTCCGTTCTTCATCGTAACCTTCTCTGCATCCTTCATTTCTTTCTTGCACTTACATTTTACGCAATACGCATCCATTATTACACCTCCTAAAAGTTGGAATGGTTAAATTGTAACATACTAATCCGTTTTGTCAAGGCTTAAGGGACGAATTACGTTATTCTTCTGGCGCACCATTAAATCTTCTTCATCCTCAACTTCCCCTATTATCTCCTCTGTCAGATCCTCCAGGCTAACAATACCCAATGTGTGGTTATTGTTATCGACTACTATAGCCATATGTATATGCTTTTGCTGAAAATCCCTTAGTAACTCAGTCACCTTCTTTGATTGATCTACGAAAAATGCGGGATGAATAATGTCTGGAATTATTATAAGCTGCTTGTTAAGCCATATATGTAAAAGGTCTCTCGCATAAACAACGCCTATTATATTGTCGATATCCCCCCTATATACCGGTACGCGGGAGTGCCCTTCTTCAACGAACAGGCTTAAAAGCTCGTAAGGCAGTGCCTCCACATTTACGGCTACTATGTCTTCTCTTAAAACCATAACCTCAGATGCCGCCGTATCGCCAAAATTGAATATGCGGTGCAGCATCTTCCTTTCCTCGTCTAAAATAACGCCCTCCTCCTTACCAATCTCTATCATCAGTTTTAATTCTTCCTCTGTTATAAGCGGGGAGCGTTTGGCCTTTTCAATACCCAATAAACTTATCAAAAAATTACTGAATATGGTAAAAAACTTTACTGCCGGCTTGAGTATATTCATTAAAAAATACATCGGTCTTGCAGAAAATAGGCTAAACTTCTCCGCCCTCTGAAGGGCGAATATCTTGGGTGTTATCTCACAAAATACAAGTATAAACGTGGTGATGACGAGAGTAGAGATGCCCACTATAATAAAATTGTTTCCAAACAGAAAAATAAATACGGATGTGCCTATAACAGAGATTGCAACATTCACAAAATTATTACTGAGGAGGATTGTAGCAATGAGCCTATCGAGGTTTGCCACTAAATTAAAAGCAATCTTTGCAAATTTAACTTTTTTATCAACAAGGTGCCTTAAGCGAATTTTTGAAACTGCAATAAGCGCACTCTCAGCGCCTGACAAAAAGGCTGAGATTGCAGAGAGAATTAATAAAAGTAAAAGAAGCGCTAAAATTATATTAAATTGCATAGTGTCTAAATATGTCCTCCTCTCAATGCGGGTATAATAAACTGCGCCATTTTAAAATATATTATCAGCCCCACAATATCTACTATGCTGGTTGTTATGGGGCCGGCGAGAACCGCCGGATCCAAGCCTATCTTTTTTGATATTATAGGTAAGAATAAGCCTGTCGCGATCGCCAAAAGAACGATTAAGGACATTGTTAAACCTACAACAAGGGCAAGCTGTAAATTATGCTGCAGGAAAAATGCCCTCGTGAACGCAACTATGCCGACTATAAAGCACATAAATAAGGCGGCTAAAAATTCCATTTTGATAATACGCCATAAATTCTTAAAGGTAACATCCCCTGTGGCAAATCCCCTTATAACCGTAATAGACGTCTGGGCGCCTGCATTTCCTCCTGTATCAAGCAGCATCGGTATAAAAAACGTTAAGGCCACCACGCTTCCCATAGCATGCTCGAAGGTCTTAAGCACTGTTCCCGTCAAAAAATCGAACACAAGGAGGAATATGAGCCACCCTGCGCGGCGTTTGACAAGGCTCGTAACCCTGGAGGTAGCGTATCTGATCTCCTCGCCCTTACCCACCGACATCTTACCTATCTCGTAAATATCCTTTGTAGCCTCCTCGTGTATCAAATCGACTATATCATCCACCGTGATTATGCCGATGAGCTTATTTTCCCCGTTTACCACGGGAAGATCCGATAAATCATACTTGGTAAAAAGTTTTGCTACCTCTTCATCGTCTAAATCCACGCTGACCTTTATTAATTCTACTGAACTCATTATATCTTTTATCAGCATATCCGGAGCGGCAGACAATAACATCTGCAAACTGACTCTTCCGAAAAGCCTGTGCTCTTCATCCGTAACATATGCCGAGTATATATTCCTTATATTTGCTGCCCTGTGCTGTTCCTGCAGTTTTAAAATAGCCCTCCTTGCGGTCATATCTTTTTTTAATTCGACAAAATCCGTCGTCATAAGGCTTCCCGCCGTGCCTTCCTTAAAGCTCAATAATTTCTTTACATCTTCAACCTCTTCATTTTTCATAAGAGAGAAGAATTTTTTAATCACCTTCTCCGGCAGGTCTTTAAACAGCGCTACTCTTTCGTCTGCGGCCATCTCGTTTAAAATCTGCGACACCTCTTCATTGGCAAGGTTGTTCAATAAAAATGACTGCTCTTCAAACCTTAAATTCTCGAAAACCTCTATGGCTTTTTTTGTGCTGAGTAATTTAAAAACTAATATTTGCTCCTTCGTAGAAAGATTTTTAAACCCTTCGGAAAGATCCATAGAATGTATCTTTTTAAGGAGCTCTTTTAACTCCTGAAACTTTTTCTCTTTTAAAAACCCTTTTATCTCCGGAAGGAAAAGGGCAACAATATTTATACTGTTTGCTCCTTGCGCCATCTACTTATACAGCCCTTTCTTGATAATATAATTCCTTACGCTATCAGTCACAAGGTACCTTATAGAAAGACTGTCTTTTATCCGCTTTCTTATCTCAGAGGAAGAGACTTCAATGGGCGTAACGAGAACAAGCTCGCATTCCTTTGGCAGTTCCTTAAGAGGATAGCCGGGCCTATTTGCGACTACAAACTGGGAAAGCCTGAATATATCATTTATATCCTTCCATGAACAGAGCTCGCCCAAGGAATCCGAGCCGGTTATAAAAAAAAGCTTGGTAAACTTTCCATAAATTTTTTTAACCTGTTTAAGCGTATCTATTGAATATGACCTTCCTTTCCGTCTCAGTTCTATGTCTGAAACTTCAAAGCTGGGATTGTCCTTAATGGCCAATTCTATCATCCTGTGCCTGTGGTTTGCGTCCACCAGCTCCTCGTTTGTCTTGTGAGGCGGTATAAAGGTAGGGATAAACATTACCTTATCCAATGAAAGCTTGTCTAAGGCCTCCTCAGCAAGTATAAGGTGGCCTATATGTATCGGATTAAACGTGCCGCCGAGTATACCTATGCGCATAATAGTTATTGGGTTATTGGGTTACTTGAGTTAATTGAGTTGCTTGAGTTCATTGGGTTCATTGGGTTGCTGGAGTTGTTAGATTTTAACTCTACAACTCAATAACTCTATGAACTCAATGAACAATAAATAATTCTACTTTCTTTCTTATTCTCTTATTTGACCTTCTCCGAATATCATATATTTATACGTTGTAAGCTCTTTAAGCCCCACGGGGCCCCTGGCATGAAGCTTCTCTGTGCTTATCCCTATTTCGGCGCCCATGCCAAATTGCCCGCCATCAGTAAATCGGGTAGAGGCATTTACATAAACGCAGGCTGAGTCTACCCTGTTAAGAAACTCCGTCGCATTTTTGTAATTATCCGTGACTATAGCGTCTGAGTGGTTTGAGCCGTATTTTGTAATATGGTTAATAGCATCATCAAGGCTCAATGCCACTTTAACAGATAAAATCAGATCCAGATACTCTGCATACCAATCTTCTTCTTTAGCCATCTTTATGCCTTTTAGTATGGAGCGCGTCTTTTGACAACCCCTTAATTCCACATTTGCCTTTTTATATAGGGCGGCCATTTTAGGTAAAAATTCTGCTGCAATATCCTTATGAACTAATAAGGTTTCCATTG
Organism: Candidatus Omnitrophota bacterium; assembly: GCA_020052955.1. GTDB lineage: Bacteria > Omnitrophota > Gorgyraeia > VGKN01 > VGKN01 > JAGVOB01. The sequence goes on along the minus strand of JAGVOB010000090.1, from coordinate 11,225 downwards.
CATTGCATACCCCCGGCCTTTGAACCTTGGCGTTATAGCATATATTAAGCGCCATATCTAAAGATGCATATTTATCTACATAGGTATGGCACACTCCTTTATAGTGTTTTATAACGGGAATCTTCGACTGTGCCGAAACCTCCTTCATCAGGGATTCTCCCCCGCGTGGTATGCAAAGGTCAATAAGCTCATTCAAAGAAAGCAGGTTAGAGATTATTTCCCTATCCTTTGTCGTCACGATATTTATTGCACCAGGAGGAAAACCCATATTTTTCAAAACCCCATTTAACGTCTTAAATATCGCTATATTCGAACGGAATGCCTCTGAGCCACCCCTCAATATGAGGCTGTTCCGGGACTTGATGCAAAGGCCTATGCAATCGCTTGTAACGTTGGGCCTGGATTCATATATTATCAATATAACCCCTATCGGCACCCTAACCTTGTTTATCTTCAGGCCGTTCGGCCTCTCGCGCGTCTCAATAACTTCACCTACAGGGTTGTCCATGGCCGCCAACTCCTTAAGGCTATTACTCATCGCCAATATGCGGGACTTATTCAATGTAAGCCTGTCTATTAATGCACCAGAAAGCCTTTTTGATTTTGCCTCTCTTATATCCTTGGCATTTTCTGACAAAATATAATCGCATGAGGAAAAAAGCGCCTCAGCCATATTCAATAATGTTTTGTTAATTTCAGGCACAGAGATACCGGATAACACATCCTTTGCCTTTTTGGCAAGTCTGGATATTTTTAAAGCTTCATCTTTTACGAACATCTCTTATTCTTATTCTTTTTAAGGAGACTCTTCGCTACGCTTCCCTCGATTTTACTCGGGATGGTGAGCGAAGTCGAACCACAGTGTAAATGCGACCATAAATATGTTAAAATCCAATTGTGGTCGCATTTAAAATACCACAAGGTTGTCTCTGTGGATTACCTCATCATAATATCTATACCCCAACGCCTGCTCTATCAAAGCGGATTTTAAACCTTTTATCTTCTTTATCTCTTCCGATGAATAATTTGTCAGTCCCCTTGCAAACTCATTTTTTTTCACATCAGTTATACTCACAATGCCTCCTGTTCTGAAATCACCCTTACAATCCAGTATACCGCTAGCCAATAAACTCTTCCTGCTACTAATAAGGGCCGTCTTTGCGCCTTCATCTACTATAATTTGCCCGGATATTTTTGAGCCATAGGCAATCCATCGCTTCCTAGAAACCATCTTCTCTTTGGGTAAAAACAGGGTTCCTATATCATCTCCCCCCACAACCCTTGAAAGAACATCAGATATGCCTGTGCTGCTTAGAACCATGGGTATTCCCGAGTTAACTGCGATCTTCGCAGCTTCTATCTTTGAAGACATGCCGCCAACACATACTTCCTTTTTTGTACCGCAGGGGAGGCCTTCTATATAAGGGGTAATCCTTTTTACCTCTTTTATTATTTTAAAGGATCTTTTTGAATCCTGGTCTCTCTCATACAGGCCCTCCACATCAGATAACACTATAAGCAAATCCGCGTCTACCAAATTAGCAACAAGGCTTGATAAATAGTCATTATCTCCGAATTTTATCTCATCCACAGAAACAGTATCATTCTCGTTAACGATAGGAACAACACGGTGCCTCAAAAGCATGTTTAATGTATTCCTTGCGTTAAGGTACCTCTTCCTGTCAATAAGATCTTCCCGGGTAAGCAAGATCTGAGCCACCTTAAAACCCTCTATGCAGAAAGATTCCTCCCACATCCTCATAAGTATATTCTGGCCTACTGCTGCCGTTGCCTGTAATAGCGGTAAATCCTTAGGCCTGGCTTTCAGGTTTAATACCTCCATGCCTGCGCATATGGCGCCGGAGCTCACAAGCACAACCTCAAGCTTATTTTTTAAAAGGCGGCCTATTTGACCTGACAAGCTCCTAAATAACGCGTTGTTTAGCTTTTCATTCTCGCTGATAACGCTTGTCCCTATTTTTACTACTAGCCGCTTAATATTCTTAAACAAATTACTCCTCAAGAGAATGCTCCCCTTTTTTTAATTTTAAAAAAATTGCCTTTAATAAATCGTTTATGCCTTCTTTAGTTTTGCACGATATAGGAAATATCTGTTTTTTTATCTTCGCCTTGAACCTATCAAGATTTTCCTTTGAGCCCTCTAAATCCATCTTATTCGCAGCCAAAATCTGCGTTTTTTTCATAAGCAACCTCTCGTAAAGTCCGAGCTCCTTATTTATGGAATATAAATCGGACACCGGGTCTCTACCGCTAAAGGTTGACATGTCTATTATATGTACAAGCAGATTAGTTCTTTCTATATGCCTTAAGAATTCATGGCCAAGCCCTTTACCTGAATGCGAACCTTCTATGAGGCCCGGTATGTCCGCAACGACAAATTCACCGCTGCCATAAAACTTAACAACTCCAAGTATAGGGCTCTTTGTAGTAAACGAATAATCCGCGACCTTGGATTTTGCATTTGAGATGCAGGTTATAAATGAGGATTTTCCCACATTCGGATAACCTATTATCCCCACATCGGCTAGAAGCTTAAGTTCAAGCAGTATCTCTTTTTCTTCGCCTTCTTTACCTTCTTCAGAGTCCCTAATAACTTTATTTCCTCTTCCGCCCCTGCCGCCCTTGGTGACCAAAACCTCTTCGTCTAGCCTTGCAATATCTCTTATTAGAAGGCCAGTGCTTACATCTCTTAATATGGTGCCTGCAGGAACAAGTATAACTCTGTCATCTCCATCTGCGCCGCGCTTATTCTTCCCGGAACCGTTTTTGCCATCCTCGGCCTTGAAATGCTGTCTGTATTTAAAATCCAAGAGCGTTAGCAAATCTTTACTTGATTTTATTATAACATCTCCACCATCCCCGCCGCATCCGCCGTCCGGCTTAGGATACCTTGTATATCTATCCCTGTAAAGACTCTGGCAACCGTCTCCTCCAGATCCGGCCTTAACAAAAATCCTGGCCCTGTCAACAAACACCGCGCTTTTTTTCATCGTATTGAAAGATTAACAAAATATTGCCTGAATGTGCTTTGATATCTTTTGAAAATACGGGATAAATCTTAAGATAATGAGGCTGATTCTTTAGCGGGGACTATGCTTACACGCCTGGCCCTGTTGAAATTGACTGTTCCGTCCATAAGAGCAAAAAGCGTATGGTCCCTGCCTATCCCTACGTTTAGCCCTGGCTTAAACTTGGTGCCTCTTTGCTTTATAAGTATACTCCCGGAAACCACAAGTTCGCCGCCGTAGCGCTTTACGCCAAGGTACTTTGGATTTGAATCTCTTCCGTTTTTGGAACTACCCAATCCCTTCTTATGAGCCATCTTTTTTCACTCCTTTGATTAAATGACAAATACCAAAATCCAAATAACAAAACAAATATTTGGAATTTATCATTTTATATTTGGATTTAATTTGTTATTTGTGCTTTGTCCTTTGTCATTATTTTACTTTACCTCTATTTTCTCAACCATTAGCCGTAACAACTTCTGTCTGTGGCCTGTTTTTTTCCTTGAAGCCTTTCTCCTTCTAAATTTAAATATTATCCTTTTTTTAGACTTTATATCCGCTACCTTTTTACATACTACAAGGGCATTCTTGACAAACGGTTTGCCGATAAATACCTTATCACCATCCGAAACCAGAAGCACCTCATCAAAACTTATATTTTCCCCGTCCTTAGAGCTGATAATCTCTATATCTATTAAATCTTTCTCCTTTACTCTATATTGCTTTCCGCCCGTCTCAAAAATTGCATACATACAAACCTCCGATTTTAGTGAAAATTACAATTAAATAAAATCAACTATGAGACTTAATATATCGGTTGGTTTTATTTAAAAGGAGACCCTTCGCTACACTCAGGGTAAATGCGTTCATAAATATGTTAAAATTCAATTGTGGCCGCATTTAAAATAGCATATCTGCTATCCCATGTCAAGAAACCTCGATATTTAAATCTTCGATGTGTTTTTTAGGGTCTTCGTTTATAATAATTTTGGATCTGTATTTATCTTCCAGGTATGATATGGCGGAGCGCTGCTCATTCAAAAGCCTCCATGCCACATCTGGATGAGCATGGACGGATATGTTTGACCTTTTTTTCAAATTCTTCAACGTTTTTCTTATATTTCTTATGGCCATAATCGACATCGTTAAAGCGCTCTTTATAGAGCCTCTTCCTTTACAATATGGGCAATTATCATACATCCTGCTTTCTATCGAGCGCCTTATCCTCTGGCGGGTCATCTGCACTAGCCCTATCTCAGAGACATGCAAGACATTCGAGCGCGCCTTGTCTAATTTCAAGGCCTCAAGGAATATCTGATATACCCTATTCCTATGAGATTCTTTTTCCATATCAATAAAATCTATTATTATTATGCCTCCTAAATCCCTGAGCCTTATCTGCCTTGCAACCTCATTCGCTGCCTCAAGATTTACGTTAAAAACAGTCTCTTCAAGGTTTTTTCTGCCCACGAACTTGCCGGAGTTCACATCAATCGCTACCAGCCCTTCTGTTTGTTCTATTACTACGTATCCTCCGGAGCGCAGGTTCACCCTAGTCTGATACAGTTTTTCTATTTGCTTTTCAATATTGAATTTCTCGAATATGTCTTCATCGCCGGCATAAAGAGAAACATTCCTCTTAAGGTGCGGGCAGAGTATATTTACAAAATGCATTATTCTCTTAAACTGCTCACTGGAATCTACGACAAATTTATCTATATCCTCGGTAAACGTATCCCTGATAGTCCTCAGGATAATATCGTATTCCTGATGAACCAGCTGGGGTGCTCCCTTGGAGCCTGAAAACCTGCTTATCCTCTTCCATAGATTCAGAAGATAATTCAGATCTCTTTGAAATTCCCTCTTTCCTTTGCCTGAGCCTGCAGTCCTTATAATTAATCCCATCCCGGAAGGTATATTTAGCATCTCCAGAATCTTCTTAAGCCTTAACCTCTCCTGGCTCTCATCTATCCTTCTAGATATCCCAAAATGCATCTGGTAAGGCATCAGTACAATATATCTTCCCGGAAGGGATATATTTGTGGTCAGCCTTGGCCCTTTTAGGCCGTAAGGCTCCTTTATAACCTGCACAACTAGCTCCTGAGCGACTTTTAATGGGCTGGCTTGCTTAGCCTGGTTTTGACCCTTATTATGCGGCAGGAGAATATCAGTCTCCATAACAGCCGATTCATCCTCTAATACAAGTGGGTTTATCTTTTCGGAGGTAAGCAAGAATCCGTTCTTCTTTATCCCTATATCAACGAATGCACCGCCTATACCGGGCAATATAGTCTTAATCCTGCCCTTATAAATATTACCAACTAGCCTGGTTTCGTCTGAACGTTCAATATAAAACTCTTCTAAAATGTCGTTATCTAATACGGCGACCCTTGCTTCTTGAAATTCTATATTTATTAGTATATTGCGCTTCATATCACAGCCCATGATTTTTTGAACCGATTTCAAACCTTTTTACGTCCTTTGTCTCTATACCGTTTGGCAATTCACCCTCCAGTCTTTTTTTAAATTCATCTAACTGAATATCTTCTTTCATAACAAAACTTGAAAATTCGCTTTTAGATTCAACGCCTAATTTTAACGCGCCCTTAAAAAAGATTAAGGGGTGAGGGCTAAAACCCTCTGAAAGCTTGACATATAACCCTGAGCGCCTTAGGGCCCTCTGAAATAGCCTTAAGAGATCCAGGTGGGAAATAAATTTCATCCACGATCTTTTAGTAAATTCAATCCTGATAATGTATGGTTTCTTATCCATCGTTAAATAAAGCCTCCCATAACAGGTTTCCTGAATGACCCCGACTCGCCCCTAGAAATTGCTCGCCCTGTGGGCAGGCAATTTCAGGGACTAAGTCCTCGCAATTCTACGAATTGCAGAGGGTAAAATATGGGGAAATTCTCTTTCCCGAGAGATTCGAAAGAATCTCCGGGATTAAATCCCTGAAATCTTTTCAGATTTCTAGGGACGATAATTTCCCCATACTCGTTGGGGTTATCCGCCAGCAAATTGTTAGAGGCGGATAAGCACGAAACCACAGAGCACTATTTTTTAACCGGATAATCTCTGTGGTTTTTGATAGCTGATTACTTCTTAACCTTTGGTTTCTTAGCTTCTTTTGTAGGCTCTATCTCCCTATTATATCTCAATGCCTTTATAGGCTTATTATTTTCTACATACTCATCACTTAGGGTATCTGCCTTGATACCCTCGTTTACAATCCTCGGGGTGATAAATACCAGCAAATCTGTCTTTGTGACGGATTTCGTCTTCTTGCCAAATAAAAAACCGAATACCGGGATATCCTTAAGCAGGGGTATACCCGTCCTTGAATCAGTGACATTTTCCTTTATGAGGCCGCCTAACACTATAGTGTAGCCATCCTTTATCATAACCTCGGTTGTGGCCTCTCTCGTTGAAAGAGTGGGAACGCGTATATCCGTAGTAAGCTGTTCCCACCCCAAAAGTTCGCTTACCTCGGGGTGAAGGGTGGCAATAATATAGCCCTGTTCATTTATAGTAGGGGTAACGGTAAGCTTTATACCTATATCCTTTTCGGTATAACCCGTTACCTCCATCTGACCGGTATTTGAATTTCTCTCATAGGTGGGTATGTAAAGCACGGTACCCACAACAATCTTCGCCTCCTTTCCGCTTAACGTAACCACCCTTGGATTGGATATTATCCTCGAATCCCCTGTTGTCTTTAAGACCTCAAGTACTGCCTTGAGGCTGGTAAAATCCAATGTCCCGAATGTAAAATTTGAGGCTACTGTATACGGAAACTGCGTAGAGTCTCCCCCGCCCGGGAATGCGGGCTCTGTAGCGGCGGGGTCTCCTAAGGGATAGAAGTCTTGGCTTCTTTGCTCTCTGTGCCACGGAAGTACGGTGGGTCGCTTCGCACCTGAAACAGTCACTCTCGTTGTCCAATCGATGCCAAGCGTTTCCGTTGAACTAAGCGTGGTTTCTATAATCTTAGCCTCTATCATAACCTGCGGGGTCCTGCTGTCAATCCTCGAGATTACCTCTTTTATCTTAACAATATTTGTAGGGATATCTGTTATTATTACGACGTTGGACGTAGTATCTGTGTTTATTTTCCCCCGCTCGCTTAGCATCTCCTGAACAGATTTGCTCACTGTTTCGGCCTTTGCGTAGTTTAGCACGAACACCTCTGTAGTTACGTTTTCGGCCTTCAGGGCATCAAGGGTCGTTACCCTGACAATATTTTCGTCTTTTACATACGCGTAACCATATGCCTTTAAAAGCTCATCCAGCGCCTTCTCCCATGCGACATCGGTTACCCTGAAGCTTACAGGCCCCTTTACATCCTTGCCTGCTATTATACTTATGCCTACGTTTGTAGCAATTGCCTCCAGCACCACCCTTATCTCGGTATCCTTGAAATTCATAGTGATATTATTCGTCTTTTTATCCACCTCTACCAATTTTTCGGCTTCCTGACAAAGGCCTGTGTTAAATAGAACCAGATTCAGGTTAAAAATTATCAGCAGCAGAACCGTCTTGCATATCATCTTCTTTCTGCTTTTCATTACTGCCTTCCTTTCTAAGTTCAATCTCATATTCCTTCTTTTGACACGAGACTATTACGGAATCGGTTTTAATTTTTAGCACCTTAAAATTTTCGCAAACCTCGCCTTCTCTTAGCACGTTCCCATTTATCACGCATACGGATACGCCTTTGGGGTCATACACGATACCGTCCACCTCTATCTCTCCCAGAACCCCGGGCATAGACAGCACCTTGCCGTCTTTCGTAATAAACGGAACAAACGGATCCCTTCTGTCTTTTGGATCATATATAAATTTTGACGCCTCGCAATTTGCGATCAGGGTAGATGAATATAGCAGAGCGCAAAAAAACGCTACCGCAAGACAGTGTCTCATTTAACCTCCTCACTCGATGCAAATGCGGCTAGTTTAAATCTTATTGTATGCGTAAACGGCGTATCTTCGCTCTCTTTTATGTCAAGAGATGTTATCTTTAAAAATACATCGAGATTCTCCAGCTTATTTATAAAGGCTCCCATTTGGTGAAAACCGCTTATTGCCTCAATTTCGATAGGTATATTCACGTACGGCCTTCTAGTGTTTCCTTCCCCTTGGGACACAACAGGTGCCGGCAGAGGCTTTATGCTCGTCAATTTAACATCCAGCTCCCTTGCAATCTTAGAAAACTCTGTTATCAGAGTCGCAAGATCCTTTGAATCGGATAATCTTTTTTTAAGATCCCGGTTTTCAGCCTTTAATACATCCAACTTTTTACTATATTCATCTATAAACTTAATCTCATTTTGCATGGTTAGCATGCCCGATTTTATAGTCGCCTCTCTTGAATTTAACTCTATAAGTTTTACAAAGTTAGGCCTTATAAAAAAATTCAGATAAAGGATTGATGCGGTGACTATTGCTATAACTATCAAAAGTCTCTTTTTCTTTCTCTCGCTTAGGCTCATATTTTACTATATTGCGTTATAAGCTAAATAAAGGTTATATTGATTACAACCCTGCCCGCCGATTTGCTCTGGCAGGCGGGGATTTTTAAAAAGATTACAGCGATTTAATAATGATGTTTTAATCTCCGTAATCGGCCTTTTAATCGCCGTAATCATATTTCTATTTATTTGACAGAACACTATATTACGTCTTCCTCTTTTAATGAAAGTACTATAATAAAATCCTTTACATCCTTGTCCGCTATCTTCTTTGCCTCAACGGATTTTAACTCTATATCCTTAAAATCCTTGAAAAAGTCCTTATCCCCTTTCAAATTTTTTATAAGCCGGTTTATCGAATCCACCTCGCCGGAGGTAGTTGAGTAAATCCTGCCCTCGATTATTACAGACCGGATTGCATTCTTTGGCAATTCCGGAGAAACAGTTCCGAATGCCTCCTCAATCGCTCCGATAGACAAATTGGTAAACCACATACCGTCCGACACATTATCGCTTAAACTATTGAGCTTTTCAGACCATAAAAATTTCTTATAAAGCACTTTCTTAAGGGTATTTAATTCACCCTCAAGCGCCGCTGTCTCGGATTTAAGTGTTTCAAGCTGTATTTTTTTGGGCTGAAGAATAGACCATTCCTTCTCTAATTTTTCTACCCTTGCCCTCTTCGACTCAACTGACATGTTCAAAAGCAGCCCGAGCATAATAAATAAACCGAAAATCCACAGGCTTATAAAAAAAACCAGCCCCTTAGGTAAAACCAATACCTTTTTCTTCTTTCTTTTTTTATATTCCTCCGGGACCAGATTTATTTCTATCATATTATATAGAGGTTCTTAAGGCGAGGCCTATGCTTACGGCAAACTGGCTGGCAAACTCAGCTAAGCCTTTGCCCAGGAGAGCATTGCTGACCTTAACGGACTTGATGGGGCTCCATATTTTTGTCTCTATACCAAGGCTGTCTTTAAAAATCTTATCTATATCCTTAACTAAACTTGTCCCTCCGCTTAAGAATATAGCCCCAATGGGCTTCTCAAAATGGCTTTCATAATAATCCAGCGAAAGCCTTATTTCATTAAATAGTCCCTCCAGGGCATTCTGGGTAGCCTCTCGAATAATAGCTTCTTTATTGTCAGGCTCACACTTAAGCTTCTCCGCTTCATCAAACGGCATATTCAGCTTGTCTGATAGATAACGGGTTATGGCATCACCTGCTATCTCTATGTCGCGCGTAAGGTATGAAATATCTCTAGATATAATGTTTATATTTGTGAGCCTTGAGCCTATATCCGCTAATATATAAGCATTATCCTTTTCAAAATCAAAATTAACTCCAAATGCATTCGCAACTGCAAATGAATCTATATCAATAACAGCGGGTTCAAGGCCGCTATCTTCTAAAAGTTTTATGGTGTGCTCTATTAGATCCTTCTTCGCCGCAACAAGTATGACCTTAATCTTGCTATCGGATCCGCTGTCCTCTATGATCTGGGCATCCAGGACAACCTCGCTAACGCTGAACGGAATATATTTTTCGGCCTCGAATCTTATGGCGCTCTTAAGCTCCTGCTTTGTCATTTTGGGTAGGGAGATATATCTTACGACAACGCTTTTGCCTGAAATAGACGTGTTTACAGACTTCGAGGTTACCCTGGACTCCTTGACGGCTTTTTTAATAGAATCCACTATCACGATATTATCCGCGAGGGGGACCCTGCTAAAGTTCAATAATTCAAGCTGGTTAGCATTTTTTGCCAGCTCTGCGACCTTTATATAAGAGCTGCCTATATCAATACCTATTGCGGATTTTGACTCTTTTGATTTTAAAAACATTGGTATAATAAAGCCTTTCATAACTCCTGGTGAGCGAAGTCGAACCAAAGCCCGAGGTTTCCGTGCGGTTCATACTCAAGCGGCTATTGTTCCTCTTGTTTGACTAGGGACTTTGCCCCTCGTCCGCTTTTAGCGGACTCGGGGACTTCGTTGGCCGCAAATGTATAATACAATTTAAATAAGAATTAGTCAAATAAAAAAGCCCCGAAAAAATCGGGGCTTTTTTAAGTTTCCTTGGGCTAAAGCTCTAATATTATTGTATAGGCCTTCCTGTCTGGTCCACTATTACACCGGTCTGGTCAATAGTGAACTGCCTGACGCCTGTTTGAGCCGACACAGGTACTGCGGTAATAGTATAGGCATTAGCAGCAAATGCAAAGTTGTACCTGTATCCCTGTAAGCCTTGTCCACCGCTCGCTGTACGCCATCTTGCATCCACGTATGGCGGGTTTGCGTTCGTCAATTCCCAAATGTTTAAAGGATATCTGGACGGGTTCTGGGATGGCCTAAAGGTCTCGCAGGCTGTGCCTACTGTCCTGAGGTTAGCTATGCTAGCGGCTTCGTTTGCGCTGATTCTAGCGCGCATCAGGTTTGGTATAGCGATAGCGGCCAATAAAGAGATAATAGCAATAACTATCATAAGCTCTACCAAGGTAAAACCCTTATGATTATGTCTTTTCATCTTAATTCACCCCCTCTCTGTTTAAATTTTACATTATTTATAATTCCCATAATTAAGTATAGCATACTCATTAAAATATGTCAACATACTGCCGTTGTCGGTAAAGTCAATAGTTTTATGCGATAGCAGCATAGCGTTCCTCCATAACCGGTATCCTTACCGGTAGGTTATCCGGAATCTTTTCAATGTTTTTAAAG
>JAGVOB010000109.1 GCA_020052955.1 Candidatus Omnitrophota bacterium | reverse complement strand
TTTCACGTTCTTGGAGCGTCAGTTGCGTATATTGTATATTCATAAACACTTAGGATAGCACAATTCCTAAGTGTTGCACTTAATTATTGAACTCAGGAAAGCAACTTAAAATTTTTGCATTTTGATTTGTGATTTTGATTTTTGCACTTTGATTTTTGCATTAAACCCTTATTTACTTTACAAGGCACTATGTAATTATGATACCGGCATAGCCTACTACGCTTTCATAATCTCCGGAGACATCACCGCTTGTCTGGTATTTTACAAGCCTGGCATTTTTTGCGCCAAGCAGTTTCGCTGACGCAAGCATTATAGCTATCGGTGCGTAACCACAGGCGGTTATATCGTGTTCCTTAACCACGTTCAGAAATTTCTTTTCGTCAAGCTCCAGTATCGCATCTATGGCGAGCTTATCCTTTTTGGATGCAGATTGACTATCCTCATAATGGGTAAAATCAGAGCTTGCAATAATGGTTGTCTCCGCGGAAAGCTCCTTTATGCACCGTACCAGCTCATTGGCGATTATACCGTATACACGCATACTGGCAACGGTTACAATTATCGGAACGAACATAAACGGTTTCTTTTTGTGTTGTAAAAACGGAAGTTCAACCTCAATAGAATGTTCATTGATATGAGCTTCGTCATCATCCTTTAAATATTCAGAAATCTCAAGCAGTCTTTTTGAAAATTTTGTGTCTACCAAAACATCCCCTAGCGGTGTGCGCCAGAGCCCTTCGCTCATAAGGCTGAATGGTTCACCGCCACCCGTATGATTTGGCCCTATTATTATATACAACTCTTTTGATTTAATTTTTGATATAGTCGAGGCAGCAACGGAACCAGAGTACACATATCCCGCGTGTGGCACAATAATACCCTTAGCATCAAGGAGGCCTTCTTCGTCTGGAAATAATCTTGAAAGCTGCTTCTCTAATGCGGACTTATCCTGGGGATAAAACTGCCCGGCCACCGCCGGCATTCTAATATTCATAATAAGCCTGCTATTTACTCAGCTGGAAGTGTAACACTAATCGCACAGGATTTCAAATCAAAATATTTGTTTACGATACTTCTCACATCACAAACCCTTATTGGCTCAAGATTGCCGCTATATAATTTAAAATTGTCATATCCTAAACCATATAATTCGTCCAGGGCCATCATGGTAGAAAGATCTGAATCCCTCTGAAGCGAAAACCAGTGCTTAGACAAAAGTTTATTTTTGGCTGTGGTAAGCTCATACTCTGTTATACCCTTATGCTTCAATTTTTCTATTTCTTTAAACAAAAGCCTCTTTGCCATATCAACGTTATCCTTATTGACAGAGGCATATATGATGAAATAACCACTTATAAGAGCCGGAACATAAAATGCTCCCTGCGTGTAGGATAAGGCCCTCTTCTGCCTGATTTCCTGAAACAGTCTTCCGTCTGCTCCGGAAAGTATGGATTCTAAAATCTCAACACCATACCTGTCATTGCTCGTAATGGACGGCGCTCTAAATCCTACCATAATCACCGCCTCTTTCTTAGGCATTGTATTTGACTTAAAGAGTACGGGATTATAAATACCGGGCTCTCTTTCAAAGAGCTTTACATTCTTAGGCCTGATATACCCAAATTTCCGTTTTATAAAACCCAGAATCTTTTTTTCATCAACATTGCCTGCCACAGAGATAACGATATTGTTGCTGGCTATATAATCTTTATAGAAATCGGCGACATCTTTACGTTTAATGCGCTCCACTGATTCATTGGTGCCTAGGGTATCCAGTTCATACGGGTGCTCATTATAAAGAAGCTGCTTTAAGCTTAAGGCGGTTGAAGAATAAATATCATCATCCCTTTCCATGATCTTTGCTTTTGTCAGAGCCTTTTCCTTCCTAAATTCCTCTTCCGGTAACGAAGGCCTACTCATAATTTCATAAATAATATCCAATATCTTCTCAATATTTCTATCCAGTATATCCACTTTAATGCCGAAGCTGTTATTCCCCGAAAACGCCCCTATGGCGGCGCCATATGATTCTATAATCTTTTGGATATCCTCGGAACTTTTGTAGGTCGTGCCTTTTAGAAACATACCGGACGCTATATTGCTGATACCGTTTGTATCACGGTTTTCTGCCAGGAGGCCTCCCTTCAAGGCAACCGTAAGGCTAATCTTTGGATAATCCTTTCTCTTAGTGTAGACAATGCGTAACCCGTTTTTAAGGGTAATTTTTCCTGCTATATCGCTACGGGTTCTTTGCGGCTCTTTTTTGCCTATTGCATCGTTAGAAGCCGGCTTGAGTATAGAAACGGCGCTGTTATCCTTTTTTAAATATTTTCCGGCAGCCTCTATTATTTCTCTCTTCGTTACCTTTTTTATCTTTTCAATATAATGCGCCGAAAACCTGAAGTTACCCGTAAGGGCTTCGGAAGCCGCAAAATCAGATGCTTGAGACTGGATGGTTTCGAGGTTTGATACATAGGACAGAATAAGATTATTCTTTGCCAGGTTTATCTCTTCCGTAGAGACCTTACCGTTTTTTATTTCCCCAATCTCATCATATATGCTGTTAATGACCTCGCTCTGTTTATTCTTCTTTACTATAGCGCTTACGGCAAAAACGCCCGGAAAGCGCGGGGTATAGTTATAGGAATTTATGCTATACACCAGCGATTTTTTCTGATATAAGCTCCTGAAAAGGCGGCTTGAGTTTGTCCCGCCCAGTATGCTTGATAGTAAGTCAAGCGCAAACAGATCCTCATCCGACAAACTTACGCTGTGAAACCCCATCATCAGATAGGTGAGTCTTCCTTCATAGTTTTCTTCATTATATTTAAATGCAATCTGCGCGGGTTCTACCGGAACCACAATAGGATTCACGGGGGCGGATTTAAGATTTCCCAGGGTTGTTTTAACCAAATCTTCAGTCTCGTCAGGTGCAATATCGCCCGCTATCGAGAGTACTATGTTATTGGCAGCATAATGCCTCTTGTAGAATCTTAATATATCATCCCTTGAAATATTTATCAGGAATTTATCCTTCCCTATTATCGGGTAGCGGTATGGATGAGTAGTATAGAAGTTTTTATAAAATAATTGGTTTAACCGGCGCTGGGGTTCGTCATAATTCATATCTATCTCTTTTAATATAACCTGTCTTTCCTTTTCAAGCTCTCCTTTAAGAAAAGAGGGATTGGCTAATACGTCCGAGAGTAGCTCCAAAACCTCACCTAAATATCGTTTTGGCGTAGTGATTGTGTATCCCGTGTAATCAAAGGAGGTAAATCCGTTCGTATCTGCTCCCAACGACCTTATTCTTTCCTCTACCTTACCAGCGGGCATCTTTTTAGTGCCCTTAAATAGCATATGTTCAACGAAATGCGAAATACCGCTTGAGGTAAACTCTTCTTCAAGGCTTGATCCGACTTTTACCAGCACCTCTAAAGCGACAAACGGCGTATTGTGATTTTCCGATAAGATGACTGTCATTCCGTTCGCCAATTCAAATCTTTTAGCCTGGGGCAAAGGACAATCTACATCTATCAGTCCTATTTGTGGATTATTATCGCAGCTAGTGAGGGATAAAACTATTACGATAAGGGAGAAAACGATGTATTTCTTCTTAAGAAGGGAGAACATATTTGAAATTATAACGATGGGATAATTTCGATGGGAGATTGAAAAATATTTAAACAGGCTATTGAGACCATCCGGTTTTTCGCTGCTTACGTCTTTTCTTTATACTGGGTTTTTCGTAATGCTTACGGTCTCTAACCTCTCTAAGTATACCTTCTCTCTCAATCTTTTTCTTAAAGCGCCTAAGCGCCCTTTCCAGCGGTTCATTATGTCCTACGTCTACTCTAGGCATTTATCATCATCCTTGTATCACTTATGTCCAACTTAAGACAGACGGAATCGAATAATCATTACTCAATATATTGCAAATAAATAAGTTATAGCGTTTTATCTGTTATTACTGTTTTTGAGATATGATTTTGCAATTTGGACACTAATGTTGTTGTATAATAACAAAAACGAAATTGCTTGTCAACATATTTGTATATCCGGTAAAGTCAATAGTTTTATGCGATAGCAGCATAGCGTTCCTCCATAACCGGTATCCTTACCGGTAGGTTATCCGGAATCTTTTCAATGTTTTTAAAG
>JAGVOB010000106.1 GCA_020052955.1 Candidatus Omnitrophota bacterium | reverse complement strand
TCCCTGCCATGACTTCTTCGTTTACTTTTTCGTTCCACAGGACACCCCCTTGTGTTATTATACCACTATTCGGTGTCCGTTAAATCGGGGCAAGTTCACTGTATACGCAAATGCCCCCACCACAAAGCAAGCAATTATTAATTGTTTTTTATTCATTTTTCTCTCAATGTCCTTAGTGCCCAGAGGATTACCTAAACTGCTCCTTTACTTTGGGGCGGGTGAGAAATACTATATAGAACAAGAAAAGTAACAATGGTATAGCTGATATCAATATATGTAATATTTCTGGCCATTTAGCCAGAGGCGGAACTGGGATTCTTCGATTGGTGACATTTGGTCCAAACACTTCAATATACGATGGTCCATTATAAAAAATCAATCCACAAGATATTATAAATGTCATAACAAAGTAGTATAAATGAATAACTGCAATGGGGATTTGAAGAATAATAAAGGTTAACCGTGCAGGGTTATTTAACTGCAATATCTTGATACCCAATATGATAAGAATTATAAAGATAGGGATAAATATAAGACTAACGAGCTTAGCCGATAAGTAAAAGTAAAGAACAAAAGACACCAACAGAGTGTAAAGCCACTCAGACCATCGAGAATGAGGGTTAAGAAACAATTGCAAAAGTATAAGGATTAAATTTGTTATAATTATGGAGTAGCCAACTTTTGTAACTCCAGCCGACCTTTTCTTCTCCATCGCTACCTCCGTTTATTAACTCTGCCCTGCGTCCAGCACCATAAAATTCCCTTCTAATCTCTACCATAGTTTACCACTATTAAAAACAAAAAGGCAATCCCTTTTTTTAGAGATTTGCCCTATAAATTTAACCTATTTTAAACTCATTACCACTCCTATGTGGATATTGAGCATACTAACTCTATTTAGCTATTTTGGCAAGGTTTAAAACTGCTACCATCTACTATTTTAATAGACGCAGGAATCGGGGAAAGCTAACGGGAATTTTTTAGGATTTTTATAAAGGCTTCGACGATCTTTGGGTCAAATTGAGTTGAGCTATTATTCTTTAATTCAGCCATAGCCTCTTCTTTGCTTAGTTTCCTTTTTCTATAAACCCTTTCAGAGCACATAGTATCATAAGAATCGGCAACAGCAATAATCCTTGCTCCGATATTTATCTCTTCTCCTTTTAGCCCATCGGGGTATCCTTTGCCGTCATATCTTTCATGGGACTGCCTTACAATCTTAGCGACGCCCTGCAGAAATTCCAGAGGCTCAATTATTTCGGCTCCTTTCGTAGAATGAAGCTTTATTTCCTCAAATTCTTCTTTAGTCAGAGGGCCGGGTTTATTTAATATAGAATCTTTTATACCTATCTTGCCTATATCATGCAACTGTGCGGCCTGTTCTATCATTCTAATTTCTGAATCTTCAAAATTTAGCTCCTTGCAGATAGCAGTAACATACTTTGCAACCTCTTCAGAATGACTATGAGTATAGTGATCCTTCATGTCTATAGCATATACCAAAGATTTTACGGCCATTATGTAAAGTTCCTGCAGATTTTTGTAGAGTTTTGCTTTCTCTATGGCAATTGAAGCCTCTATCGCTATCTCTTTTATCAGCTCAAAATCTTCAAGAGAAAATTTCTCTCTTGAACGTTTATTGTTTATATTTATAACACCTATAGATTCTGTTCTTGTATATAGAGGGATACTAATAAATGACTTTGTGTAGTATTTCTCATCATTTCTCTTCATAAAACGGCTATCGCTCTCGACATCTTCTACAAAGACATCCTTTTTATGATCCAAAACCCACCCAGATATACCTTCGCCGCGCGGTATTCTTGTAGAGGAAATTATATCGTTATCAATCCCGATAGCATATTTTATATACAGACTGCCTGACTCATCTAAAAGCAAGATAGAACAAATCTCCACATCAAGTGCCGTATAAATGTTATTTACAATAGACTTTACGATATCATCCAAGTTAAGGCTTCTTGAAATCTCTTTGCTTATACTGTTAATAATAAACAATACCTTTTCTTTTTCGCGAAGTATGCGCTCAAGTTTTAAAATCCGCTCTTCTAATTTTTCAATTTGGGTCATATTATTGAAATTACCTCTTTTTCTACAAAATGTGTTCTTTCATAAAAAAATGAAACCTATTTCTGCCTAAAATTTTAGCCTGATATAACGCGTCGTCTGCCTTCTTAATCAGCTCTTCTTTTAATTTAACGTCTTCAGGAAAGTTGGCTACCCCAACGCTTATAGTAAGATGCAGCTCTGGGATATTCCCAAATCCCGGAAATCTTTTCTGATCCACCATCTTAACAAGCCTTTCAGCCAGCATAATTGCATCCTTCTTTTCCGTTTCAAAGAGCACTATGACAAATTCTTCGCCTCCATATCTGGCAAGAAAATCAACCGTTCTGATAAATTTTGAAAGCAATTCAGTAAGTTGCTTCAATATATGATCACCAGCGGGATGACCATATTTATCATTGAATTTTTTAAAAAAATCTAAATCTATCATCATAAGAGATATTGGCCTAGAATATCTCTTAACGCGTTCAAACTCTTTAGTCAAAATCTCATCAAAGTATCGGCGGTTATATATACCTGTTAATCCATCTATTATAGATAGTTTCCTATAGAGTTCTTTTGTTTCTTTTAATTCCGAATTTGCCCTCTCTATCTGTAGAGTTCTATCATGTACCATATTTTCAAGATTTTTGCTGTAATTTTCTATCTCCTGGCGTGAGGTCTTTAGATCCTCGCCCATTTTGTTAAATACAAGAGCTAAATCGCCTATTTCGTCATCGGAAAAATAATTAACTCTCTGGTCAAGATCGCCGCTCGCTATGGCGGATGCTACCTTTGACAACTCTTTAACAGGGCTAACAATCTTATTTGCAAATAGCATGCTTAAGATTATTCCTACAATAATTATTATCAGCGTGTATATAAAAATATTTTCTTTTATCTGCGCGAACCTTGCTTCCAAATAGCTATCTGAAACTCCCACGCTTACAAATCCAATAAGCTCGTCCTTAACCCGGATGCCCCTCTTCAAAAGATCCTCTACCGCAAACCCGCTTAATCCAGTGGTTGTTTTAAGCTTGCCTGTATCTAATTTTACAAGCATAGTTATATCATAAACACTTTGGTTCTTAATCCAAGATGATTGTTTAATCTTAACATCCCCTATCTCTTTTTCGAAATCAAAGGTTGAGCCTACTTTAGTTGGGTCGCTATGAGCAAGTATCAAACCTTCTTTATTAGCTATAAGGGCATATACAATGTCTTTCTCAGCCACAGCACTAGTTGTAAAGTTATTTAGAATTTCAAAGTTTTCAGTATAGACGCCGTATTGGCAATTCGTTGTAATCGATTTTGTTATAGATATTCCCCTTTTAAACAATTCTTCTTTTAGGAGGGTGCGTTCTTCCCTTATAAGAAACCAGCTGAAAAATGTTGCTATGATAAGAATTATTACAGCTGTAAAACTTACAAACTTAAGGCCAAGAGTTTTTTTAAACCCGATATTTAGACTCATATTTTCACGTCAGAAATATATTCAATGTGTTGTATAAAATTGAGGCTGTTACAAAACCTTTATTTGACGCAATCTTCCGATATCTGCCGTGAGAGTGTTGAAAAGAAAAGCTTTTTCAACACTCTCAAATTTCAGCATTATTTATCTTGCCAATTTTGCGGTTTTGATATTATGCCGGATTAAAAAATTATGCGGTGTAATTATAACAATAATTCCTTCGGATATCAAGATAACTATTAAAAATTAAGTAAGACTAACCAAATTAATACTATGTCTTTTCTTTTTATTTAGACCCATCCTTTGAAGGTTTAGGATGGTCTATCCCTGTGGGATTAGATTAAGTGCAACGGCTGATGAAGCTCCGCGGCTTTAGACCCATCCTCTAAAGGTATCAGGATGGTCTATCCCGCTGGATTATGGTTCAACTTCGTTCGCCATCCTGAGCTTGACGAAGGACAGCCGCAGAATCTATCCATACGTTTTCAAAAATCAATTTATTCCCATATCTCATTGTTCCGAAATCCGTCAATACTCTAATTACGCTCAATAACCTTTACTGAACTCTTGAGCCAGTTCAAAAAATCTTTATTCCCATCTATTATCTGTATAGCTACGATTTCAGGAACTTCATAACTATGCATACTTTTAACAGTTTTCACTAATTTCTCCAGCAGCATCTTCCTTGATTTTATGATTAAAAGATGCTCTTTTTCTTTTTCTATCCTCCCTTTCCATCTGAACACCGATTGAATATTTGAAACTATATTTGTGCAAGCCGCTATCCTTTTTTCTACCAGACTAGTTGCTATATGAGTTGCTTCCTTTAATGTAGGCGTGGTTACTAAAACTATTATGTAATCCATATGTAAAACCTCCTTTTTTTAATACAATAACGCAGCATTAACTTTTAATGGTTATTTAGTATATTTTGTCTGGATGGTAAATGGGAAAAGCCATGGATTAAAACAAACAAATATAATCTTAAAAAATTTACTCTATAATAGTCCAAAAATATAAAAATGGGCTTTTGTGTTGCGGCTTGCAATTAAAGCGTAGATTATAAAGAAATCTTACTGAAAGAATAATTTTTTAAATCCTGTCTCTCGCTATTTCCGTAAAGATACCTTGTATTCAGAACCTTCCTTTTTTAATAAGACGTGGCCTTCTCTGCTGAGCCAACCTAAGCTCATTAATACTATATCTTTGTCTTTATCTATCCCGTTAAGTAAATCAGATAAAGTACTTTCGCCGTGTTCGTCCAAATGATGCCATATTTCACCCGCAACAATACCAATTTCTGTGATCATAAGCCCCCCTCTTTTTAACCTGCCTTAGATTTAATTGAATTTAAACATATTATTAAGCTTAGTTCACAGTGTTAGATTGACGATTACTTACGGTTATATAACAATCCTTGTAAGTTTTTTTAAGTTCCCTTTGCAAATTCAATGCATCATCCTTGTTATAAAAAGGCCCTGCCTTTACCTGATAAAATCTATCCGATAAGTTTATGAAACTACTTATGCCAATCCTCAACAATTTTTCTTTTTCCTTTTCTGCAAGAACCTTATTCGTATAGGTAACAACCTGTATAAAATATGCCCTGGCTTTTCTAACAACTGGTTGAATCGGCCCTTTCGAATCTGCGCTGGAAACCTGAGTATTTACCATATCAGTTGATATCCTCATCTTATTCTGTTTTATAGAAACTGCGTCCGTAGCAGGGATAGCTATACTTCGCTTAGCCTGCTCTGGAATATTTTTTGATACAGAGGCGCTCTGAGCAGATAAACGCAATCTTTTTCCGCGCTCTACCCCTATGGAAAAGGAAATAACCAGTGCTAGTACCAAACCTATTATAAATAAAACCAGATTTTCATAATTTACTATAAAAGAAATGGCGTGTCTTGGAAATGCAAACTTCTTTTTAAAAAACAAATATCCCTTTTGTGGACGCTTAAGATCATTAAAAAGTTCTAACTGCGATTGTTCTATATCTTTAAACATCCTATAAAGCCTCCCATAACTCCTCGGGCTAAAAGCCCGAGGTTTCCGTGTGGCTCATACTGAGCGGCCATTGTTCTGGCCGCGAATGTATAAATTCCTTAAAATATATTTGTTAATACAACTAAATCCTTCATTCTATCTAAATGCGTAACTGACCAATAACATCTGTTTTTAAGTAACCTTTTCTCATCAACAAATTTTCAATTATTATTTAAGCATTATACAACATATACACAGTATTTCAAAACAAAAATTAACATAAATATTTACATGTTTAAAAAGGTACGTATCCGTTTAAGTATTTTTTTATCTTGTGTACAGCAGTAACCAGTTACAAACCGGTTTTTATGCGAATTTAAAAATTCAAATTTAGTCAGTTTATCCAGAGATTTTTTAGTGTCTGCCCTCTTTTCGTTTATCCATGCAGAAACACCCCTAGCTGTATCTATGCAATTTTGACTGCTATAAAAAAAACTAAGCACCTTGTAATCAATGTTGGTACATATAATTTTGTTTAAGTTAACTTCTTTTTTCATTATCTTTTTTTCTTAACCTCAACTTGCCGTTAAATAAACTAGTAAAAACACTAACAACCTTCGGATCAAACTGTGTACCGCTATATCTTGATATCTCCTTCAAGGCTCCTTTTACAGTTTTTGTTCTTCTATAAGGCCTTTTACCTATCATAGCCTCAAATGCGTCAGCAACTGCAATTATCCTCGCACCTATTGGTATCTTATCGCCTTTTAAACCCGAAGGATAGCCTGTCCCATCATATCTTTCATGATGATGCAATATTATAGGTACTGTCGGTTTTAGAACTTCTAGAGGGCTAATCAACTCGGCCAATATGACCGGATGCTGTTTAACAATTTCAAATTCTCTTTTGGTTAAAACTGCCTTCTTTTTCAAGATGCGTTCGGGAAGCGCTATTCTATCCACATCGGGCAAGAGTGCCGCATGATGCAAATTTCTTAATTCCTCTTTTGATAAACCCAGCTCTTTCCCTATAGAAAAAATACTATTTACATAAAAGGTGGAATGGGTATATTTATAAGGCAATCTTGATTCTAATATTTTAACAAGCGATCTGATAGCTCCCTGAATAATCTTTTCTTGATTTAGATAAAGTCGAGCATTTGTTATAGCAGTAACAGCCTGTTCGGCAAAAGTAGTCAATATTTCCAGATCGAAATTTGTAAAATTACCCTTATCTATTCTGTCTGAAATAGTTATAACTCCAGTAACCTCTTCCTCTAGCAACGGAACTATAATAATCTGCTTTTTAAGAATAGGTGTGGCATATTTAGCTACTTTACCTTGCATTCCCTTGCCAATATTAATGCTTTTAGGAAAAAACTTTTTTTTGCAATTCCCAATACAGGTTTCTCTTATCAATTTTTTCTTTGTTCTATCTAAGAGCATAATAGAACAGCTTTTTGCATGCAATATCTGCATACTAAATCTCGCTAGCCTTGGCAAGAGTTCTTCTATATCCAGAGTTGAACTTATAAGCCTGTGCAACGTGTGAACTGTGGAAAGCGCGACTGCCCGCGGCCTTATAGTATTGTATAATTTTGTAAGTTCTAATTCCTTCTGAACATCATCTACCAGAATATCTATATACATCGGCAGTAGATTCAAGATTTGTTTTTTCGCATTTAGCTTGACATTGCAGACACCCAGAGCACCATAGGTACGGCTGCCCCTTTTTATAGGAAAGAGTATGCACTCCTTATTTTTGTAACAACAATGTAATTGTTGCGCTTCGTTTCCATTCTTAAAATTTTTGGATTCCAAAAAAAATCTCAAACATTTTTTCGTAAATTTACCTTTGCAATTCTTATTGAATTCAACCAGTTTAAAACAAGATTTTGAATCCATGCTGAACAAAAACCAGCTCAGATTGCCAAATAAAGCATTAAACCCTTCCTTTTGTTTTTTCCAAAAAATGCAACTTGTAAACTTTCTAAAAAAATCCCTTTTATAGTCTCCAGCCATAACTAAACCTTCTCAAAAGGATCAAACAACTTCTTATATTCCTCCAGGGCGTATCTATCTGTCATGCCGGCTATATAATCACATACCGCTCTGTATAAATCTTCGCAGTTAATCCTCTTTTGCGTATTATACGGAAGCTGTTCGGGCTTTGAAATATATACCTCGAAAAGCTCTCTTATAAACCTTTTTGCCTTGTCAGACATCCGTACTACTTTATAATGACTATATAAATTAATCATTAAAAAGTCCTTTAAAGGTTTCTTTTCTTCTTTCATTTTTTCACTAAAAGAGATGGGTCTTATTTCACATTTTTTTACATCGCTAAAATTACTAATGCCATACTTCTTTATGTTTAACTCTGAATTTATAATTAAATCTTTAACCTGCATATCGATGAGAGTCCTCACGATCTGATATTTAATAATTTCCTTGCTTAAACTCGGATTTATCGAAACTAAACCGGCCGATATGCTGCGCCAAAGTTCAATCTTATCCAATTTTTCATCATCAAAAAGATTGGATGTGATACCATCGTCTAAATCGTGAGTATCATAAGCAATCTCATCCGCTACATCAACAACCTGCGCCTCAAGGCTTGGATAACTGTCTGGCTCAAGCTGAACACTGCACAATCCCTGCTTGTCAAAAGAAGTAACGTGTTTAGCTATCCCTTCTCTAACCTCCCAGTTCAGGTTTAAACCCTTGAAATACGGGTATCTTTCCTCCAAAAGATCAACAACTCTTAGACCCTGGATATTATGATTAAAACCTCCGTGATCCTGCATAATACTCTGAAGCGCCTCTTCTCCTGCATGCCCAAAAGGAGGATGGCCTATATCGTGGGCCAGCGCTATAGTTTCTACCAGATCTTCATTTAACCTCAATGCCCTGGCAATAGACTTGGCTATTTGCACAACTTCTAGAGTATGAGTTAATCTTGTTCTATAGTAATCGCCTTCATGGTTAACAAATACCTGTGTTTTATACTCAAGACGCCTGAAAGCCGTTGAATGGACAATCCTATCCTTATCCCTTTGATAAACCATTCTAAACTCATGCTCTGGTTCCTTATGAACCCTTCCCTTAGTATAGCGGCTTTTCATGGCATAGGGAGCTAAAAGCTCCTCTTCTTTAATCTCGAGCTCTTCTCTTTTTATCATATTCTACCTTTACTTTATTAAAAAGCTCCTCCAGGGATTCAGATATAACTTTGGTGGAAGATATAACGGGCATGAAATTTGCATCGCCATTCCATCGTGGCACTATATGAATATGTATATGCTCTGTAAAACCTGCTCCTGCACACCTCCCCAAATTAATTCCAACATTAAATCCGGAGGGTTTAAGAATCTTTTTTAAAACTGATATTGTCTCTTTAACGAGATCCATAATATCGTTTATCTCCTCTTTATGAAGCAATTCCAAATCCGACAAATGCCTATAGGGAGCTATTAATACATGCCCATTGTTATAAGGATATAGATTTAAAATAGCAAAGCAATGGGTATTTCTTTTTATTACAAACTCATTTTTATCTTTTTTGTTATTACGCTTACAGAATATACACTTTTTTATATTGTGTATTTTCTGTATATATTTCGTTCTCCATGGCGCCCAAAGTCTATCCATAATCTTTAAAAGTTAAAGCGTTACTATCTCCCCCTTAATACTTTTATTAATCTCCAGTATACCATATGAGTTAGTCGTAGCAAAAATTTTATCAGTTGGGCTACCCGGATTAAAAAACAGTATACCATCCTTGACAAAATTTACATAGCTGTGCGTATGGCCGAATATAATTGAATCTACATTCTCAAATTCATTTCTAAGGCAATGTAACAAGTTTGCCGAATTACTCCATCCATGTATCAGGCCTATTTTGAATTTTCCAATATTTATCACCCTTTTTTCAGGTAAGATATCCTTTAAAGCATCTGTGTCCATATTGCCTTTTACAGCTTTAACCTCTTTAAAACTAGAGAGTTTTTCAAAAAAAGTTTTTCCTACTATATCTCCGGCATGCAGAATTAGATCAACTCCTTCTATACATTTATAAATCTGCGGCGGTATATCGCTGGAAGCCACAGGTATATGCGTATCTGCTAATACTAAGACTCTCATACTTATTAAAGTTGAAATCGTTGCAAAACCTTTATTTGACGCAGTCTTGAGAGTGTTGAAAAGAAAGGCTTTTTCAACACTCTCAAGTTTCATAATAATGCCGGTAAAAAACTCAAGTCTTTACGATAAGCGACTTTCCGTATAATTCGAACAACATATTTAAATCAGAAATATTCCAGGTAATAATTTTTTCCTGTTTTGTAAGAAGTTTAGTTTCTATATCAGGCTCATATAAACTTATTAATAATATTTTTTTAAACTCTTTGACGGTCTTCTTCTCGGTATGAATCCATCCGGCAAATCTCTCCTCCAGCAATCTATCCTCTACCAAAAAGATAAGCCAGCTTTTACTCCTTGAGGCTGCAGTAATCCTGAATCCCCTTTCATCAAGTTTTGTTGCATGAATAGTTTCAAAAGCGGGAAGAATAAACCTTTGAGAAGAAATCTCCACCATCTCATTGTTAAATAATCCTAATAACTCTACCGTTCTATCCAAAACGCTCTTTTTACTTTCCTGAATAAAATTTTCTAATATTTTTAAACTCCTAAAACTAAAATAGTCCTTTCCGTCAACATAAAAATTCTTATACGGAGACTCCTTAACCGCATAGACCGAGTTTAGCCATATCTTAAATAATCTATCATTAAATCTATAAAAAACACCAAACTTTGAAAAAAAATCTTTTTGAGTAAGCTCCCTCATTATCTTATTTACCTGGGTATCACTTTTCCTCAAGATAGGCAGCAGATCGCATATTTTATTTTCATTAGAAATTTGTAATAAAGCCTGAATATAAACATTCAATTTTTTATCTTTCGAAAGACTACCTAGCTTACTTAATAAATATTGATTTAATATGCCGTCTGATCTAAAAACAAGTTCTTCCATGGCTTTAATTACCAAATCACGCTGAGACGCTGAATATCTATGAATCTGCGCCAACTCAAAAAGCTTAGAGCATATAGTATTCAGGTAAAAAGGAGAGCCGGCGCTTAAGATTATTATGAAATCTTTAAAGCACCTCTGGAGGTTTAAATCTCCGCATTTCTTATCTATAAAACTTTCACACGTTGCATAATCAAAAGGTTCTACGTCAATTACCTCAAAATTGCAGAAAAGAAGCGACAGTTTTTCTCTTATTATCTTCTTTGCGTCATTTACCGAAGCGCTGGATATTATGTACATTATATCCCTCTGAACCGCTAATTTCTTACCGAGAATTTCAAACGGATACTTAATAGGCAAATTGGCGATTCTTTGAAATTCTTCTAATATTACTACAATAGGCCTATTAATCTCTAATTTTGCAATTTCCAAGATATCAAACAACTTCGCATAAGCCTCATCAAAATTTGACCTTTCTAGCGAATCAAAAAGAGCCTTTACAAGATATGAAGTTCTTGGAAGATGTGTGCCGAATTTAGCAAGAAGGGTTTGGCTGTCTATAAGGTCTATGCTGTTAAATTCCTCTGTCTTGGATAGAAAACTTGATAAAAGGGAACTCAAGAATTTGATTACAAAATCCTGAAAGGAACTATCTTTTATGTCTACATAAAAGAATAAAAATCTTTCATCCTCAAATTTAGTTAAAAAATATTTCAAAATGGAGGTTTTACCTGACTCTGGCGGCCCTAACAAAGCAATGTTTTGCCTAAATCCGCTGTGCAGGGAATCCAGCCTTTTTCTTAGCTTCGAGATGACCTCTTCCCTACCAAAAAAGTCCTCGCCTAAAACAGGGTCTACAAAACTCATAGTTTTTATCTACATGTCGAACAAGAACTTGAAGAACAGCCGGAACAGCTTTTTGAGTTACTGACGTTTCGCTTAACGTCAGTAACAGGCACTCCTCTGCTTACAAAACCAAAGATGGAAAATTTCTTTATAATATCCATGCCGCCGCATTTAGGACATGCAATCTTTTCATCTGACACTGAAGTTCTCAAAAGTCTTTCAAATATTATATTACACTTATTACATTCAAACTCGTATATAGGCATCGTTAACGCTACTGTAAAAAATGAAACGGGTTCAGAGCCTTATCTCCTTCCCTAATTTCAAAATGTAAACATCTGCTATAGGCATCCCTATTAAGCGCCCCCACCCTTGCAATAAATGCACCCTGCTTAACCATATCACCTTCTTTTACCAGAACCTCGGAATTGTTGGCATAAAGTGTTAAAAAGCCGTCCTCATGATCTATTATAACTACATGACCAAAATATTTAAAAACCCTATATCTCTGTTTATTTTCAAATCCTTTAAATAAATCATTATTTAAAGGCGTGGTAAATACAACTCTGCCTGACCTGGATGCTAAAACATAAGAATTTTCCGCTACCTCTATATCAATACCGCCGTTAATCGCTCCTCTATTTTTCATTCCATAAAATGAAACAACCCTGCCCTTTAACGGCCATATAAAATTATTCTCCAATAAAAAAGGTTTACTTACACAACCTATCTCGCCGTCTGCAGTTTTTCCTGCAGGTATATAAATAACCTTTCCAGTTTTTATGCTTGAAGCATCACTTAAACCATTGGTTTTTAATATTTCCTGCGGTTCTATACCATAAATTTTTGAAATTTTCCAAAGGGTTTCATCACTATTAACCTTATGATAAAATCCTGTCGAGTGGGCGGTAGACTCTTTAATTGTATAATTACCCTCTGCGCAACCATATAAATAGGCAGCATAAAAGCAGATAACCGTTATCAAAAAAATCCTTTTTTTTAAAGAGCTGGCGATGGGGGTCGGCGCCACTCTCCGCCAAAATTCGTGGCGGATCGGGTCGGCCACTCGCTGACTAACTCCTCGCACCAATAACTTGGCGCTCGGCTTTTCCTCCCATAGGTCGGCGTCAGCTCTCTTCGAGTCCCTTCCGGTGACTTTTTTTATTTCTTCACTGTTAACTGTCAACCGTGAATTGTTAACTAATCTGGAGCGGGTGATGGGAGTCGAACCCACGACATTCAGCTTGGGAAGCTGACGTTCCACCACTGAACTACACCCGCATTTAATATTTAGTAAATCTCTTGAATTCATTATAGCGCTTGGAAATGTCTTTAGGTTTTAAGGAAAATAGAGTTCTGACACCAAGACCCTCGACACAATATGAAGCCATAATAGTTCCGCATATAATCGCACTTCTCATAGTATTATCCGAAAGAGTTCGTTTTTGCGCAACATATCCCATAAAACCTCCCGCAAAAGAATCCCCCGCTCCCGTTGGGTCAAATATGTTTTCTAAAAGAAATGCCGGGGCTGCAAACATAGAATTTTTGCCGAACAGCAAAACGCCGTGTTCACCTTTCTTTATTACAACAAACCTGGGACCTAATAAGAGAATACTTTCGCCTGCCTTCTTTAAATTAGATTCCCCTGTAAATTCTCTCGCTTCTGAATCGTTTAGAAAAAATATATCTACCTTTTTTATAACCTTTCTTAATTCCTTCGGGCTCTTCTCTATCCAATATCTTATCGTATCGCACGCAATGAGCCTTGGTTTATTCATCTTTTCTAACACGCTCAACTGTAAGATAGGGTCTATATTCCCTAAGAATAAATACGGATAATCTTTGAATTCATTTGGAATATCGGGATCAAACGAAGAAAAAACGTTCAGTTCGGTAAATAGCGTTTTTGGGTTATTAAAATCAAAACTGTATTCCCCTCCCCATCTGAAAGTTTTCCCATTTCTAATTTGGAGCCCTTTCAGATCAATACCCTTTGACTTTAACTGGTTTATATATTTTTGAGGAAAATCTGTACCAACCACACCAACCAGGGCCACCTTGGTAAAACAGCTGGCGCTTATTGAAAAATATGTGCCAGAACCCCCGAGAGCATCTTTCATATGAGCGAAAGGGGTCTTTACCGTATCAAGTGCGACTGAGCCAAGCGCAAGAATCATATTGCTTAAGTTAATGGAATACCCCACGGGCAAGCCCATCCAGTGACATCCCCGTTAAGTCCCTCGACTGCGCTCGGGATGGTGAGCAAGTGAAGCACGTCGAACCACAGTCGCTTTTTCGTATTTCCGCCAAAAGCGAGACTTCGCCATCTGGCGAGCATCCTAAGGCCTTTGGCCGTGGTCTTCCCTGCCTGCCGGCAAGGCAGGTGCGAAAGGGGATAAATTATCCATCACTTTTAAGGAACAATAAACGCCGCACATAGAACAAAAATCATTCTTTAAAGCAGTTTTTTTCTTTATCAATTTAAATTTTTCAGGATCGATACATAATCGGCCCTGCTCTTTCCAATCCCTTCTTTTTCTTGCCTTAGACATTGCAATATCTTTTTCTATAGAACCTTTTATTCCTTTCGCAATGTCCGCTGAATGAGCGGCAATCCTGGACGCAAAAACACCTTCTTTCACATCGCTACACGTGGGTAATCTCAAATGTTCGGATGGTGTTACATAACATAGAAAATCTGCGCCGTGGCTAGCCGCGATTGCCCCTCCGATAGCAGAAGTTATATGGTCATATCCAGGTGCAATATCGGTTACGAGTGGACCTAATACATAAAATGGTGCATTATGACATAGCCTTTTTTGCAACATTATATTTGTAGGAATTTGATTTATAGGCACATGGCCGGGCCCTTCAATCATCACTTGAACACCATAATCAAGAGCCTCCTTTGCCAATTCTCCAAGGATAATAAGCTCTTGTATCTGGGAGCGGTCTGTTGCGTCGCCGACCGACCCCGGCCTCATTCCATCTCCCAAGCTAAGTGTTACATCATATTTCCTGGCGATTTTCAAGATTTTATCAAACCCTGTATAAAAAGGGTTATCTTTTTTATTTAAAATCATCCATTCTGCTAAAAACGCTCCTCCCCTGCTTACGATATCAATATATCTGCCTTCCTGACGCATCCTCTTTACCACCTCTAAGGTCAAGCCGCTATGAATTGTGGCAAAGTCCACACCGTCTTTTGCATGAGATTCAAATGTCGAGAACATATCATCTTCAGTCATTTTTGAAATATGGCCTTTTTTCTTTATCGCGGTTATCACAGCTTCATAGATAGGAACGGATCCAACTGGCAGGACTGATTTTGACAGTATGGTTTCCCTAATTAGTTCTAAATTACCGCCCGTACTTAAATCCATTATTGTGTCAGCGCCCGAATCTTCACATATTTTTAACTTTTTTAATTCAACCTTTAAGCTTTTTGAACCGAGGGAGGTTCCTATATTTGCGTTAACCTTTGTCCTTAAACCTTCGCCTATTCCGCATATTCTTTTTGGGCTGTGATTTTTATTAAAGGGTATTACTATCTTTCCCTGCTCCATTCGGACTCTAACTTCTTCCGGGGAAAGCGATTCGTTTCTTGCAACAGCAAGTATCTCCTTGGTAATTTTTTTCTTTCTTGCCTTTTCTAATTGAGTCATCTTCTGTATTTTCCAGTTAGACGTAAAAGTTTTTCTTTAAACGATTTTGTAGCGTTATATATATTATTCACATTCATCAAAGCCCTCACTACGGCTACCCTGGATGCCCCTGCTTTTATTACATACTCCAGATTTTCTTCGTTTATCCCGCCAATAGCTACAAACGGAACCTTAACTGCCTTGTTTACTTTATTTACCAGCTTTAACCCAACCGGTCTATATTCGGGTTTTGTCGGCGTGACAAATACAGGCCCGACACCGATATAATCCGCGTTTAGCCTCTGCGCTGAAATGGCTTGCGTTAGAGAATGGGTAGATAATCCGATAATTTTTTTTTTATTAAAAATCATTCTTGCAAATTTTAAAGATAAGTCATCCTGCCCCAGATGGATACCATCTGCATCTATTGCATAGGCGACATCCACCCTGTCATTAACAATTAAAAGCGCTCCATAGCGGCGAGTAATCTTTCTTACCTTTAGCCCTACCCTTATAAGTTCCTTTGTCGAAAGTAATTTTTCCCTTAATTGAATAATGTCTGCTCCGCCGCGAGCGAGGGAATCAGCAATCTCCTCAAGATCTTTTGACCTAGAGCAGAGCCTATCTGTGATGGCATATAACCTGAATTCTCTCATATGCAAGCTTTTCTAGGTTGTAAATCCTGAATCTGATTAATCTAAATTTACTGGAAACGGCTATATCGTATACTCTTGCAAGTTCTTCAAGAACCCTTACTGATTCTTTTGATCGCTGTATATTTGATAGAAATATGTCCTGCACGTTTCCTTTATACTTTTCAATGGACAAGACTTTGCCAATGTCATTTATTATATCCCTGTTTTCAAGAAGCTCCGAAAATCCAAAACTCTCTATTATCTTTGTCAACCCGTGCCGTAAATTTCTAAGTTCGTTTGTGAGGCGTTTATCTTCCAAAATAAATCTTGAAATATCCTCACAAACCTTGAGACCTTCCCTGGAGCGGTTTAGATTAGCATCTATCACCCTGTAGAAACAGCTAAAATCAAGTCTTCGTCTTTTTGATCCCATTATATATTCTCTCTAAAATTCCTGTAGTTGAGTACCCCATTAGATAAGGAGCGCTAACAACCTTCCCTCCGTATGAGCTTACAAATTTCCCGCCTATAATCTCGTTTATGCTCCAGTCTCCGCCTTTTACAAGAAGATCCGGCTTAATCGTCTTTATAAGCTTCAAAGGGGTTCTATCGTTAAAAATGATAACATAATCCACAGCCTTAAGAGCCGATAATATATAAGCCCTATCCTTCTGGCTGAATATGGGCCGGGATTCACCCTTTATTTTCCTTACGGAAAGATCGCTGTTTATTCCTACTATTAAAATATCCCCTCTCTTTTTTGCCGATTCAAGATATTTAATGTGCCCCGAATGTAATATATCAAAACACCCGTTCGTAAAAACTATCTTTCTATTTCTCTTTCTTAAGAGAGCTAAAATACGTTTAAGATTGCTCTGCGCGACTACCATATATTAGGCTTAATTTTATCCCACACCCAGTCCGCCTTTGGCGGACGGGTGGGATTCCGCTCCATGAGCGGAAGACCGAAAAGTCAGAAACCACGGCTGTTAAGCCGTGGAGCTTCATAAGAATGCTTCTTCTATCAGCTGACAGATTATGTGGCCAATCATTATATGGGCTTCCTGAATGCGAGGGGTGTCTTTGGATGGAACTTTTATGGCTAATTGCGCTATCCTAGCCAGCTTTCCACCGTCTTTGCCTGTAAGCACAATGGTGCTAAGCCCTTTTTTATTTGCCGCTTTTATAGCTTCGATAACGTTTTTTGAGTTTCCGCTAGTTGATATTCCTATTGCAATATCTCCTTTTTGCCCGATTGCCTCTACTTGTCGGGAGAAAGACCTGCTAAATTCGTAATCGTTACTAATGGCTGTCAATAGAGAAGTATCGGTTGTCAGGGATATAGCGGGTAACGGTCTTCTATCGTGATAAAACCTCCCCATAAGCTCTGCGGCTATATGCTGGCAATCGCTCGCACTGCCCCCATTTCCAAAAAGAACTACCTTGCAACCCTTTTTCAAACACCGCGTCAACATATGAACGGCCTTTAAGATATTAATTACTTCCCGTTCAAATAACTCTTTTTTCACCCGGCAACTATTTTCAATAATATTTTTTATCTTGGCTTTCATCCGAAAAATACCTTCGCAATGTTATAAAGTTCCAAATCTACGGTTTTCAATTCGCTGATAGCGCTGCTTAGCGGAACAGCTATTATCTTATTGCCCTGAAGGCTTACCATCTGCCCGAATTTACCAGCTATAGCCAATTCAACTGCCTTTACTCCAAAGCGCGTCCCGAGCACTCTGTCAAATGCCGTAGGCGTACCGCCTCTCTGAATGTGGCCAAGAACGGTCACTCTTGTCTCATATCCGGTTTTGTTCTCTATCAACCTTGCCAGAATATCCCCTATTCCGCCAAGCCTTATATGGCCAAATTCATCAAGCTTTTCCTCCTGAGTTACTAAATCCTTGTTCCCAAACTTGGCTCCTTCTGACACGACTACTATACTAAAGGTTTTTCCTCTATCATGCCTCTTCTTTATAAGTCCTATAACCTCTTCCATGTCTATGGGGATTTCTGGTATAAGAATTATATCGGCCCCGCCCGCTATGCCGGCTTCAACCGCAATCCAGCCGGCATGCCTGCCCATAACCTCTACAACCATAATCCTATGATGGCTCTCTGCAGTTGTATGTAACCTGTCAATAGCTTCAGTTGCAGTGTTTAATGCCGTATCAAAACCAAATGCATAATCGGTGCATGAAAGATCGTTATCTATAGTCTTTGGCACACCCACTACATTAATACCTTCCTTAAACAGTTTGTCGGCGACGCCGAGAGTATCTTCGCCTCCTACGGCAATAAGCGCATCTATGGCTAATTTTTTATAATTTTCATGCAAACTTTTCAAATGTTCTTCTTTTTTATAAGGATTTGTCCTTGAGGTTCCCAAAATTGTCCCACCCTTGGGCAATATGCCTGATACAGATTGGAAATCCAGTTTTATAGTGCTGTTTTCAATAAGGCCTTTCCATCCATTCTTTATGCCAATAACATCCACATTATATTCGAGGCACTTTCTTACAACCGCTCTTATTACAGGATTTAAACCCGGGCAGTCTCCGCCGCCTGTTAAGAGTCCAATTTTTTTCACCATTTTACCTCCTAGTTTAATATACGAAGCCCTTCACAAAATTATGTTTCGGGCTAAGGGCGAAACGATACTTCGACTTTGCTCAGTATTCGTCCTGAGTGAAATCGAAGAACGATTTTTGTGAAGCCCTATAATATATTACGCCCTGAAATCATAACTCCTGAAAGGTGTGCCCGACTCCTGATTTTTTTCTTTATGCACCTCTCTGTGAACTATCTTTACGACATGAATCTTCACCATTACCTGCTCCTCAACCCCTAACATTTCTTGAACCTTTGTTCTTATTAGGGTTTGTATTTTTTCAGTAGCATCGGGTATATTTGTATCTGACCACAAAGTTATGCGGCAAGAAATGTCTATAAATTTTCTAGTGGCTTTAACATGAGGGCGCAATTCTTTAATTTCGTTTAAATTAGCTGAAATGCGCTTTATAAAATCCTCTATAGCAGAGAGAGAAATAGTAACCTGTCCGTCCGGATTTAAAAACGCTATGGTTCTTTCCCGCTGAAACTTCGTAAGGGCAAGTTTTGAGACAGACAAGCTTATAAATATCATAAGTAAGCCTACCCCTCCCGATGTAAACCAAAGGTTTGGAATACTGCGCACATAGTCAAATATGGCGGTAAGGTCTATTATCTGTTTTAGATGCAATGCATAGGCTATAAGCAAAGACCCTAAAAACATAAAGACAAATGTGTAAAACGTTAAAACAATGCCGCTAAAAACTGACATGGACTTCCTCCTTAATGACGACACCCTTGACACTTTGTGTCAAGGATTTGTCGGAATTAATCCCCCTTAGAAATCACTTGCCTTCGGCAGGTGATTTCAAGGACTTAGTCCCGGGAATTCTTTGAATTCCTCGGGGCGAAGCCTACGCAGTAAATTTTAGAGCGAAGCTCAAAAATTTACAAGTACTTAGGCGAGGGATATACTTTTTCAATGAATCCGCCAAAGTTCTGTGGCGGATGGGTTTCATTTGACTTTTTTAATTGACTTAACCTCTTTTACATTAACATTGACCTCAATTAAACTCAGGCCCGACATCTTTTCTATGGCAGATTTTATACTCTCTTGAACCCTGGTTGCTACAAGAGGAATACTAGAGCCATACTCCACAACCACGGATATATTTATCTTTACGTCATTCTCAAAAGTTTCTACATTTACACCTCTATTAAAAATAGATTTTCCAAATATAGACTCCAAAAAATTGGATACAAAACCCCTTTCTATGTCTACTACCCCCTCAACCTCTTTTGATGCAATTGTTGCTATCTGCGCAATTACATTGTTATGTATTTTTATAACCCCGAGTTCTGTTTTTTTGTCCTTTTCTAGCATTTGTATCTCCTCAAACTTTTTGTGTCTCTTCAACAAAAGACTCTATAAAATTAGTACCTACCTGCCCTCTTAAAAATATAGGGTCATTCAAAATTCTTATGTGTAAAGGTATGGTCGTCTTAATGGGCTCGATTACAAACTCATATAGCGCCCTTTGCATCTTCTTAATGGCTTCCTGTCTAGTCTTACCATATGCTATAAGCTTCGCTAAGAGAGAATCATAATGGGAGGGTATAAAATATCCTGGGTATACGTGCGTATCCACCCTAATGCCATAACCTCCGGGAAGATGTAAAATTTCTATTTTGCCAGGAGACGGTATGAAACCGTTATTTGGATCTTCTGCATTGATCCTGCATTCGATAGCGTGGCCGCTTATTTTTATATCATCCTGATTAAAATTTAACCTTTCGCCGGCAGCAATCCTAATCTGCTCTTTTATCAAATCTATCCCCGTAACCATTTCCGTTACGGGATGTTCTACCTGTATTCTTGTATTCATCTCCATAAAGTAAAAAGAATTATCCTTATTTAAAAGAAATTCAACCGTTCCAACGTTCGTATAATTAGCCGCCTTTGCCGCCCTTACTGCCATATCGCCTATCTTTTTTCTTAATTTTTGATCGATACCTGAAGAAGGCGACTCCTCAACAAGCTTCTGATGGCGCCTCTGTATAGAGCAATCCCTCTCCCCCATATGTAATACGTGTCCATACTTGTCAGCCAGTATTTGAAACTCTATATGACGCGGATTTTCAATGTACTTTTCGATATATACATCTGGATTACCAAATGCCGCCTCTGCCTCAGCCTGAGCAGCAATTAAGGCTCCTGCCAGGGTAATATCATTGTGCGCTATCCTCATCCCCCTG
Organism: Candidatus Omnitrophota bacterium; assembly: GCA_020052955.1. Taxonomy (GTDB): domain Bacteria; phylum Omnitrophota; class Gorgyraeia; order VGKN01; family VGKN01; genus JAGVOB01. The sequence goes on along the minus strand of JAGVOB010000106.1, from coordinate 19,225 downwards.
CCACCCCCGCCGGCAGCAGCTTTAATTATGACCGGATATTTTATCCTCTGGGCTGTCTTAATAGCTTCTTCTTTGTTTTTTATTACCTTTAGGCTACCCTGGATTAAGGGTATACCCGTCTTTCTCATCGTCTCTTTAGCTGCCATTTTGTCGCCTAAAAGTCTTATACTCTGCGGACTTGGACCTATAAAATTTATATTACACTCCTCGCATATTTCAGCAAAATGCGCATTCTCAGCCAGAAACCCATACCCCGGATGAATCGCATCTACATCTGTTATCTCTGCGGCGCTTATTATATTAGAAATCTTAAGATAGCTATTTGCGGAGGGGGCAGTACCGATACAAATAGCCTCGTCGGCATATTTTACATGAAGCGAACTTCCGTCTGCCTCAGAATATACCGCTACCGTTCTAATGCCTAATTCCTTGCATGCCCTTATGATGCGAACAGCTATTTCCCCTCTATTGGCTATAAGGATTTTAGAAAACATTTCTTTAGAGCGGTTCGATTAAAAACAAGACCTGACCAAACTCTATAGGTTCTCCATTCTCAACCAAGATATCTTTTATTTTACCTTTTACTTCAGACTTAATCTCATTCATAAGCTTCATCGCCTCAACAATACAAATAACCTGTCCAATCTCAATAATGTCTTCTCTTTTAACATACGAAGGTGCTTCCGGTGAAGGGGCGCTATAGAATGTTCCCACCATCGGGGCTTTTATCTCAATTAACCTTGAGCTTTCTGCCTCTTCCTTTAGTTTTTGTCCAATATCAAGATGCTTGTCTGAATGTTCTACATAAATCTTTCCTTGCTCTGATGGTGCTTTAGATTCTTTTTTTAGCTTTATTTTAAAACCGTCCTTTTCAATTTCTATCTCGGATAGATTATGTTCATTCATAAGGTTTATCATATCTTTAATCTCTTTTATATTCACCCCGCTCTTCCTCCTTAATTTATTTCCCCCGCTTTTTCCTAATTATTCATTTCGAATCTTTTTAGGAAGGGCGGGGTTCATCTAAAACCCCCTTGCGCTCAAAAAATTTAGGCTCAAACGACTTTCGTGACAGCCTATTAAAAAATTAACACCGTGAAACATATTCGCCTGTCCTTGTATCCACCTTTATGATCTCTCCCATTTTAATAAAAAGTGGCACGAGGATACTAGCTTTTGTTTCAAGAACAGCACTCTTTAAATTGCTCCTTGCCGAATCACCTTTCAAGCCAGGTTCGCAATACTCAATCTTCAATTCTACAAAAATAGGTAAATTTACCCCCAGAAGTTTACCCTCGCAAAAACGCCCTGTGACTTCCAGATTTTCCTTTAAAAATTTAACCACCTCTCCCAATTTATCCTGATCAATAATAAGTTCTTCGAACGTTTCATGTTCCATGAAGTAGTATGAGCTGCCAGCCTTATAGAGAAACTGAAGGGTCCTCTCCTCGATATACACATCTTCTATCTTCTCTCCAGCTCTAAAGGTTCTTTCAATCACCGTCTTTTGCTTAAGGTTCCTAAGTTTTGTTCTTACAAAGGCTCCTCCTTTTCCTGGCTTTATATGTTGAAATTCAATAATGGTGTAAAGCTCGTTGTCTAATTTTATGGTCATCCCATTTTTAAATTCATCTGTTGGTATCACTGCGTCAACACCTCGCATCCATATTTAGTAACAACCACCATATCCTCATGTCTAAATCCAGCTAATTTTGGTATATAGACCCCTGGCTCAACGGTAAACACCATATTCTCTTTAAATAATTCTCTATTGTCTCTCGAAATTTTAGGCAACTCATGAACTTCCCTTCCTATGCCATGGCCTAAAGAATGCCCGAAAAATTTCTCAAGGCCTTTTTCATCCAAGTAATCGCGTACCTTCATTTCTATTTCAGAAATCCTAACGCCGGGCTTTATATAGTCTATTGCGATCCTCTGTGCATCTTTCACAATCGAATAAATTTTTCTAAAATAGGTATTGATTTTACCTAATGAGAAAATACGCGTCAAGTCTGAATTATACCCGTAAGATCTTATCCCAAAATCTATCAAAACCGAATCATTTCTTTTGATAATCCTACCGGATGTAATTGCGTGCGGCATCACAGAATTGCTTCCAGAGGCTACAATTGTTTTAAAGGCTGGGCCATCTCCTCCGTGGGTTTTTATAAAATACTCTATCGTTGCCGCAAAATCTTTCTCTCTTACTCCCGGCATAATCTTACTTTTTATAAAACTCAAACAGGATAAGGTAAGCTTTGCGACCTTTTTGATTACATTTAGTTCCTCATTTGTCTTTATTTTCCTAAAATTTTCAACCGCGTCAGTCGTAGATATAAGTTTTATACCCCGCGAAAGTTTTTTTAATGTTAAATATTTTTTAAAAGCTACGTTACCAGATTCAAAACCCAACCTTTTTATTTTTAACTCATTGCATAAGTCGGATATGTCCTTAAGAAAGGAATTTTTAGTCTGAATTATCTTAAAACCTTTTAGTTCGCGCTTTGCCTGAATAAGATATCTAAAATCTGTCAAAAAAAATTTCTTACCAGCCGTTAAAAGCAGGCTGGACTCACTGCCGGTAAAACCGCTTAAATAAGAAACATTCTGCTCCTTTGTAATTAGAATTCCATTGAGGTCTTTTTCTGCCAATTTTTCGATGAGCAAACCAACTCTATTTTTTATTTTCATTTTTCTTCTAAAATTATACGATATATCTTTTTAAATATCTCATCTACTTTTATACCTTTCTCCTTATCTTCATCTTTGTAATATAAGTTTTGCCACTCTTCTAAACCCATATTCGAATGTATCTCTGCTACTTGTTTCATTATTATCCTTTGCTCAAAATCCGCCAAAGCAGTATAAACTTCTGATAAGAGCTTTGCAGCATTATTTCTTCCACACTCATTATAAATAGTTTGTATATTTTCTAAATAAAGAAGGTATAGCTCCCATGAATACTCTTCTGTTGGAAAGGAAAAATGAGGAGGAGTATTCTCGCATTGTCTCTGCATATATTGCAAGATTTTTATGAAAATTTCATCAGCTTCATTACGCTTTCCTTCATAATAATAAGCTCTTGCCAATTGAAACACTGTGTCCCGCTTATATTTATATGAATAAATTTCTTCGTTTAAATAATCTGTCGATAATACACCTTCTAAAGTAGTCTTAGCGGCTTCATATTGTTTTTCTCTGATATATAAATCTGCTAAAGCATTTGATGATTTGAACAAAAATTCGTCAAATTGATAGGCTTTGCTCATTGCTAAGGCTTGCTTATATAACGTCTTGGCTTTGTCGTTCTTATGAAAAGATGTTAACGCAGATGATAATGAGAACATAGCAGACATAACATCTTTATCTTTTAATCCCTCTGCGCCAATATATTTATCGATAAAAATAATTGCTCCATCACAAAATACATTACTCCATTGTTCAAATTTCACTTTATTTAAATTTTTATAATAGTAATAACAACTCTTGGATTCATAAAGTAGACTATATACGAATTCAGAAATTGTCCATTGAGAACTGAAATCTGTCAAGCTACCTTTGTTTATAATTGGTGTAACCTCTTTCTCGTACAATGTATAGGCTTCTTCATATTTCTCTTCTGATAATAAAGTCCTAAACTCTTCTGATCGCCTCGGTTGCTTTGGCGGGATTATTTTAGCATAAACAGGGGTTATAATAAAAACGACTAAAGAAATAATTATTGCTACTCTGATTTTTATTATTTTCATTATTTAACTTTAACTTACTAATCCTTATGATATTTTGTCGTCTCTAAGGCATGGGTTTGATTTTTTAAAAGTTCAATTACAGCTAAAAGAGCCAAAATATAACTATTCTTACCGAACCCGCAGATTTGACCTTTTGCTACCGGGGCTATTAATGACTTATGCCTGAATTCCTCTCTAGCGTAAATATTAGATAGATGCACCTCAACCGTCGGTATATTTACACCTAAAATAGCGTCTCTTATTGCTATGCTGGTATGCGTATACGCTGCGGGATTTATTATAATAGCGCTAAATTTGCCTTTCGATCCCCCGATCAGCTGCACAATATTTCCTTCATGGTCTGATTGTTTAATCTCAAGAAGCACTTTATTCTTTTTTGCAATTCTAATTAGAGCCTTATTTATTTCTTCTATTGACTTAAAACCATATATACCCGGCTCTCTTTTACCGAGCAAATTCAGATTCGGGCCATGGATAACAAGAATTTTCTTCATAAAGACCCTCCTTAATGACGACACAAGTTATGGAGTCCGCCCGAGGCGGATGAATTAAACCCCGCACCTTTTTGCTACGAAGTATTTCTTCGAGGTAGAAAGGTGCGGGGTCAAATTATCAGTCCGTCTTTGCCTCTTCGATAAGCATTATAGGTATGTCATCCCTTATAGGATACTTCCTTTTACATTTTGTGCATACTATCCAATTATCCTTTAATTCTACCGATGCCTTGCACGCCGGGCATGCTAGTATATCCAGCAATTCCTTATCTATCATTTATACCTCCGTTTTATATTCTTTTCCCTTATCTCTCACCCAGTCCCTCCAAAAGGCGGGAAAAAGTCAGAAACCACTGCTGTTAAGCCGTGGAGCTTTATATTCTTTTCCCTTATTGGTCTTCATGAATATATAAACAACCCCCCCTATTAAGCTTACAAATATAGTTAAACCCAGAAAAAGCAGTGAGATGGAAATGGCAATTTCCGGGTTGACTATCCGGCGCAAAAAATATACAAAGGCGCCTTCCCTTACGCCGATACCATTTATAGACGGTAACATACTCACTATAGATGAGAGAGGTACGACCCAAAACAGGTCTTTAAAACCTAAGGGAAGTTTCATATTAATAGACTTGCTCAGCACAAAAAATATTAAAACCACCAATAATTGAACTAAAAAGGAAATTACAAGGGCCTCTAGAAGCAGCTTCTTGGAATCTTTATATTTATTTATCGAATTATATATTGGCCTAAGTTTCTCATTTAATTTAAAAGGGATAAAAAATCTCAACATAAATGAAAGCTTTTTAGCAAGGCTTCTGTTTAAGAGAAATAGTAATGCAAATAAAACCAAAGATATAACAATGATGGCTAAAGATAAGGCTACTTTATTTTCCCTTGCATCTTGGATAAAAATAAAAGCGATGCCCATAAGAAACACCATAGCTGTAACCCCAACAAGCCTGTCTACAAAGATAGTTGTAAAGGAGGAAAGTTTTTTATTAGTAGACTTAAACGCGTAATAACCCCTTGCTAAATCACCACCTAAAGAAGAGGGGAGAAAATTGTTGAAAAAATAGCCTATAAATGTCAATTTTGCCGATTCCTTTAGTGAAAGAAAGATATTCTGCACCTTTAAAAGAAGTTTAAACCTAAAGGAGACAAGGAAACTTATTATTAGAAATAATATGAAAGAAACGGTAAAAAACGCTTTATTCAGGTTTACTATTAGGTTATAGATTTTCCCTAATTCATTTCTTGCCATAAACAGCAACATACATATGGCACCTGCGCTTATAAAAACCCTTAATATCAAGAATAAATTTTTTCTCTTTATCATCACAATGAATGCTGTTACATGTTTTGTTAGAATAGCATATAAAAATTCTTATGTAAAGATTATTTTGGATACTTTAGCATATTTTTAATAGCTTTTCTCTTCCTGAATGCGCGTTTAAAATAATACACATATGAAAAAATAGAACCGAATAAAATTGGCCTAAACAGGATAACAAATAGCCAAATTTTTATTTCATAAATAACAATAAACGGGAGATCGAATAGTATTTTCTTAATAGAGTCATTTTTTATTACTGCCAGATATCGATTTCTGATAAAATAGGCCTGCAGTTTATGGGGGATATTCGGCAAAATAAAATTTTTAAGCAGTGGGACCTGTATCTTGAAAATGGTAGTGGTGCCTCGCCTGTGAAAGCACACGGCATCAGGGATATAAAGCGCCTTCCAGCCAAAATTATTTGCTCTCCAGTTTAAATCTAAATCTTCAAAAAATATCGCAAAATCTTCATCGAAGTATTCTTCATTTATGCTAATCTCATCTAACATATCTCTTTTAAACATACCGGCTACGCCGCAAGCTCCAAAAACAACCTCACGTTTTTGGTATAATTCGATCTCCCGTCTGCCATATCCCCTTTCTATGGGCTTTCTTGATCTTGAGAGTAACTGACCGCAAGAATCTATTTTCCTTCCATCTGAAGAAAGCACCCTTCCCGTAAATATACCTATCATTTCATTATTGAAACTCGCCTTGGAGATAAGCTTCTCGATAAAATCCTCTTTGAGAACAACATCATTATTTAGACATAGCACATATTCTCCCCTTGAGGCCCTTATGCCCATATTCTGACTCTTAGAAAACAACTCATTTTTCCTGTTCCTGATTACCTTTACAGCATCATATTTATCAATAAGTTCACATGAACCGTCCTCTGAACCGTTATCAATAACAATTACCTCTATTTTTGGATACGTCTGCTTAAAAACCGATTCGAGGCATTCTCTTAGACAGTCCTTTTTATTGTAATTTGAAATTACAACTGAAATAAGCTTTTGCTCCGGCATTTTAATTATAGTATAACACCTTTGACAAAAAATGCTTTATCTGTAATAATTTAAGCAATGCAACATACTCCTAATAAACTCCTAAAAGACACGCCTTTTTATACATTTCTCCTGCTTGTATTTATAAAACCTTTTATATCCTCAATGGCCTTTCCGCTTGTAAACGCCATTTTCTGGTCTCTGCTTTATTTAGACTTATGCGCCATGTTGGTGTTTGATAAAAAATTTACTTTTTTAGGTAAAGCAGTTTTAAATTCGCCTATGCTATTTTTCTTAGCGCTATTATTGATAAATCAGTTTTTTAGCATAAATATTTATAACAGCCTGACAGAACTTGTATATTTTATCTCCTATATACTTACTTTTTCTATAGCCACACAATTTTCAAAAGAGGAAAAAACTAAACTCATCCTAGCCATAATAATAAGCGGGTGTTTTATATCCATTTATGGGCTATACCAATATTTTTTTGGTATAAGAGATACCCTTAAAATTATTTCGGCAAATCCTAATTTTCCTAATATATCTAACTATGCGCGAGATTTTCTCTTATTTAAAAGGGTATTTGCTACCTTCTTCTCTCCGGATAAATTGGCAGCTTTCCTATTATACATAATCTTCCTATCTCTTGGTATATCTTTCTTGCCTAATCTAAAAACCGGTATAAAAATATTTATAACTATTAATTTTTTTATTTCGACTCTTGCTTTAGTGCTATCCAAATCAGCGGGTGGTATCGCAGCTTTCATCATTTGTTTTTTTGTGCTTCTTGCTTTAATGCTCTATAATCGGAACCGAGAAGATAAGACCTTTGTATTGGCATTATCTGTCATTCTAATAATTGTTTCTGTTTGCGCTATCCTTATAATAAAGATACGCCTGGATGAAACTATCAAATCCTATAATATTAAGAACTCTATAGCTCAGCGGTTGGATTATTGGAAAGCTGCCATAGATATCATTAAAGATTTTCCTCTGAAGGGTATTGGCCTTGGAAATTTCAAAGTACTCTATACCAAATACAAAAGTGCATTATCAGACGAAACGTATTACGCACATAACAGTTACCTTCAAATATTCTGTGAAACTGGTTTTTTGGGATTTATCATCCTGCTTGTTTTATTTTTTTCCTTCATTAAACTATCGTTTACAAAGATAAAACACAATAATGTAAAAAATCTGGACGTGGGAATATTTTGTGCTGTTATGACATTTATTGTGAGAAACTTTTTTGACTACGATCTATATCTTCCTGAGCTGACATTTCTGTGGTGCATTTGCGCCGGATTAATGATACCTTTCCCAACAATTAAGAAAAACACAAAACTAAACAATTTATTATGCATCCCCTTATTTATGCTCTTATTAGTATTCCAACTTAGCGATGGAATTTCGTTAAAATTATTAAAAAATTCCCAGAATCTTTTGTTTAACAAGGAATACGAAGACTCAGCAAAAACTTTAGAAAAGGCTGTATTGTTTATGCCGATAAATGACCAGATATATAACAGGCTTGCAAAATCCTACGAGCTTTTGGTGAATAAAGATAGAATGTACTTTGAAAAGGCGCTAAACCGATATGAGAAAGCGATTTCTTTAAACTATTTATCGGCATATAATCACGCCGATCTGGGATTATTTTTCTCAAGGAACAATATGACCGACGAGGCTATCTCTGAACTTAAGAACGCGTTGGAATTATACCCTACAAAAATTGAATTTTGTATATATCTGCAGGAGGCTATTAGCAGAAGGGCTGATTCTCAAAGAAAATAAAGCCCTCCATAACTCCGCAGGCTTTAGCCCGAGGTTTCCGTATGGCTCATCCTGAGCTTTTGCGAAGGAACCGGCCATTGTTCCCCTCGTTTAGCTCGGGATTTTGCCCCTCGTCCGCTTTTAGCGAACTCGGGATTCTACTGGCCGCGAATGTATAAATCGAGTTAGTTTAGTTTTTGAATCAACCGTTCTTCGACGAGTGTTCTAAAAATTTCTTCAGCCATTATTTCATGTCCCAACTCGGTCGGGTGGCTATTATCAAAAAACAAAATCTGCTGGTCCTTGACTTTTTTAAAGGCAGACAGTACATTTATGTATTTTATATTCTTGCCTGTTAATTTTAGACTCAGATTCTCTGTTACATCATAGCGTTGTAGTTTTTGTGAAAAGCCATTCTCATATATTATCGGTAACATGACCAGTAAAGGAATGTTTTTACTATTTAATAAACTTACCATATCTTCTAAATTCACCCTGTAGTCCTCCGGTGAAACCCTCGATCTTTCAGTATTTCTATCCCTTTCATACTTTTTATTACCAATAAATTTAAGTAAAAAATTCTTAAGCAGTCTATAAAACCTGGATCTATTTAAAAAGTTATCAATACTAACGGCAACATCGCTCTTTATTCTTAGATATTTATCGCTGAAATACACGGCCTTATCTCCGTCATCAATTCCAAAGTATACAATAACAATATCAGGCTTTAGTTTTATTATATCTCTCTCTAAAAGACGCAGTCCCTGTAGCGAGCTGTAACCTAATACGCCCGCGTTTATTACCTCAACATTTTTATCTCGGAAACCTGACCTAAGCTTTGCCTCTAATCTTTCTGGATAAGCATCTTCAAATTCAACCCGCCATCCGAATGTAATAGAGTCTCCGAGACAGACTAGCCGAAAAGTATCTTTATTTTTTTCAATTGGAAAATCTTTTCCCCTGAGCCCTAGAGAATTTATCGCATAGTTACCGTTGAATTTATCATTTGTAAACTTTTTAAGAAAATTTTGGGATGGCCTCAATTTCCATAAAAGCAGCCTATCCTTAAGAAATGTCCTATTATTTATTGCTTCTGTAGTTGGAGCATTAAATATCGCGGCATCATTTATTTCTTTCGGGTTAGCCCGAAAGAAAAATAACAATGTCTCCAGGGCTATAAATACAATAGGTACAACAATAAAAGAGATTAACGCCTTGCGAAGAAACATATTAGCGGTTTAAAATATTGAGTAGATGGCAGGTATTACGGGCTGGTTCCCTGTTAAGCATATAAAAAAACTTAATATTGCAAGAATTATAAATATAGGTAACAACCACCACTTTTTGCTTTCTTTCATTAAAACAAAAAGGGCGACAACTACTTCTTTATATTTTTTGGCCCTGTTAACTATTTTTTTCAAATCATTCTACCTGTTAGGCCCGACCTTAATGGAAAGAGGTCGGCCTATCCCTTCTGGATTAGACCCTTCCTTAAAAGGATTAGGAAAGGCTATCCCCGTGGATTAGAATTAACTATTAATTTGCGCTTTTTTATCATCCTGGGGGTTAATTCAAATATATCACAAATAGCTTTTAATATGTATTTATTTCTTAACGCCATATAAAACAACCTTAATATGTCATAGGGCAGCATAAATGGCAAGTTTATCAAAACAGAGCTAATCTTCTCGTTCTTTAATAATAAAAGTATTCTATTTCTAAATGAGAGATACTGAATAAAATCCCTGCTGCAATTAGAGCTGTTTCTGAAATGATAGCATATGGCCTCCGGAACAAATATCGCCTTCCAGCCCTTATGCTGTGCCCTCCATGCCAAATCAAAATCCTCTACCAGGAAAAAAAAATCATTGTCGAAGTACTCGTCAAAATGTTTTATTTCCTCAAGCATATCCTTTCTGTATAATGCCGCAGCCGCGCATGGTCCGAATATATAATTAGTTGAAATAAACTTTTCTTTTAATTCTCCGCGCCCTATATCGAAAAACCTTCTGCTTTTTGACAAATGTAATCCGCAGGAATCAATATGCTTAAGGTCGAATTTTAAAACCCTTCCTGAGGCCATACCTACACTATCCAGGTTTGAAACTGAGTTAACCATCCTTTCAATATAGCCCCTATCGAGATATACATCGGAATTTAAAGTTAAAACAAACTTACCCTTAGCAACTTCAATCCCTTGATTATTAGCCTTACAGAAGCCAAGATTTTTTTCGTTAACAATAAGTAAAGCGTCGGGATAATTCTTTCTTATAAAGTCTAAAGTACCGTCTTTAGAACCGTTATCAACTATAATAACCTCAAAGTTCCTAAAGCTCTGTTCATATACAGAGCTTAGGCATTTCTTTAGAAATTTGAGTGAATCTTTGGAGACAATTATTACAGAGACTTCTGCCATATACATGTATAATAAAAACTAAGCTCTCTTTTTACTCGTTTAATAATTTTTCTTATAGTATTTATGAACCCGTATTTTTTATAAACGCTTAAAAGCCATTTATAAAGCTGATTTCTTGATATTTTTTTCCATAGATAGCTATGGTCTCTTATTAAATAACCAAGATAAGCAATATATTCTATATCTTCCTTCTTGTAATCGCGATAATTAACCACTGCAAAATTTCCTCCGTCAAATCTATTGAAATCGGATGTTATCAGCAGATTATTTTCTTTAACAAATTTATAAAAAGGAGTCCCTGGCTGCGGCGTACATATAGACATCTGAAGGTTATCAATCAAATCATCGGATATTAGTTTTTTAATAAACCTTATTGTGTCTGAGTCGCTATCCCTTGTTGAGCCAAGGGCTCCAAATGTGAAAGCCCCGTATGTTTTAAGCCCTGCGGATTTAGCTTCCTTTAATCTGTTAGTAAGAACACCTTTGGGTATTATCTTACCAATAGATTTCATAACGCTTTCACTGGAGGTTTCTACGCCGAATCTTATTTTATAATACCCCGCTCTTTTTATTTGCCTCATCATATCTGCATCAAAAAAGAGGATATCGCACATAGCTTCGAATTGGAGATAGTTAAGTCTATTCTCTATTATGGCGTTACATAGCTTCAAGGTAAAGTCTTTACTCGCATTGTGGACTTCTTCATCAAAAAATATACCCTCCATAGCAGGGTATTTATTTTTTAAATACTTTATTTCATTGATAATACTATCTATATGCCTGAGTCGATAGTTAGGTTTATTATAGTATATATTAGAGGCTACGCAAAAGTTACACTGACGCAAACACCCTCTTGTGGCATACATATACACCTCGATAAACTCAGAGCTTGGCTCCCCTGGATAGGCATAGCTTATTCTGCTAACATCATTATCTTCGGGTGAGGGCAAATTTTCTATATCTATAAGATCGCGTCTATTATTTGGGTATAAACCTGCTATTTCAGCAACAGGCGCCCCTTTAAGCAGGTCTACAACAGTAGCTTCATATTCGCCTACGCATACATAATCAATCCCGTCTTTAATTAGCTCTGCAGGGAAGGCACTCGCATGCTGGCCGGCAAATATAAGCCTTGTTTTAAGTTTATCCTTTATTTTCTTTACCATGTCCAAATTTTCTAAAAATACCCTTGAAGAACATTCCATAACTAACCAATCTGGACTTTCTTTGCAAATTTTATTGTACAGGCTTTCATAGTTATCCCTATGTAGGCATCCGTCTATAAGCTTTATAGAAAAATCTGTCTCTCTTTTTAGGAGACTGGATAAATAGGCTAATTCCCACGGATAATATGCGAACCAGTTCTGTATATTTTTAACACCCTGGGACCATCTGCTCGGAGAGTGTATAATATAAAAACCTTTTGAATCAACCCCTATTGAATTTACAAGCACAACTTTCATATTCAGTTATCCCAAATTTTGCGATAATACCCCGCAAAGCCGGCCGAACCTCGTCGAGAGAGGCCGTGCGGTCCCTCGCATTACCTAAAGGTAGGCTTCGCACTCGCTCGGGGCGGATTTTTCCTGCTCACTCCGCCAGCGGCGGGGCAGGCGTGAAAAATCCGGGGTTAATGAACTACCTCGCAGCAAGCTACGAGGTATCAACTCTCTTACAAAACGGAACGCAGCAAGCTACGGGGAATTAACTCCTCGTCCCGCCAAAGGCGGGATTAAAGTTTTCTTTACCTATGCGGTAAAATATCTCCGCCTGCTTGGAGACGGTGAAATTTTCTCTTATCGTCTCAAATGCTCTTTGCCCAATTCTATCTCTAAGCGTTTTATCCTCAATCAAAATTCTCATTTTTTCAATAAATTCCTTCTTGTCCTTTGCCAGAAAACCATTTTCACCGTCTTTTACTATATCTTTTGCCTCGCCAATCTCGCTAGAAACCGTGGATTTACCCATTGCCATGTACTCAAATAGTTTAACCGGACTCTTTGATAAATTAAACTTATTATCCTGTATAAGGGGGCAAAGTCCTACATCTATTGAAGTTAGATAGCCCGGCATAAAAATATTTTTAATCCATCCGCGGACGGTTATATGCTCATCTGTAAAATTCTTTTTTAGCATACGTATTCTATCGTAATACAGGCCATCCCCGATTATTTCAAGGTAAATATTTTTAAAGTATTGCCTTAGTTCGCTGAAACATTCGAGAATAAACTTGATGTTTTCCACATTGTCTATTCTATGCACAGTTCCTATCCATGAAAAAAGAATTCGTCCTTCGTTAATCTTACGGCCATTTGGATAAAACTTAGAAATATCTACGGTATTCTTCAATATATATAAATTTGTGCTATATCTCGAAAGAAAGCGCCTAAGGTAATCGGTCGGGGTAGTTAAAAACCTGGCTCGTTTAGATAAAATCCTAAGGAGAAGTTCTGCTTTTGAATTAGAGAGAGATTTACTATAATACCTTATATCCTCTCTCCATTCCCAATCATCAATATCTAGTATAATAGCATTTCCTTTTATCAAATGAACTAATAACGGCGCTATAGAATGATAATTGCTCCGCTGAATGAAAAAAATTGTATCTTTTTTTTCATTAAACAGCTTAAAAAATGCCCTTACATTAAAAAAAATCTTTTCCGCTGTACCCATTTTACATTCTTCCTTGCCCTCTAACGCTCCCAGGTCATCGGCAAAGGAAAAAATCTTCGTGGGTACGCCGAGATGCCTTAATCCTTCTGCCAGGTTACAACACCTGATTCTTGCCCCTGGAGATTCTTTTGACTCTCTTGTAATAAATACTATCTTCATTTAAGCTTAACAAATTTTAGATGGCTTACTTTAGATGGTACATTATGAAACCGTATCTTAAGCCTGTGGAAATTCGAATCTATATTAATTCTATTAACTTTCGACCACTTGTAACTATCAGAATCACCCGTTATCTCTTCCAAGCACATATAATTAATAACCTCATCGTCAAAATAAACCTCGCAAGACCTTTTTGAATAGGACGAATATTTAATAAGGATATCATAAAAACCGCTATATCTTATGAATAACTCAAACTCGACAAAATACCTCTCCTCAGTTTGCACTAAAGCAGGATAATCCATTAGGGCAAGCGGATCATAATTACTCTTTTCTAACTTTTCTATTGGGACAATAATTTCACATATACTTTTATTTCTAAGATAAAATGCGGTATTGTATGCCTTTATCAAGTTAGCTGTTGTAAAATTCCAGTTATATTTTTCCTCAGACCTTTTCCTTGAAAGCGTGCCGAGGGTTTCCCTCAGGCCTTTATCATCCATTAGCCTCATTATCCCCCTGGTGAGAGACTCAACATCACCTGCCAACGTAACTATTCCTGCTCCGCCTACCATATTTCTGATTTCTCCGACATTGCTGGCGACAATGGCCTTCCCGCATGCCATATATTCTGCAATCTTAAGAGGGCTCTTACACATTGTTATATCATTCTTTTCGAAGCAGGCAACTGCAATATCTGAAGCTGCTATATACGAAGATACTTCATCGTGAGGCACTGCGCCTGTAAAAATCAATTTTCTTCCAAGTGCTAGGGTATCTGCCATATCTTTTAGAAAAGGTAATCTATAACCACCTCCCACAATCATAAAGGTTGCATTATTATGTGAGTTTAATATGCAATGGGCTGCTTGTATAAACAGCTCTGCGTACTGAGCGCCGTGGAGCTGGCCTACATATATCACTAAAAGGTTATTTATATTGTACCTTGATCTGACTTTATCAGATGGGATAAATGGATTAAAACTCCTTAAATCGGCTCCTACGGGTGCCTTAAATATCCTATCTTTAAAAATACCCCTATTTATGCATAATTGTCGGAGTCGCTCACTTGAAACTGATACTGTATCAACAAGGTAGGGAAGTAAAAATTCTAAAAGCCAAAGAAAAACACCGGTTAGTCTTGATTGCCTTTTAGGATAAAAATATATCTTAAACTCCCAATCGTCCCAGTCATAGTGCACGGGTCTATCCGATATAAAGGCCGCTAATAATGAAGGTATAGCAGAATAATAATAACATTTTTGAAAATGTACAATATCGGCCCATTTAGCTAATTTACATAATCTAATAATATTTCTAAAGAATATACCAACCCCAAGCTTTCTACTTAGCGGAATAATTTCTATATCTTTATGTCTGTAAACCTGATTGACGGGATTATCTCTTAGAGGAAAGTGTACAAGTTTTACATCATGGCCGGCATAGGTGAGCTCAAGTGCGATGTTTAAAATTCTTGATGTCCAGGGCTCCTCTTCAGAAAATACCTCGTGGGGATGGACAAGTAAAACTTTCATATCATTAATTTCCGGGGAATATTATCGTGCCTCTAAGTTTTTTTAAGATACTTAGATAAAGGTTGGTTAATACGGATACGACTAAAAGAAAAAGCAAAAGAGGAAATAACGTCGTTTTCTTTATCCATATTAACAAATTTTTTTTAAGGGATATGATTTTTGAGAGCACCCTCCATGATCTGCTTTCATAAATCTTATTCAGCTCTTCGATTTTTTCTCTTAGAGCTGAATCTATTTTTTCAATTTTTTTATTCAAGGAATCTATCATGTGAAAATTCTCTAATCCCGTCACCAGAGTTCCACGGCCATGGCCGTGGGTGACTAGCGGAGCGGGACGTCGCCCCAAGATGGGCGTAATAAGTTTAGGTCACACGGGTTTTCACCCATGGGGCTCCAGGGCGTCGTCAGGCTCTTTAGTTCTATCTTCAAAAATCGGACTATTATCTCCTAAATCTCTTTCCATAACTCTTGCGTAGAATCTCAAGCATCATTTTCTCATAGAGTGTTAAAGACATAAATTTATTGTGCGTATAAATATTGCGCACTATATCATCACAAACCCTTTCGCATCCTATCCGGCCGGCATCATCGCCGTTTCCTACCATACGGAAAAAATCATCTTTCTTTTTTAAGAGCGCCTTTTTTCTAAGCTCACCCTGCAGGGAAGAATTCCAGATATTCGAAAATTTATCTCTGTAAATATTCCCGACCGGTAATCTATGTGACTTAAGACAAAAATTGACGTCGCCGTTTGCAGAAACCCTTGAGAATGTCCATCCCGCATAACATGGAATTCTATGAACAATATCGCTATCATAAATACCATATTCTGAATCCGGATTGGAAATCCTTCTTATGAAAAGATCAAAATTTGATATTTT
Source organism: Candidatus Omnitrophota bacterium (assembly GCA_020052955.1). GTDB lineage: Bacteria > Omnitrophota > Gorgyraeia > VGKN01 > VGKN01 > JAGVOB01. The sequence goes on along the minus strand of JAGVOB010000106.1, from coordinate 3,199 downwards.
TATTTTATTATTCCTTACTAAAAGTTTTTTTCTTATATTTTCACAACTTTTTATCACGCATTTCCTTTCATGCGAATTTAAAAGCAGGTGTTCGGTTTTATCAGGGACAATGTCAATAACTGTAAATTCTACAATGTCGGATTTTGTCTCAATTGCAAATTCAAACATTTTCTCCAGCTCAAAAAAATTTAATTTTGTAATTACATTACAAATTTTAACCTTGAGGTGAGAATTTTTTTTCGTATTCAGGTAGACCAGATTATCTTTTATAGCCCTGAATGTCTCGGCGGTCTTATTATTATGAACCAGGCAGTAGGTTTCCTCCGTAGCTGCCCATACGCTGACTGCAACCTCAGCCAGCCTCAATCTTATAAGCTTATCTAATATTTCTCTATCTGCCAGGCTAAAGTTTGTGGATACGTAACACTCCAATCCGTTCATTTTTGCATAATTAATTATACTGAGGAAATCGGGATGCATCATCGGCTCACCTCCCCCCCCAAAGGCTACCCTTCTTGTTCCCAGATTCCTTGCTTCCTTGATAAGATCCTTTAAAAGATCATAGGATAAAGTCTTATTCTTATCTATTTCGCCTATTTTCTTATTACCTAATAACGGTGAATTACACCAGCAGCCAATACAATCATTATTGCATTTATTAGTAAGGTCTATATGCAGAAAATCGGGCCCCTTATAAGCCGCTTGCCCATCCTTTATGCCGAGCATTTCAAGGTAATAACCCTTTAGTCTTTCCGGATAGAGAAATTTTAGCAATTTCGAAACTGTAGTGCTAAATTTATTTTCTCTTATAGAGGTAACTATAATTTTAAGGTAAGAATATCTATACTTTCCCTTTTCTTTTTTCCTAAATGATTTAAAAAAGTTATAGACCTTCCTAAATTTAATATGCATCTTCCATACCTTGTAGGCAAGGTTACGCGCATATTCCAAATCCCTTGGCCTAAGATAAGCTGTCTTTATAACGCTCTTACGATTTCCATCGTAGTCGGAGGGATCCTGTGATATAAGCAGCTTTTCTTTTTTTACTAGTTCATAAAACCGGGTGCCCGGAAAGGGCGTACAGATCGAAAATTGTATGCTATCGGGATCCTGCCTCATGGAAAAACTTATAGTTTTTAAAATCGTATACCATGTCTCGTCTGGCAACCCAAAGGTAAAGCTAAGGTGTGTTTTTATACCCATTTTCTTTGTTAACCTTATCATCTCCTCAACATTTTTTATATCCATCCCTTTATTGGCATTCTTAAGAAGGTTCTGGTCGGAAGATTCAATGCCGTATTTTACGGCATAAAGCCCGGCGAGGCGCAATTTATATAAAATCTCTTCATCCATAAGATCTGCCCTTGCCATTATTGCCCACGGCACATTTATTCGATTTTCCTTATTCCTGCTTATTAGCTCGTCGGCAAATTGCAACATTCTATTTTTTCCTATATTAAAGGTATCATCATCGAAATATACAGACTTAAAATTCAGTTTATTCACCAGGAATTCCATCTCATCAACCACATCTTTTATAGATCTCACCCTATAAGAATTGCCACCGTACATAAGTTGAGGCCATGCGCAGAAAAGGCATTGGAACGGACAACCCCTTGAAGCAATCATCTGGACGCTCGGCAGAGGCATATCTCCCGGGGCATCTAAGTATTTGCTCATAGGCAGGCCTTCGCGTGTTGGCCAGGGTAGTTCATCCAGATTTGAAATCAGGGGCCGAGGGGGATTTAATCTTATTTTTCCTTTAGAATCCCTGTATACAATCCCTTGTATATTATCAAAGGGCATCTTACTTCTAATATGTCCAGCAAGTTCTAAAGCGGTAAGTTCATATTCCCCTATCATCGCACAATCAATAAACCTATTTTCCTCAAAAAATTCCGGGTTCCTCATACTTACTTCCGGGCCGCAAATAGCTATAATCGAGTTCTCCTTTTTAATACAGCTTAAAATTTCCAAATCATTTTTTAGGGAGGCGGTGCAGGTTTCTGCTATAATAAGCTCATAATCTTTCATTAGAGCATTTCTTATAAATCTATCTCTGGGTATGTCCTCTGCCAAGGCATCGCATAATTCTACTTCAAAGTCATTCTTTTTTAAAAGTGCCGCTGAGTGCGCCAGATAAAAAGGGAAAGGCATATAGCCGCCCTCGGTAACATCCTTTATGTGAGGCCACCGAGAACCCGCCCTTACCCCGCAAACCCCGTTTCTACCCCACGGTAGATTGGCAAGTAATATTTTTGTAGGCATATTTTACTTAAAAATAAAACCGAGTTTTCTATCCTTAAGAATCCTGTTTCTAATATCCTCTATAAATAAATCTGTCTTTTCTTCTGAATCAACAAGCTCTATCTTGCAATTAAAAAAATTGTACAAACCTTCTTTCTTATAGCCCCCTTCCAAAGAAACGCCTAGCAACCTTGAATTCAATTCCTTAGAAGTATTTTTAATGAACGGTATCCCTGGCAATCTATTTTCAGAAAAATTAATCAGCATGGTCGGCATAAAACCGTTCTTATCCCTAAATCCACGCACTCCGATAACCCTGCTCTCAAGATTATCCAGGTACATATCCTGCCATCCCCTTATGGGTAAAAATGGGGCTTCTTCATACGTATTTATCCAGTTAATATATTTATCCGATAAGAAGATTCCAGCCTGGGCATTATCAACATCAAGGCCTTCTTCAAATTCAATTCTAACATCCCAGCTTATGCAATAGCTATTAGACAACTTAAACATCCAAATTTGATTTATAGGAATATCCTTAAATCTAACATTTAAGATAAGTTCTGATTTTCCTCTTGATTGTAAGCTCCACTCGCTATCAAAAGAATAATAGGTACAATTTAATACGGAAATCCCCGTATAAAAACCATGGGCGGATGTAATCTCATTTTCCATCCATTTTATCAAACGCCTCTGATCATAGCAACATAGGCTCAAACTGTCTTTATTGATACAGGCGGATTTGGTTTCATTCTTTTTAAGCCCCTTTATAATACTTGAAATGTCTATCATTTTAAGGCTCCACCAGTGCTCTGTTAATTCTTAAATTGCCATCGCACTTCCGCTATGGGGGCAAGGTGGCTGTGCGCCAATTGTCCCTCCCGTATGCATATATTCTCGACGGAGAAATTGCTATCGCTCGTCGATAAATCAATTGATTTTATCTGGCCTC
>JAGVOB010000033.1 GCA_020052955.1 Candidatus Omnitrophota bacterium | reverse complement strand
GCGGCAAAATGCTCCAAACACTCTTGCGTCCTCAACCTCGCAAAAATCTTTTTATAAATTAAAGAATCTTTTTTTTAATGTCGGCGGCGGAAAAATTTTTAAAAGGTGGTTTTTATCATTCAAGAGATAAGCAGGCACACAAAGGGCGATGCGGAAATCCGAAGGATTGAAGCCGCCCGACGGTGACTGCTTCATAGAAAAAAATACCCGAAATATAAATTGTTTTACAAAATTACCCATTTTTTAGCAGAAGTCCGAGTCTGCTCAGCGCATTTCTTAATTAATTTTTTATATTGGTTTGCTTGTATCGGTGTGACTAAATAGGAATCACTATCTAATTTTCTAAACTTAATTAAGAGTGGTCTTGTAAATCTCTCTATTTCAGGTATAGAAATTCTGTGCGTATTATTATTAAAATGACAAATTACAGCAGGCCTAAAAGGATTATTGTTGAATTTAATTTCAATTGTCTGATGTCCTGCTGTAGATACACAGAAATATTTTTGTATAGCTACCCTAGGAATTTGTACCTGCGTACCTCCTGCCCCAGTCTCTTTTAAAACCTGCAGAAGCAATACTTTATTTGAAGCAGCTTTCTTTTTAAGAATATAAATGCCTTTCTTTTGCCTTTTTTCTATAGTCGCTAATCTTTTTATTAACTGTGGTTGTTCAATGGATGGAAAGATTTCTTTAAAAGCTTGTGTTCCTCTTAATAATTTATCTCGACTTATTGTTTTTTGCCTTTTTGAATAAACACGTAGAAATTTTTCATTAATTTTTTGCAGATTTTTAATATGGAAAGGAGGCTTTGGAGTGGCATACATTTTCCAAATGTTATTTATATTGTTATATAGAGTAGAATCTTCTCTTCGATTAATTAATAATTTTACGCAACATTCACTGTTACTCAATAATCCACCCGTCGTAAGGTTGTTTGACCCTATCAGTATTAGTGATGCTCGTCGATTACTGAATATATATATTTTAGGGTGGAAAGTATAATATAACAAAGGCACATGAAAAACATATATCGCTGCCTTTGTAAATCTCTGCATGAGATACCTTAATGCATCTGGTTCAGATACTCCATCGTTGATTCCAACGATCATAAATATTTTATTACCAGCACCATAAAATTCTTCTATCGCTTTATGAATTAACTGTAATCCTCCCCATGAGACGTATGCGACCAAAGCGCGAAATGTTGTATATTTCTTACTAGTTAATGCTTTGCATATTTCCTCATCCAGAGGAAAATTGCCTAAAGTTTGATGAAGGATGTCAGCTTCCATATTTTTATTTACTTGTCCCGTTCTCCACAAGCTTTATTTCATTCTTTGTTAACTCATATAAATCATAGACCAAGTTATTAATTTTTACCTCTTCTTTACTGGTATCTTTTCGTGGATCAGTTTTTTTTGCTAGTATAATCTTGTCTACCAGATTAATAATAGGCTTTTGTCGATCTAATGTAGCGTTTTTCATTGGAATTTGCTTTAATACATTAATTTTTAGCTCAGCAAATAGTTTACCCTTTCGTGGTTGGATCGCTCGATAAAACCACGTAGCAATATTGCTATTCAATATACCTAGTGCATATTTTATATTGATGGGCGAATTTTTCTTAGGTAGACAAACGAAGGCGTTATTACTGAAATAATATCTTTCTAAATCCAGCGCTGCTAAAATAAAATCACCCGTTCGTCTTACAATAATTTTGGCATCCTCAAAATATTCCGGTTTACCAAGCCCTGCATATTCACCTTTTGATTTATTGATGATATCAGGGTTATAATTTACCCATTTTCCTGCCCATGTGATGTAAAACTTTTGAATTTCTTTTCTGCCAAAAATTAGTTTTCGCGAGTGCACATCTATTTTCTTATCAATAAACAATTTTTTTCGTATATTGCCGGAATGAATGCCTTCGTGAGGTTCAAAGTAATTACCAAAGGTCTCTGAAGCTTTTAGCTTATCTAGGAGATGTTTTGTAGGACTATCCATATAGAGATTAAATTTATATCCTTCGTTTTTTAAGAATTGGTTTTGGGAGATTTTATTACAAGTAACTGAATCACGTGAATGGATTGTAGCTACAACTATATTATTAGTGCTAAATTGGTTCTTTTTGCCAATTATTGTACAACTATCTAAATTTACGTTTTCGAAAGCCATGCCCCAGTGGTCGATCTTCGTTATTGCTAAATTGGTTAAAATAAATTTTCTAGTAGAGTCATAATTTTTTAAGAGTACTATATCGGGCAGAACATTTGCAAAAGACCCCTGCGGTGCCGTAATCAATATCGACTTTTCTATAAATAACCGAGAAATATCTAATGCACCAACCATTGCAGAAGGGTATGCTTGTCTAAAGTATTTTTTCTCTGCTTCGTTAAACTTTACAGACTTTTGGCCCCACGGGGGATTTCCTATTAGTACGTCGAACCCTTTCTTTTCATGAAAAACCTCCGAAAAATAGACTTCAAAATCAAAGTCTTTGCGGCCGTTAGTAATTTGGCTAATTAACTTATCAATTTGATTTTTATATTCTTGTTTTTTCTTTGCATTTGTTTCGTTAAAAAAGAGGGGTTTCAACTCTTCCAGCTTGTTAAACAAATCTAAATTAAAAAGATTTTTTTCAACACTCAGAAGTGAATTGCCTTGAACAACTTTATAATCCAAATTAGGCAAGGGTTTAATTTGTTTTATGTCCTCTTCATCAACGATTAGAGAAAGCCATAAACGCAGTTTTGCAATCTCTACTGCACTTAAATCAATATCTACGCCATAAAGGCATTTTTGGATAGCATGGCGCTTAAAATCATATATCGAGCGTCCTTTTTTCTCTGTAATATAACTTGTGAGGGCATTACGTGTGCGTATAACCTCATTCATCATGCCTACCAGAAAAGCCCCAGAGCCAACTGCCGGATCGCAGACTCTAATAGTAGTAAGGTTTTCATCTATCAGCTTGGCATGTTTACGAACACTTTCTGGAAGCTTGAAAGAATAGGTTGGAGTTTCACGGCCTTCATTTATTACCCGGCTGTCATGTTCTACAGTAGTCTCGCCGAATTTAATCAATGTTTCAATATCCTCTTTATTTATCTTGCCTTCAAGTTTAGTTGCTAAATAATTAATTAAACTCTCTTGGCACATATAATGAACAATCTCACGTGGAGTATAATAGGTCCCTTTAGATTTGCGGTCTTTGACTTCCAAAAGATTCTCAAATACTTTTCCAAGCATTTCAGGATCAACCGCAACCTCTTTTTCTAAGGGTTCATCTTCTTTGACGGTAAAATTATAGCGGTCAAAGACGTCTAAAATCCCTGTCCCAATATCGCCTTCTTTGGTTTCAATATTGTTTGAGAAAAGATCATCAGGGATGATGATATCAGTATGTACCCAGTCATAATTATTAATAGGGTCAAAAAGGCCTCCATTGAGGAAGGGGATTTTACAGTTAAGCCTGCTATAAAAGTTATCCGAGCGTTCTACAGCAAGCGCCTCATAGAAAAGGGGTTCTAAAATATCATTGAAAAAATTATCATAATTGGCAATTTTCTTTTCAAAAAGTTGGCGCAAGAAATTCTTAGGACCGGTTCCCCAGTCTGCATCCCGCTCAACACCAAACCAACCCTTCTTTTGTAAGAAATATAAGAATACAATTTGACCCAAAAGTTTTTTGGCAAAATCAACCGTGTCAATAGATTTAGATTTAAAATCCTGTCTTATTTTGCTGTCTTTTTTAACAAGCTCATCAAGAGACTCTTTAATCTCCAAAAAGAGCCTTCTGTATTCTTCAAAAAATCTTTGGGTGACTTTTTCAATATGAAAAGCATCTTCTATGTCAGCAAGCACTGGGGAAGTTTTGTCATTAGAAAGAATAGGGACTAATTGACGTTGAGCAGTGTGGCTGCTTTCATTACAACCGACTAGAAATGAGTAGCGTCGCGCTGGAGTGAATTCTTCTTTAGCTTTGATTGTGCCTTTGGGCGTTTCTGTCAGTTTATACTCCATCTTGACAAATGAGAAACGCCAGTCGTCTTTATTGGGGGAGACAAAGGCAATTAGACCAGCATCTTTCTCGCCGCGGTCTTTAAGATAACGGGCAGTAAAATTACGCTGGGCGGTGCGGGCACGCTCAAGAGTGCTTTCTCTTTGCAGATAAACGATAAGTATGTCTATCTTTTTTTCTTCCGGATCGGTATATGTGCCGAGACGTTCGTATGTTTTTACATAGTCTTTGAAGATTTCGGGAACATAACCGCGTGCATGGAATGCTTTTGACTCATCAATGGAGTTAAGTAGGTTTTTGACAAAGTATATAAAGCGGTCTTTATCAAATGAATTTTGTAAAGTATTTCTTACAAGTTGTTTTGTGTCCATATTATTTATTGATTAAATATTCAGATAAGATAACTTCTCTTGGCCCAAAGATTTGAGCCGCACTTTGCACAGTAGATTGTGTTAAAAACTCCGAAGGTATATTCATTCGTAAAACTGCAAGAATTTTCAGCGGATTAATACCGTTTTTAAGTTCATTTTGCAGTTTTCTTAAAAGCGTCTTTGATGTCTGTTTTGGCAACCCACCTTCTTCTAATTCTTTAATGACTTGTTTGATATAGAGTTCGTCATCTTCGGTATACCCCTTAAATTGTCTTATTTCGTTGGTCTTAAGAATGTGCACTACTTGTGTTGCGCTATCACGGCCACCCCTCAATTTTATATCTGGTAATTCTTCAATCGTGGCAAACTCAAATTCTTTTTTATTTTTATCCAGAAGTTCATAAAATTCTTTTCCCACATTCTCACGTTTTATTTGCGGGGGCACGTCAAGAAGTTTTGCCGCAGACATAAAGTCGAGCTCAGAAGGTTCTTTATTTGCGCTAACTATATAGAATTTATGGAGCTTGCCCTTTCTAAAATACGTCAGAAGGGAATCATTTTCATCTTTGTAGATTCTTGCTGTCCTCGCTTTCTTAGGAAGGCGTTTAATCTTTTCAAATAAATCCAGATTCTTTTGTCGGATTTCCTTTATTATCTGTAAGTATTTTAATTCGCTTTCTTCTGTTTCATCTTCTCCGGTAATTGTTTTCTTTGACAGCAATCTATTAAATAATTCGTGAGACTCAATTGGTTCGCCTTCGGTAAGAAGCCTGGCATCTGTTCCTAACAGTGAGATAAAAGCATGTATTTTTGCCTCAGCCGCTTCTTTTAGTTTAATAAGATTGTTAGATTGTGTTGTAGGAAAGAAGTTAAAACTGTAAATTTTATTAAATTCAGTATCAACCCTGTTAATACGCCCTACACGCTGCATTAGGCGGGTAGGATTCCATGGGATGTCATAATTGATAACTACATTGGAGCGGTGTAAATTTACGCCTTCTGAAAGTACTTCGGTTGAAACTAAAATCCTATATTTATCTTTTGGGTAACGAGCTCTTGCGTCAAAATTTTCAATGACTTTTTCTCGTATCGCTACGCTTGAGCCCCCTGTAAATGATAAAACCTGGTCTGGATAATCTTCTTCCAAATGCTTTGCAAGATAATCGGTAGTTTCCTTAGATTCGGTGAAGATAATAAGTTTTTGTTTCTTTAGAATATCCAGAGAAGAAAGTTTTTTCTTAGCTGTTATAAGCTTAGGGTCGCGCTTTATGTTCTGCCAAAGCTTTCTAATTTCTTGGAGTACATTTAAATCGTGTTCCAAATCAGCTTTAAATTCTTTTCTAAAATCCTTGGCACCATACCTTTTTGCCTTGTCTTCATCAATTAGTTTTTGAATTGCTTCCTCATCGTCATTTTCAAGCAGGTCAAAGATTTTATATGTATATTTTTTGCTGACATAAACGTTACCTTTGTCTAATTCTCGTAAAAATTGCTCATAAGAATATATAAATCTTTCAAGTGAATTTCTAAAAGCATAGAAGCTGCTTTCCAGTCTTTTTACCAAAAGAATTTTCATAAACTTACCCATGTTCCTTTGGGATAATTCTTCAGGCTGCGTAAGTTCACCTTTATAGTAAAGCATAGGAGTATAGCGAGCATATGTGAATTTTGTTGTTATGAGCTCTATGGTACGAGTGAATATAGTGTCTTCTTCGTCGTTTAACTGATAAAAAAATGGTTCTGGCTCAGCAACATCTGGGAAGTTTAATTTTTGATGTTTTAAGTCTTCAGCAAAGTGTAGCTCGATGTCTCTACGTGTTCGACGCACCATCAAGTACTTTAATACTTTCTCTCTGATTTCTTTTGCGTTTTCTTTGACAACCTGGACATATTCATGATAATTCCGCTGTCTATCTAGTTTTTTAAGTTTCTTTTCTAAGCCTAAGAAGAATTTCTCTAGATCCGGAAGGTTAGGAATGGTGCTTTTTCTTGCTTTTTGAAACAGCTTAATTTGACTTAATATGTCTCTTGGTGAATTATTGTAAGGAGTTGCAGTAACAAGGATGATTCTTTTACCGCGGCAAATTTGAGCAAGTTTCTCATAGGTTATATTAGTTTCGGTTCTAAAACGATGCGCCTCATCAATAATAATATTTTTATATTTTTCCGTACCTCTCTTAATAAGGTGCTCCAATTTCCCAAGAGATTCAAAGTCTGCCGGTACCCTGAAATCAGAAAAGACACTTGGCCATGAGCCTGGATTATCTTTTTCTAAAAGCACAGGGGGAGCGATAACTAAAGTTCGCCCATCAAGTTGTTGAGCAAGCATAGCTGAAACGTACGTCTTACCGAGTCCGACAACATCGGAGACAAAGACGCCACCATATTCTTCAAGGATTCTCTTAGCATTTAGAACTGCTTGCTCCTGATAGACGAGTTTCATAAATTCGGAAGGGACGTATTTGTAAAAGACTTCTTCAACCTGACTCAAATCTTCCTTAAAATACTCATACAAGAATTTTAAATATAACTCATAAGGAGTGACGCTATTGTTAAGCCATGTTTTTGTCTGTATAGCTTCAATATACTTGTCTTTTACATCTACCGCATCTCGCCAAAGTTCATTAAATTTGTCTAGAGCAAAGTCATAATCGGTCCTGGTCTTTAATTCTACATTGAATTCTATATTATCCCTGAGGCCAGCCTGTGTAAAATTACTTGAACCCGTAATGACACGCCCTACATCTCTATCGCCTTCCTTGAAAGTCATAATATAAAGCTTTGCATGTATATTTTCAGTGGGATAGGCTTTAATTTCTAACTTTCCATTGTTAAGCCATTCAATAAACTTAGAAACGCCTTCTTCAACAGTAGCATTATCTTCGGATTGCTCTATCTCTTCAGTAATGGAATTCTCAAATTCTTGTTTTACTTCTGCATGGGAGAATTGAAGGGTAGACTGAGGCTGGTTCCTTGATTCTTGAAGCAATTTTACTACCTCTTTGTTTGTGCTTATGCCTATCAAGATTCTAATTTTTTCAGTGGTCTCGAGCGATTTATATAATGCATAAAATCCGCTTGTATAAAAATATCCAACCAATACATCAAAGAGGCGAGTGTCTTTTATAAGCACCTTGAATCGATCAAGAAGCCTTTTATTTTTTTCGTTTGTTATAAAAGTCAAATCTGATGTCATTTTTCAGTTCTCCTATTAACCCACCTCTCAATATCTTCTTTTTTGAAACGCCACTGGCCTCCGAATTTAAAAGCTGGGATTTTTCTTTCCCGACATAAACGTCTAACTGTGTAAGGATGAAGCTTAAGAGCCTCGGCTACCTCATCAATAGTAAAAGTCTCTATAAATTTCTTCATTTATTCACCGTCACATTTTGCTACATATTGTAACATAGTTGGTCTATTTCAACAAGGGTTTTCTATCAAGCGACATAAGGGGAAGCAGGCACACAAAGGGCGCAGCGGAAATCCGAAGGATTGAAGCCGCCCGACTGTGACTGCTTGGGCGGGTGGGGCGAATATTCATCAAGCAACACGAACCCGAAGGGCAAAAGTCTTTTCGCCAAAGGCGAAATGTCTTTTGGTGTTGCGAGCTGTTCTGACCTTTTGCAAAAAGGGTGTAGACGCAATATAATAATGTCAGTATTCTGCAAATAGAAAATGTCAGGTATACTCACCCTAAAAAGGGGTGAGTAACGATGTTATACCTGACAATG
>JAGVOB010000229.1 GCA_020052955.1 Candidatus Omnitrophota bacterium | reverse complement strand
GAGGCCAGATAAAATCAATTGATTTATCGACGAGCGATAGCAATTTCTCCGTCGAGAATATATGCATACGGGAGGGACAATTGGCGCACAGCCACCTTGTCCCCTTAGCGGAAGTGCGCTGTGGTTCTTCAAAATTAATGTCACAGCGCACTAGTGGCCCCCGGCCTAAAAACCCTCCATACGCTTAAACCCAGAGCAACGGAAATACCGTTAAGCAATATATCGGATATTGTGCAATACCTGTTCGGCAGAAAAAATTGAATAATCTCGTCAATAATGCCGATCGTAAATCCGATAATTAAGATTTTAATGAGAATTGATTTTTGTCCGTCAGAGGCGAGACCACGCCGCTTAGTTAATGGAGGGCCTATTAAAAACGGTAAAACTCCATACTCAAATATATGTATGCGCTCTACCGGCAATTCTAACTTATTAAAAATCAATAATGCGGCAAGGAAAACAAGAGAGAGGTATGCATACGACGAAACTTTCCTGTCTCCTAAATGAAAAGCTATATAATAAATTATAACAAACCCGGAGATAAAAAATAGAATGGCAGGAATATAATCGAGCCTTTTCCCAAAATGCTCGAGGGCCTTGTTCCATATAGAAGGCAATATTGGCAGGCTCGCATAGACAAAAATAACATACAGAATAACCCAGCTCCAACTTTTCAAAAAGCTCTTCATCGGATGTGTCATTTTGTCATTTAATAATCAGAGATTTCTTACATTTTAGACTTTTTCAGAAATCTCAATTAAGCCAGAGACCCTGATAAGCAAGAAAAGGGTAAGGGTGGCACATAGAAACCCGCCAATTATATCGCTCATCCAGTGGGCACCCAGATATACCCTGCTTAGAGCCATGATCATTATTAATGCTATGAATAATACCTTATATAAGTTCTCGCTATTGACCTTTCCCTTTAGCAAAAAATAATAGATAGCTCCAAGTATAAACGTAAATTTTAGCATATGGCCGCTGGGGAAGGAATAGGGAGCCTTAATATGCAATATCCCAAATTTAAGCAAATTGCGATTAAACTCTAAGGGCGGACGAAGCTGATGCAAATAAGTTTTTCCTGTATACTCGATAAGGAATATAAAGAAAAAAAAGAGACAATAATAAATTATAAGCTTAACCTTTCGGCCCTTGTAAAGCAGAATCAATATAATAAAGGAGCTAAGTAAATAAACCTCTACGGAACCCAGCAGTGTAAATATGCTTAAAAAATAGTCGAGAAACGGATTTGCTATAAGACTTATAGCTGCGGTTATTTTATAGTCAAAAGTGGCAAGTAATCTATTAGAGGTCGATATGGAAAGTAAAACAAATAAAAAACCGCTTATTAATAAAAATTTATCTACGTTTACTCTTTTCATGCTATTTTAGGCGGGAAAATTATGGGCTTATTCTTTTGGCGAGCCACATAAAAAGTATGCCTAAAGAAAATATAACGATGGCAATACTTGATCTTTTAAGATCATTTTCCTTGTGGAGTTCGGGAACTAGGTCGGTGCTTGCAATATATATAAAGCCCCCGCTGGTTACAGAAAGCAGGATAAACGAGAAGCTTGAAACCCTCTCTGAGAGAAAATACCCAAGCATGGCTCCGCCAAATGCTGTAAGCGCAACAAGGAAATTGCAGAAAAGGGCTTTTTTCTTGCTAAATCCGCCGTACACAAGTACAGCGAAGTCGCCTAACTCCTGCGGTATCTCATGAAAAATAACAGCCAGGGTAGTTATTATGCCTACCTTTAATGAAAAAGAAAAACTGACCGCGATTACAATGCCGTCTAAAAAGTTATGAACGCTGTCTCCTATCAAGTTTAGATATGTAAATGTATGAACATCACAGATACCATTATGACAGTGCCTCCAATATAGATATTTCTCCAGAATAAAAAAAATCAAAAAACCGAGGAGCACGCTCAAAAATACGCTCTGTGAACCGCCATTTTCAAGGGCCTCTGGAATCAGATGTAAAAAGGCTCCCCCTAGCAGTGCCCCTGCCGAAAATGCAACAATAAAAAATAGGCTCTTATTCAGAAGCCCTTCCTTAACAATAAAGCTGACTACGCCTATAAGCGATATCAGGCTTACAAAAAAAACGCTTACTAAAATATAAAAAAGGGTGTGCACTTTATGCCTCGCTTAATATTAGTTCATTTATTAACATAATTTTTAAACCAAATCAACCTTAATTTAATCCCGCCTTTGGCGGGACGAGAGGTTAATTCTCCACAGCTTGCTGCGTTCTGTTTTTTAAGAAAGTTGATACTCGCAGTTTGCTGCGAGGTAGTTCATAGAACGCTGACTGATTTACCCGCTATATAACCGGTAGAAAACGCCGCCTGCAGGTTATAACCGCCTGTTAGCGCATCTACGTCCAAAAGTTCCCCCGCTATGTAAAGACCCTTGATTAACTTTGACTCCATTGTCTTTGGATTAACCTCGGAGGTATCCACGCCTCCCTGCGTAACAATAGCCTCCTCTATATGCCTTGCACCTTTAACAGTAAATCTAAAATCCGTGAGTAACCCATATATTAACTTTCTCTGTGCTTGCGTAATCTGGTTTGTTTTTTTGTCCCCTTCAATTTTAGAGAGCCTTATAAAAACCGGGATTAACTTATTCGGAAGAAGATTTTTTAATAAATTCTTATAACATTTTCTGCCAAAATTTTCAATATCCCTTAATAACCTATTTTCTAAGGTCTCTCTGTCAAGAGCCGGTTTCAGATTCAATGAAATAACTACATCTTTCTCTCTGCTGTCTATAAATTTGACAACATCTCTACTTAAAGACAGGATAATAGGCCCGGATAATCCGAAATGGGTAAAGATCATTTCCCCAAAAATACTCTTAATAAGCCTTCCGTTTACAATAAGACTCGCTTTAATATTCCTAAGGCTTAAACCCTGCAGGTCTTTCGCATGTGATTCTTTTACTTCGATACCGACAAGAGAGGGTAAGGGTTTAATAATCTTATGGCCTACTCTAGCCAACATCTCATAACCATCACCCGTTGAACCGGTATAGGGATAGGATAAGCCTCCCGTTGCGACTATTACGGAATTTGAGTAATAGTAATCCAAATCAAAAGTCTTAACCCCGATAACTTTTGAGCCCTTAGTTAAAAGCTCTTTGACTCTTTTATTGAAAATAATTTTTACCCTGCTTTTGAACAAAAAAATTTTCATTGCGTTTACCACGCTATGAGCGTAGTCGGACGCGGGAAAAACCCTCCCTCCTCTTTCTACCTTTGTTTCAACCCCGAGATCCCTAAAAAATCCGATAAGGTCTTCGTTAAAAAAACGGTAGAAACAGCTGTGAAGAAATCTGCCCTCTTTGTTAAAATTTTCAATAAAACTTTCAATGTCGCCTTTATTAGTTATATTACATCTGCCCTTGCCGGATATAGACAGCTTCACGCCCAGCCGAAGGTTCCTTTCAAGCAATAAGACCTTTTCACCTGCTATTGAGGCCTCACCCGCCGCCATCATCCCGGAGGGGCCCCCCCCGACAACTATGCAGTCATACGATTCCATTTAAATATCTCAACCTTAACTGTCCGCAGGCCGCATCTATATCTTCGCCCCTTGAGCTTCTTATGGTAACGGATATCCCATTAGATTTAAGAATATCATAAAAACTCTTAACCGCCGACGGATGCGGACTTTGATAGTGAAGAGTCTTAACACTATTATAAACTATCAGATTAATCTTACACTTAAGGCTTTTAAGCAGTTTTACAAGCTTTCTTGCGTGTAGCGGAGAATCGTTAATATTTTTGATTAATACATATTCAAAGGTAATTAATCGTTTGGTCTTTTGCGTATATTCTTTTGCTATTTTTATTAAGTCTTCAATTCTAAAACGCTTATTTACCGGCATAAGAATATTTCTTATCTTATCGTCAGGCGCATGCAGGGATATGGATAACTCAGGAGTTATCCTCGACTCAATAAGCCTTTTTATTCCGTCAACTAAACCGCAGCTTGATACCGTAATCTTTCTCATTCCGATAATCATGCCGTATTTTGAATTTAATACCCTTATTGCCTTTATCAGGTTTTCGGTATTATCAAGGGGTTCTCCCATGCCCATAAAAACCACATTGTTTATTCTTTCAAGGCCCAGATCCTTTTTAACCGCAAGAAACTGTTCTAAAATTTCAGAGCACTTAAGATTCCTTATAAAGCCTTTGAGCGCACTTGCGCAAAAGCTGCAATTAAAACGGCATCCTATCTGGGTAGACACACATATAGTATTTCTGAACCCTTGCTTTATAAGCACACATTCAATAACATTCTTATCTTCGAGCCCCAGAATATACCTTGCGGTGCCATCCTTGTTTGAAGAATACCTTTCTATTATATTTGCCGTATAAATATAAAATCTATTGCTCAATTTCTCTCTTAAAAAACCTGAAAGCTCCGTAATTTCATTAAAATCGCAGACGCCCTTTGTATATAGCCATCTGAATACCTGGATTGCCCTGTAAGAAGGTTCGCCGAGTCTTTTTAAAAAATCGGCCAATTCCTCAAACGTAAGATTTTTTATATCCAGCTTATTAGATAATATCATTTTCTATTTTTATAGAAATAGGGCTTTGGTTTTTATCAAACAGGATACACACCATGTCAAATCTGCATATAGGGTCCTTAAAATTTCTAACTTTTATAAAATATCTTGCGGCTAATTCAAGGTGCCTCTTCTTGATGGATGTTAAGGATTCTTCCGGAAGGCCAAAAGCGGTAGAAGTACGTGAGCGCACTTCTATAAAGCAGAGGCAGTTCTCCTTTGATGCTACTATATCAAGTTCCCCAAATTTAGTAAAATAATTGCGCTCGATTATTTTATAACCATTTACTTTGAGGAAATCGACGGCCAGGGACTCAGCTTTCTTCCCGATAAGTCCTTTATTGCTAGGCAAGGTAAATTTCCGCTAATTAGTCCTTCCTTATAAGTTGTATCAGGAAGGACTATCCTTTCTGGATTAGTCCCTTCCTTAAGACCCATCCTTTAAAGGTACTAGGATGGTCTACCCTTGTAGGGTTAGAGGTACTAGGAAGGTCTATCCTTATAGGATTAGGTTTTTAATTTAAAGCTTTCCCTGTGTATAGAGCAGGAGCCAAATTCAATTAGAGCTTTTCTATGTTTCTTAGTAGGGTAGCCTTTATTCTCATTAAAACCATACTCGGGAAACTGTTTATGATATTTATGCATTATACTGTCGCGGGTTACCTTAGCGACTATAGAAGCGCATGCAATAGATAGGCATTTTTTGTCTCCCCTGATAATATAATTAGCCCTTATAGGAACATCCAGTTTCATATTACCGTCAACCAGCAGCAAGTCGGGCTTTATTTTCAAAGAAGCTAATGCCTTTTTCATGGCAAGTCTCGCTGCCTGAAATATATTTATTTCATCAATTACCCTGTTATCAACTATCCCAATCCCTATATGGCAATTCTTCCTGATCTCGTTAAAAGCCTCTTGCCTTTCCCTTTCGCTGAGGCATTTGGAATCGTCTATTCTTTTTTTAAAATCCTTCTTCTTTAATATAACTGCCCCCGCGACAACAGGGCCTGCTAATGGGCCGCGCCCTGCCTCGTCAACACCCGCCGTTAAAAGCTTCTCATTAGACAGAGAAAGTTCATATTTACGCAGGGCTTTCAGGCGTAACCTGTTTAGTCTTATCCTCTGCCGCAATTTCTTCTTTGGTTTCTTTCTTGTCTTCAACCTTTGTTCCCTTACCTATCTTTTTGCGAAGATAATACAACTTCGCTCGTCTTATCTTTCCCTCTTTTATCAACTCTATCCTATCTATATTGGGGGAGTGCAGAGGAAATATCCTCTCAATTCCCTCTCCAAACGATATCCTTCTTACGGTAAAGGTTGCACTCACACCTGCGCCTCTCTTTCTGATAACTATCCCTTCAAAAGGTTGAAGCCTTACTTTTTCTTCTTCAAAAATCTTAACATATACCTTTACGGTATCGCCTATATTGAATTTTGCAATATTTTCTTTAAGATACTCCTTCTCAACGAGTTGTATAATATTAGTCATAATTATTTCTCCTTTAAATTTATGTTTCTGTTAACTTTGATAATTAAATGACCAATTACCAAATCAATTGGGATTTATTTGGTGTTTGAAGATTGGTAAATTGGTTATTCATTTATTTTACGTTTTAATAAGATCCGGTCTGTTTAATAGTGTCTTTTTTGTTGCCTCTTCCCTTCTCCATTTCTCAATTATCTTATGGTTGCCGCTTGAAAGTACATCCGGAACCCTCTTTCCCATAAAATCTGCCGGTCTTGTATATTGAGGGTACTCTAATAGGCCGTTGGAAAAGGATTCTGACTTTGCGGAATCCTTATCTCCAAGTGCACCCGGAAGAAGCCGCACGACTGTATCTATCAGTACCATAGCGGCAAGCTCACCACCCGTCAACACATAGTCGCCTATAGAAACTTCATCTGTTATCAAATATTCCCTTACCCGCTCGTCAACACCCTCATAATGCCCGCATATTAAAATAAGATGCCTATTTTTTGAAAGCTCCTCAGCAAAATCCTGAGTAAGGGCTCTCCCTTGGGGGCTTAAAAGTATAATTCTGGGGATGGACTTTTTTCTACCCTTTAAAACATCCTTTATGGCATCATATATAGGCTCAATCTTCATAACCATTCCGGGGCCTCCTCCAAATGGCCTATCGTCAACCTTATGATGCTTATCCTTAGAATAATCTCTTATGTTGTGCAACTTTACATTAACAACGCCTGCTTTAATAGCCCTTTTCAATATGGATTCATTTAAAATTCCACTAAACATGCCGGGAAATATTGTCAGGACATCTATTAAAAACAATGACGCTCCCTTTGTAACGAGGTTTACTATTCGTCAAAAATATTCTTTAAAGGTTGAGGTTTAGGTTAAGGTTTAGACCCTTCCTTAAGACCCATCCTTTAGTCCCTTCCTTGGAGAGGTACTAGGAAGGACTATCCTTTCTGGATTAAATGTATCAGGATGGTCTATCCTTGTAGGATTAAATTTTTTCCTCAGCCTTAACCTACTTCTTAATTATTCCTTCCTTTTTAAAAATACTACGAACTGTCATAGACGCAACCGCACCCGCCTTTATCCAGTGGAGCGCTCTTTCTTTATCAACCTTCACAAGCGGCATGCTCTTACTGGGGTCATAAAATCCGATCTGCTCTATGAATCTCCCGTCTCTCGCAGACCGTTTATCCGTAACTACAATTCTCGAATGAGGTTTTTTCTTGGTCCCGAATCTTTTTAACCTTATAACAACGGCCATACTTAATCCTCCTTTTCTCGGCGAATTTGTGCACCTAAAGAATGCAGCTTCTCTGCTATCATTTCATAACCCCTGTCAATATGATATATCCTGTGTACCTCTGTGGTTCCCCTTGCAACAAGCCCGGCTAAAACCAATGCCGCGGATGCCCTGAGGTCCGATGCCATAACAGGTGCGCCGCTAAGTCTCGGAATTCCATTAACAATAGCGCTTGAGCCCTCCAGCATAATCTGCGCACCCATACGGTTTAATTCGCTTATGTGGATAAACCTCTCCGGATAAACCTTTTCAGTGATTATGCTTATGCCAGCCGTAACGCACATTGCTGCCATAAGCTGTGCTTGCATATCCGTTGGAAACCCGGGATAAGGCAGGGTAGTTACATTTATGGGTTTAAGCCTGTTTCTCCCGCATACCTTAATTCTGTCGTTTTTAATGCTTATTCTGGCACCCGCTTCAACCAACTTATCCACTACTGCGCCAACATGATCTGGTATTGCGCCTTTAATCTCAATATCTCCGTTTGTCATAACGGCAGCAACCATAAAGGTGCCTGTTTCAATTCTGTCCGGGATAACAGTATGCTCTGCGCCGGAGAGCCTTTTAACGCCCTGTATCTCTATAACATGAGTTTTTTGGCCTTTTATTTTGGCGCCCATTTTTACAAGGAAATCTGCCAGATCAACAACCTCAGGCTCGCAGGCCGCATTTTCAATAATAGTTGTCCCTCTTGCCAGGGTTGCAGCCATCATCACGTTCGCTGTCGCAAGAACGGAAGAGCCGAATGCGCCTCCGAGATATACCTTATTCCCATGCAGTCTCTTCGCCCTCGCATATACATAACCTCCGCCTATGCTAACATTCGCGCCTAAAGCCTTGATACCTTTAATATGGAGATCAATGGGTCTGGGCCCAATAACGCAACCGCCGGGTAAAGAAACCTGAGCAAAACCTTTTTTTGCAAGGAGCGGCCCCAATACGCATATTGATGCCCTCATGGTGCTTACCAGTTTATACGGCGCTATACACTGATTATAACCTCTTGGCTCAACCCTTATCGTTCCATTTCCGCTAAGAACCCTTAAGCCAAAGGTACGCAGTATCTTTATCATAGTAGTTATATCTCTTAGGTTAGGGACGTTTTTTATTACAGAAGGCTCATCGCTTAAAAGCGTTGCGGCAAGTATAGGAAGGGCGGAATTCTTCGCCCCGCTTATAGAAACAGACCCGCTAATCCTATGCCCGCCTTCAATTACAAATTTTTCCACATCTAACCCCTTTTTTCTGCAACTACTACCCTGTCAATTCCTCTTAAATCCTTTTTAACGGCAACTATATCTAAAGAACAGCTATTTAATATCTCAGAGACTTTATTGCACTGAGAGAAACCGACTTCAAATGCTATTATGCCATTTTTCCTTAATAAATCTTTTGCCCTTTTTGCAATCTTTCTGTAAAATAAGAGCCCATCGCTACCACCGTCCAAAGCGGTTATAGGCTCATGTTTAATTTCCGGTTCAAGGTTTTCTATCTGGGCGCTCTCTATGTACGGAGGATTCGAGATAATCAAATCGAACGTTGATTCCAAGCGAGGATTAAAACCCTCGTGCATATCCATGCGCATAAATGAAATCTTATCGTCTACGTTACTCCTTTTTGAATTCATTTTTGCTAAATCCAAAGAAAGTTCTGAATTATCAATAGCGAGTATTCTACAATCATGTAAGGATTTTGTCAAACCTATTGCTATGTTTGCGCTCCCTGTGCCTATATCTAAAATGTTTAGAAAATCCCTTTTCTTTTTTAATAAATTCACAACCTCATCCACCAGCACTTCTGTCTCTGGCCTCGGTATAAATACACCGTATCTCACCATAAACTCTATTCCCATAAACGAACAGCTGCCTGTTATATATTGAAGCGGGATTCTCCTGGAGCGCTTTTCAAGAAGCTTTCTATAGGCAGATATGATATTATCATCCAAATCCCCGTAATTGTATAAATCATACCGGTCGATTCCTAACAGGTGGGTAATCAAGATCTCGGCATCATTTCTGGCGGATATTACACCGAACAATTTGAGATAGTTCTCTGCATATTTCAAGAGCGACCTTATATCTCCGGTATCAATCAACTCTATTTTCATCGTCATTTTTACCTGATCCTAACGTAGCATTTTTTTCAGCAACAAGCAGTGCGTCTATAAATTCGTCCAGGTCACCCTCCATTATATTATCAAACTTATGCAGGGTTAAACCTATCCTATGGTCGCTAACACGCCTGTCCGGAAAATTGTAAGTCCTTATCTTCTCGCTTCGCTGGGCAGAACCTATCTGAGATTTTCTGTCTGCAGATATCTTGCTCTCCTGCTCTGCTTTAAATTTATCAAGCAGTTTCGCCCTTAAAACTCTTAATGCACTATTCTTATTTTTGAGCTGCGATCTCTCGTCCTGGCATGTTACAACTATACCCGTAGATATGTGGGTAATCCTGACCGCTGAATCTGTTGTGTTTACGCTTTGGCCTCCGTGACCAGACGACCTGAACACATCCACCTTTATATCCTTGGGGTTTATCTCAAGCTCTATCTCTTCTGGTTCCGCCAAGACCGCAACGGTTACGGTAGACGTGTGAATCCTGCCGGATGCCTCTGTAGTGGGAACTCTTTGCACCCTGTGAACACCGCTTTCAAACTTAAACCTTTTATAAGCTCCCTTGCCTTTAACTGAAAATATTATCTCTCTAAACCCCTTGGCTTCCGTAGGAGATGTATTTAACATTTCAAGTTTAAAGTTCTTCTTAGCTATGTATTTAGAATATATCTTAAAAAGATCTGCCACAAAAAGACTTGCCTCTGCACCTCCGGTACCGGCGCGTATTTCTATTATTATATTCCTGCTTTCTTGCGGGTCTTCGCCGATAAGCAGTTCCTCCAGCTCGCTCTTACACTTCTCAATCTTTCTCTTTAAATCGGCTACCTCCTGATAGAGGAGGTTGGTAAACTCTTCATCATGCTTTTTTGAAAACAGCTCTTCTTCGAGTCCCTGACTTTCGCTAGAGAGCTTCTTATAGAGCCTATATTTTACCACTAGGCCCTGAATATTTGAGAGCTCTTTGGCTAACCTGGAATAGAGCGCATTGTCCTGAACTACCTCAGGCTCGCTCATCTTCTTTTCCAATTCTACATATCTTGCTTCAGTCGAAGAAAGCTTTTCAAACATATTATATTATTTAGTCTTAAACTTTTTATTAAATTTCTCGATCCTGCCGGCTGAGTCAACCAGTTTCTGTTTTCCTGTAAAGAAAGGGTGGCATTTGGAACAAATATCCACCTTTATGTTCTGCTTTGTTGAGTACGTATGTATGACCTCACCACAAACGCATGTTATAGTGGATGGCTTATATTCTGGATGCAACTTGTCTTGCATTTTTTTCACCTCCTTTAAATGAGTCCGCCCGAGGCGGACGAATTTATCCCGAACTTTCGGGATGGATTAAATCCCGCTCTTTCTCACATATGGTTTTTCTTCGTAGCACGAAAGGGTGGGATTAGTCATCATCAACCTTTAATTGGTTTAGGCTCATCAAAAACTCGATGTTTGTCTTTGTCTTAAGAAGCTTAGAAATCAGAAGCTCCATGGCCTCTTCTGAATTAAGTTCATTCAGGGCTTTTCTTAAAATCCATATGCGCTTAAGCTCGTCAGGATCCAGTAACAATTCTTCTTTTCTTGTATTAGAGCGTTTTATATCGATGGCGGGGTAAATACGTTTTTGAAACAAATTTCTATCAAGGTTAAGCTCCATATTGCCAGTACCCTTAAATTCCTCAAATATAACATCGTCCATTCTGCTCCCCGTGTCTACAAGAGCTGTTGCGATTATTGTTAAACTACCACCCTCCTCTATATCTCTGGCGGCCCCAAAAAACCGTTTGGGTTTCTGGAGGGCATTTGAGTCAACTCCACCTGAGAGAATCTTTCCGCTGTGCGGCACAACCGAGTTATGAGCTCGCGCAAGCCTCGTTATACTATCCAACAGTATAACCACATCCCTCTTATACTCTACAAGCCTCTTTGCCTTTTCAAGCACTATATCGGCGACCTGTACATGCCTCTCGGCGGGCTCATCAAACGTCGAACTTATAACCTCTGCATTGACGGAACGCTGCATATCGGTTACCTCCTCAGGCCTTTCGTCTATAAGGAGTATTATAAGCATAACTTCAGGATGATTCTTTGTTATGCTATTGGCTATTTTCTGAAGCAATATTGTCTTGCCGCTATAAGGAGGAGCAACTATAAGACCTCTCTGGCCCTTTCCTATGGGAGTCAGTAAATCCATAATCCTTGTGGAAATCTCTTTAGGCTCCGTTTCCAAAATAAATCTTTCATGGGGATAAAGCGGAACTAAGTTATCAAACAAAATCTTTTCCCGGGCACCCTCAGGATTTTCGTAATTTACCGCTTCAACTTTAAGCAGGGCAAAATACCTTTCCCCCTCTTTAGGGGGTCTTATCTGGCCGCTTACGACATCACCTGTTCTTAGATCAAATTTTCTTATTTGGCTTGGCGAAATATATATATCGTCGGGGCATGGGAGATAATTATAGTTTGGGCTCCTTAAGAATCCAAAACCGTCCTGAAGTATCTCAAGGACTCCTTCGCCAAAGATAAGGCCATTTTTCTCCGCCTGGCCTTGAAGTATTCTAAAAATAAGATCCTGCTTTTTAGTACTGCTTATATTATTTATGTTTAAGCTTTTGGCCGTTTTGTTTAAATCTGTGATCTTCATCTTTTTAAGGTCTGCTATGTTTAAATTATTTGGTTCCATTATTTTCCTCCTAAACTAAAATTTATGATTTTATATACACCAGGTCAAATATCCTTTTGACCTGGTCCCTTGTATTTGATTTAGTAAAGCTATTATCAATAATAAAATCGGCAAATCTTTCTTTTTCCTTAAGCGGCATCTGAGAGCTTATTCTTCTTGCGATATCCCCTCTGGATAATCTAAATTTCTTAATTCCTCTTTTAATTTGGAGTGACACCTCAGCCCTCACAACTATAACCGTATCTACCAGATCCAAAAGCCCGGCCTCAATCAAAAGAGGGGCATCCACCACTACTATAGCATTAGGGTTTTTAGTTGTTATATCACTTAGCTCTGACTTCAATATCTTGATAACTAAAGGATGTATAAGGCTGCACAGTGCATTTAGTTCTTTTTTATTAGTAAATACCTTTTTTGACAATTTTCTTCTGTCTATTTTGCCGTTTTTGTCCAGCACCTTTTTCCCAAAATGGGCAGTAATTGCTTTATAAATATACCTATCCTCTTTTAAAAGAAGGTGAACTATCTTATCTAAATCTATTGCATATGCGCCCAACTCCCTGAAAAAATCGCTTACAGTACTCTTGCCTGTAGCAATGCTGCCTGTTAAGCCAATTACCTTCAAAATAAGTCCTCTTAAGAAATCAATCTCTTGTAAAGCCTTCCATAACTCCTCGGGCTAAAGCCCGAGGTTTCCGTGTGGCTCATACTGAGCGGTCATTGTTCATCCCTGCCCGCCTTTGGCGGGCGTACCCTAGTCATCTCAAGGAGAGCATGGGTACAGTTTTCCCCTCGTTTAGCTCGGGACTTTGCTGGCCGCTAATGTATAAAGTTGGGCATATTCTTTTGCTGAGGTTTTCCAGGAGAAATCGGCGTTCATGCCCCTGTGGATTAGGGATTTCCAGTAAGTTTTATTGTTATAAAACGACAGCGCTCGATCAATAGTTTTAAGCAGTTCAGCTGAGCTGTACTCTTCAAATACAAGACCATTGCCCATATCGGGGTTTTCTGTCAAATCAATCACCGTATCGGCTAAACCCCCCGTCTTACGCACAAGCGGAACAGTCCCATATTTCAGGCTTATAATCTGCCCCAGGCCGCACGGTTCATATTTCGAGGGCATAAGGAATATGTCGCTTCCGGCATATATCTTCTGAGCTAAAACAGCATCATACCCCAAGGTAACGTTAACCTTCTTTGGGTAAATCTTTTCCGCATCCCCGAATATTTGATGATATTTCTGCTCTCCCGTACCAAGGACTATAAGCTGTAACGGCCGTTTCAACATTTCATCAAGACACCCGGCTAAAATATCCAGCCCCTTCTGATCTGCAAGCCTCGAGATAAGCCCTATAAGCGGTATTTTATCATTTACCTCTAGTCCGGACTCCTTCTGAAGAGCTGTTTTGTTTATATATTTATCCTGCAGGGTTAGAAAAGAGTATCTTTTTGGAATAAGCTTATCCTTCATAGGATTCCACTGATCATAATCCAGGCCATTTAATACGCCTATCAGGCTATTTGAGCGGGCCCTTAGAAGGCCTTGCAAGCCACAGCCGTACTCCTGGGTCTGTATCTCTTTCGCATATGTTGGGCTTACGGTAGTGACAATATCGGAAAAAACAATGGCCCCTTTCATAAGGTTTATCTTGTCATAATACTCAAGAGCGTTGATATTGAATAGCTCCCAATCTAAACCCAATTTTGGAAACTCCGTCTTGGAGAATATGCCCTGATAGGCTAGATTATGTATGGAAAATACGGTTTTTATATCCTTGTAAAATTCATCTTTGATTTCATCTTTGATGAACAAATTTTTAAGATAAACCGGGATCAATGCAGTCTGCCAATCGTTTGAATGTATAATATCAGGTTTAAAGTTTATCTCTTTAATAAACTCCAGCACTCTCTTTGAAAAATAGCTGAATCTATCAAGATTATCTGGAAAATCGACATTTTTATAATTATATAAACCGTCTCTAAGAAAATATGCGTCATTTTCAATAAAATGTACCTTTATATCCTTGCCTACCACAGCCGCAGTTTTGTCTATACCTTTATATTTCGGAATCGCAATTCTTACCTCAATACCAAGCTTTTCAAGCGCTAAAGGTAAAGAGCCTGCTACATCTGCAAGCCCTCCCGTTTTTACAAAAGGTAAAGCCTCACTAGAGCAGAATAAAACCTTAATACTTTTCTTCATAATGTTCTCCTTTTTTATATTACTATGTTACCCTGTCAGATAAATAATGCTTAAATCAAAAATCAAAGTGCAAAAATCAAAATTACAATGCAAAATTCAAAATTTAAAGAATCCGCATACTTTACCATCCATCTTTTTATTCAACTTTTGAATTTTGATATGTCATTTTGATATTTGATTTTTGATATTTAATTTTTAGATAATAACGCTATTTAGTAGACAACGCACTATGCCCCTAACCAGTTATCCCCGGATTTTATTGATACCTTGATGGGTACCTTAAGCTCAACCACTCCTTCCATAATTTCTTTTATTATGAGTTGTGAGTCTTTAACGCTGTCTTTACGGCAATCAAATACCAACTCATCGTGAACCTGAAGGATTAACCTGCAATTCAGTTTTTTGCCTTCTATAGCCTCGTGAATCTTTATCATTGCAAGCTTAATAAGATCTGCGGCTGAGCCCTGTATTGGCGTATTTATAGCGGTGCGTTCCGCAAACTGCCTAACTTGAATATTTGTACTTGAGATATCATGAATATAACGCCTTCTATTAAATATAGTTTTTACAAAACCATATTTTCTTGCAAAGTTTATTTGCTCATCCAAATAAACCCTTACCTTAGAATACCTGTTGAAATACGAATCTATAAATTCCTTGGCCTTCTGTGGCTCAATACCCAAGTCCCTTGAAAGTCCATACGGGCTCATTCCGTAAATAATCCCGAAGTTCACCGTCTTAGCAATGTCTCTCATACTAGGAATAACAGAGTCTTCTTTTATATCAAATATAAGACTTGCTGTATGAGAGTGAATATCGAGCCCTTTCTCAAAGGCCTCTATGAGCACCTCATCTTCGCTTAGATGCGCTAAAATCCTCAATTCTATTTGAGAGTAGTCTGCAGATATTAATAAACTGGAATTAGTGTCCGCTATAAATGCCTTTCTGACCTTTCTGCCTTCCGCCGTCTTTACGGGGATATTCTGCAGATTGGGATTTGAACTTGAAAGCCTTCCGGTTTGGGCAACAGTCTGATTAAAAGATGTATGAATCCTGCCGGTATCGGGGTTAATAAGCCTTGGAAGAGCATCAACATAGGTAGTCTTAAGCTTTGAAAGCTCCCTGTATTCCAAAAGCATCTTGGCGATTGAATGAGTTTCAGCAAGCTCCTTGAGTACCTCTACGTCTGTTGAATAACCCGTCTTTGTTTTCTTAACGGTTGGAAGCTTTAACTTTTCGAATAAAACATCGGAAAGCTGTTTAGGAGAGTTTATGTTGAATGTGCACTCGGATAGCCGATATATATCATCTGTTAGGCCCTTTAGCTTCTCTTCCATCTCGGTTGATAGTTTATTTAGAAGCTTCGTATCCAGCTTTACGCCGTTAATCTCCATCTGAGCTAATACATATATGAGAGGAACCTCTAGTTCATAAAACAAATCCTCCAGTTCGTATTTCTTAAGCCGCTCTGCAAGTATTTTACTTAACCTGAATGTTATATCCGCATCCTGACAGCCGTATCTATAAACCTTATCCAATTCCGCTTCCTTCATGCTGAGCTGTTTTTTGCCTTTGCCCACCAGCTCATCAATAGATGTCAGCTTTGTATTCAAATACTCTATCGAGATATCATCAAGGTTGTGATTTGGCTTTGACGGGTTAATCAGGTATGACGCTACCATGGTGTCAAAAAAAATACCCTTTAAAGTTATCCCCTTATTCCTTAAGATTATCGCTTCATACTTAATATTCTGTCCTATCTTTTTGTAAGATGTGTCTTCAAAAATACGCTTTAGAGAATTGAAAACGTAATCAGGCTCTAAAAAACATTTGTTCTTATTAAATAATGCTATATATACGGCTTCTTTCGCCTTAAATGAGAAAGAAATTCCTACCGCCTCTGCCTGCATCGGATCAGTACTTGTGGTTTCAAAATCGAAAGAAAAGATATGCTTGCCTTTTAATTTTTTCAGAAAATCATCAAAATCCTTTTTTGTGCAAATAAGCTTGTAATTCAGCTCTTCTTCTTCCTGTCCGGGCGCAAAATTCTTTAAGAGGGACTTAAATTCTAACTCCTTAAATATCCTAAATAGGTTCGCTTTGTCCGGTTCCTTAAGCCGCATATCATCCAATTTAAAATCAACGGGCACATCAAACCTGGATATTGCAAGATCTCTGCTTAGGAATGCCTTATCTCTATTTTCCTTTAGAATACACTTAATTCTTTCGTTTCTCAATTTTTCAATACTAGAAAAAAGGTTTTCAAGGCTCCCAAATTCCTCAAGAAGGCTAACAGCAGTCTTATGGCCTATACCTGGTACCCCTGGAATATTATCAGAGGAGTCTCCCATAAGAGCCATCAGGTCTGTAATTCCGGTAGGCTCAACACCAAAATCTCTCTTAACGGTTTCTATATCGTAAATCAGGCCATCCTTATGTGTATTATAGACCCTTATATTGTTGTCCACTAACTGCAGAATATCCTTATCTCCCGTTACTATATATATGTCTACCAAATTCCCTGCGGATAACCTCTTAGAAATAGTCGCAAGGACATCATCTGCTTCAAAGCCCTCCTTCTCGAATATCATAATATTATAATAGGAAAGTATTTTCTTTATGGGTTCAAGCTGTGATACAAGTTCATCGGGCATAGGCTTTCTGTGAATTTTATACTCTTCATAAATCCTGTGCCTGAATGTCGGCCCCTTCAAATCAAATGTGACTGCAATATAATCGGGTTTTTCTGCCTCAATAATCCTGTTAAGCATAGTGACAAATCCATAGATTGCATTCGTCGGCTGCCCTTTTGAATTTGAAAGTTCCTTTATGGCAAAATAAGCCCTGTAGCAAAATGAGTTGCCGTCTATTAAGAATACCTTTTTCTTGCGCATGAATCTAATCCTACAAGGATAGTCCTTCCTAATACCTCTTAAGGAAGGGACTAAATGCAACCACAATTGAATTTTGAGAGTGTTGAAAAAGCCTTTCTTTTCAACACTCTCATCCGCCTCGGGCGGAGACTTTAGTCTCGACGAGAGATCTTTCGGTAGATATCGGAAGACTGCGTCAAATAAAGATTTTGCAACGGTCTCATTTTAACATATTTATAATCGCATTTAGAGATCCTTCGTCGCCTTCGGCTCCTTCCCTCTACCCCGAGGTCTAGGGACCGAGGGGCAGGATAAATAAAACCAACCGATATGTTAAGTCTCATAGTTGGTTTTATTTAATTAAGCGTCATATCTAATATGGGGAGTTTGGAGGGGCCGCTGCAAATTATCCCTTAACAATCTTGTATAACAAATATTATATTAATGTGTATTGGAATTAAAGAAAATCATCTATGTTTTTGACAGACTTTGGAAGGCCTAAAACGTAACCGTTATCAAAAATATGTCGCTAATGGAATACTCCACCCCGCCTTTGGCGAGGGCGGTACCTAAATATACCCTTTTACTATGTGTATGGCTTATCATCTAGTGACATCCCCTGCATTCATCCTAAGGCCTATGGCCGTGGTCTCATGCAGAAAGGGGATAAAAAAATTGAGCTATGGGCTTACATTTACCGAAATAACATTAGAGTAGGTGCTGTAATGATCTGCGTCGTCATATCTGAAATTTGTCCTTACCTTATAATACCATCTTCCGCTTTCAGTTGAGGTATTTTTAATGATACCTACTGATGTACCCGTTGGGTAATAAGCGGCCGAACTATTAAAAGCAGCATTATTTGCCTCAAGAAGCTCATAGTTTGTCGCTCCCGTAACAGCATTCCATGAAACAGCATAGCTACCGTCGGTATCGGGATCAGTCGCATTAGATGTAAGACCGCTTGGTGCCTCAGGCCAGATCGGGATTGGCGGTGCCGGAGGTGCTGTTACAACACAGGATGCAGTAGATGACCAGCCGCTCGGTATACCGCCTGACTCTGGGGTATTTGTCCATGCCCTTATCTTGTAGTAATAGGTG
>JAGVOB010000044.1 GCA_020052955.1 Candidatus Omnitrophota bacterium | reverse complement strand
GACAAGATATAAAAACAAAGAGAAAACGCTCTTAACTGTAAATTACTGACATTTTTAATTTGCAAAAAACCTGACATTTTCTATTTGCGTTTACAAGACAAAAAGATTTATCTTGAAGCTTTTATAACTTATTGATAAAATAAATATTTACCCCGCATCCAGTCCGCACCTAAGGCGGACGGGCGGGATTTCGCCCCGCGAGCGGAAGACCGAAAATAAAGGTGCCAAGGCGTAAACCCGCGGGGCTCAACGATAGGAAAACGGAAAAATGAAAAAAACTGTAAAGAATAGTAATAAAACCTTTATTGCGTGGCTCATACTTTTAATAGCAGGTATGATACTGTTAAACATAAGCTCTTTCTCTGTCAAGGTTCCGAAGGAGGTTGCTTACGGCGAGTTTTATCATATTCTCCAGACGAATAATACAGCCAATAAGATAAAGAGCGCTTCAAAGATGGGGAATATGATCCGCGGCACCTTCAGCGATGACACGACCTTTACAGTGAATATACCCGAAGTAGATCAGGATATTTTAAGATTGCTGAGAGAAAATGTTGCTGATTTTGACATAAAACCCGAGAGAACCTTCTGGACTAATTTTTTCCTGACTGTTTTAGGCCCCATAATTTTCTTTGCGCTCTTTTGGTTTTTGATTTATAGGAGTGCGCAGGGGGGTGGGGGAAAGCTGCTTTCCTTTGGCAAAAGCAGGGCGACTCAAATCGCAGAGGACAAGGTAAGGGTTACCTTTAACGATGTTGCCGGCGTAGATGAAGCAAAAGAAGAGCTAAAGGAGGTTATAGAGTTTTTAAAAGACCCTAAAAAATTTACCAGATTAGGAGGTAAAATACCGAAAGGGGTACTTCTGATGGGCCCTCCCGGAACCGGCAAGACCCTTCTAGCTAAGGCCGTCAGCGGAGAGGCGGGCGTTCCGTTTTTCAACATAAGCGGTTCTGATTTTGTTGAAATGTTTGTCGGGGTTGGCGCCTCAAGGGTAAGAGATTTGTTTGAACAGGGAAAGAAGGCGGCAAAGGCCGGGGGAAAAGGGTGTATTATATTTATAGATGAGATAGATGCTGTCGGCAGGCAGCGTTTTGCCGGTATAGGCGGGGGGCATGACGAAAGGGAGCAGACCTTAAATGCCCTGCTGGTTGAGATGGATGGTTTTAATACGCAGGAGGGCGTTATTTTAATCGCCGCTACCAACAGGCCCGACGTTCTTGATCCTGCGCTTGTTAGGCCCGGAAGATTTGACAGACAGATAGTTATAAGTAGGCCTGATATTATAGGCAGGGAAGAGATCTTAAAGGTTCATGTAAAGAATATAAAATTGGATAAGGGCATTAATTTAAAATCCATAGCCAAGCAGACACCTGGTTTTTCTGGGGCTGACCTGGCAAATCTTGCGAACGAGGCAGCACTTTTGGCGGCAAGGAGAAACAAGGATATGGTTACTGTAGATGAGCTTCAGGCCGCGATAGAGAGGGTTATTGCAGGCCCCGAGAAAAAGTCCATGGTAATCACTAAAGAAGAAAAGTTACTGATTTCGTATCATGAATCCGGACATACCATCCTAGCGCTCCTTATACCTGAAGCCGACCCTCCTCATAAGGTATCTATCTTGCCCAGGGGTATAGCGTTGGGTTACACCTTAACCCCGCCCTTATACGATAGGTATATTCATACAAAAAAGAAGCTGATGGCTGAAATTATTGTAGCATTAGGGGGAAGGGCGAGCGAGGAGATTATATTTAATGAGTTAAGCACCGGCGCCCAATCAGATCTCAGGGTGGTTACCGATAATGCGCGCATGATGGTTACCAGATTTGGAATGAGCGAAAAGTTAGGTAATCTTGCTTTCGGCAGGCCATACGAACAAGTCTTTTTAGGCAGGGACTTAGGGGAGGAGCGCAATTATAGCGAAGAAACAGCGCACTTGATAGACCTGGAGATTCGCAAAATCATAGATGAGTGTTATGCTAAAGCTAAAGAAGAGCTTATCAAACATAAAGATAGCTTAAAAATATTAGCAGAAACCTTGTTTGAAAAGGAAGTATTGGATGGGGAAGAGGTAAAGAAGATTACGGGTTTAGGCATAATAGCTAATGAGGAAACACAGAAGCCAGAAGGTGAAACCGCAAAGAGCTCATAGGCTGGAGTTTGATTTAAAGTGCGGAAAATTTTGTTTAAAGCTCGGGAAGAAAACTCTCATAATGGGCATCTTAAATGTAACGCCGGATTCATTTAGCGATGGAGGGGTTTATTTTAAGAAGGGGGATGCCCTTAAAAGAGCCTGCCAGATGGAAGAGGAAGGCGCAGACATAATAGATATAGGGGGCGAGTCTTCGAGGCCATATTCAGAATCTGTGAGCATAAAAGAGGAGCTTAAAAGGGTTATACCCGTTATAGGGAAGCTGGCAAAAAGGCTTAAAATACCGATTTCTGTGGATACCTGTAAAAGTGAAGTTGCAAGGTGCGCTTTGGAGGAGGGGGCATCTTTGGTTAATGATATAACTGCCTTAAGACATGACAATAAGCTGGTTGAGATTGTTAAAAAATACGATGTCCCTCTCGTGATAATGCATATGAGGGGCTTACCACGCGATATGCAGGATAATCCCGAATATAAGGATGTGGTTTCTGATATAATCGAATTTTTAAGAGAGAGAATTGAATTCTTAAAGGCAAAGGGTATTAAAGAGGAGCGTTTAGTAGTTGACCCGGGGATTGGTTTTGGCAAAACCAAAACTGATAATCTGGAGATCCTAAGAAGGCTTGATGAATTTAAGGTATTAAAGAGGCCTATGCTGATAGGGACCTCAAGAAAGTCATTTATAGGCAAGGTGCTGGATTTAAATGTAAATGAAAGGATTTTTGGCACGGCAGCAACCGTTACTTTTTCTATCATAAAAGGTGCGCATATTGTAAGGGTTCATGATGTAAGGGTCATGAGAGAGGTTTCCCGCATGACAGATGCAATTCTAAATTTAAATTAGATGGAATCCATTTTTTTAAAGCTTTGGAAACCGGTTATCGAGATAGCTGTCCTGTGGTTTGTATTTTATGGGATTTTATTATTTATAAAGGATACAAGAGCTGTCCAGGTATTGAAGGGGCTTATATTGCTTGCGGCGATGTTCCTGCTTATCCAGAAATTAGAGCTTGATATTCTAAGCTGGATTTTAACCAAACTTTTTGCCCTTTCTATTTTTGCATTCTTGATAATATTTCAGCCTGAAATGAGGAGGGGCCTTGCCAAAATAGGGCAAGACCATATATTTGGTTTCTTCATGAAAGAAGAACGCGTCATAGGTGAAATTGTCAACTCTGTTGTTAGCCTTTCCAAAAAAAAGACGGGTGCCTTGATAGCCATAGAGAGAGAGGTGGGCCTTAAGGCCTACATAGAGACAGGCATAGTTATTGATAGTAAGGTTACAAGTGAGCTTATAGAGACAATATTTATGCCGGCTTCTCCACTTCATGATGGAGGGATTATAATCCAGTCGGACAGAATAGCCGCGTCAGGGTGCTTATTTCCTCTTACGCAGAATCAGCATATAAGTAAAACGCTTGGCACAAGACATAGGGCAGCAATCGGCCTTACAGAGGAGACGGATGCGGTGGTACTTGTTGTTTCTGAGGAGACCGGAGCTATATCTATTTCGCTTGAGGGAGGCTTAAGCAGAGATCTTGACAAAGATGCTCTTGAGCGCATATTGAATGATTTATACAAGCCAAAGATGCCCGGTAAATTTATAAAGAAAATTCCATTGAGAGAGACTATAGATGAGATGGTTGGTAAGTAATTTTTGGCTTAAATTTGCTGCGTTTATCCTAGCGGTCAGCTGCTGGTTTTATGTAAAAGAGACATTAAGCAGGGAACAGCATATGTTAAGCAAGGAGGGTGTCTATTCGGAAAATTTTACATCAAAGAGAATTCCGGTTCAGCTAGTATTGGAGGGAGAGCCTCAGGAAGGTTTTAAGATTATAAGGGAAAAGATTGTTATTAAACCAGATAGCATATACTTAGCAGGTTCAAAGGCTACACTGGAAGACGTAGGATTTATTAGGACTTCGCCTATCAGTATTTCCGGGTTTTCCAAGACCTTTACAAAAAAAGTGGAACTCGCCTCTATCAAGGGTGGAATATTATTCAAGAATGAATTTGTCGAAGTTACCATACCCATCGAAAAATCCCCATAAGGTTTAGCTCTTTCTATGCCGAAACTCGGAGTAAACATAGACCATGTTGCAACAATAAGACAGGCACGCGGCGGTTTTGAGCCTGACCCAATAAAAGCGGCTCTGCTTTGCGAGGAGGCCGGCGCTGACAGTATAGTAGCTCACCTTCGCGAAGACAGACGGCATATAAAAGAAAAAGACCTTTTCAGATTAATAAAGGTAATCAGAACCCACCTGAATCTAGAGATGTCAATTGCGCCTGAGATAGCGGATGTAGCCTTAAAACTTAAACCAAAACAGGCAACACTGGTGCCTGAAAGACGCCTAGAATTAACCACTGAGGGCGGATTGGATGTTAAAGCAGGTTTTAAAAAAATAAAAAAAACAGTACAAATACTGAAACAGAGTGGCATAGAGGTTAGCCTTTTTATTGACCCGGATATTAAACAGATAGGCGCTTCTTTGGATGTGGGTGCCGGTATTATTGAGCTACATACCGGAAATTACGCAAATGCAAAAACTCCCTTGCAAAAGAAGAATGAACTTAAAAGGATAAAAAAAGCAACCGATTATGCTTTAAAGAAAGGGTTTGTAGTCAACGCAGGTCATGGCCTAAACTATAAAAATGTCAAACCCATAGCGCACATAGAGGGAATGAACGAATTGAATATAGGCCATTCTATAATATCTCATGCAGTATTCGTTGGTATATTTGAAGCTGTGAAAAAGATGAGGGAGCTAATTAGGTAAAGGTTATAAATTAAATATCAAAAATCCCTGCCTGCGGCAGGCAGGAAATATCAAAATGACATATCAAAGTCCAAAATGTTTAAAATTTTTGCATTTTGGATTGCAATTTTGATTTTTGCCCTGAGAAATTCGTAGAATTTCATCAGGACTAGTCCTGGGCAATCTTTCAGATTGATCAGGGCCCTGAGAAATTCGCACCCAGAAATTTCCTGCCCGTAGGGCGAGAAATTTCGGGTACTTTAGTCCTGTGGAATGCCTGCCCGTAGGGCGAGCATTCCACAGGGTAGAATTTCCAGGACTCAGTCCCTGAAATTGCCTTGCAATTTCTAGGGGCATTTCAATTTTTGGATTATCAAAATGATTCTCGCAATTGGTACCGACATAGTAGAAGTTAAAAGAATAAAATCTGCCATAGAAAAATCAAAAGAAAAATTTCTAAACAGAATTTTTACCGATAATGAATTGGCATATTCGTTTAAAAAGAATTTTCCGCATATGCACCTTGCCGCAAGGTTTGCCGCAAAAGAGGCGGTTTTTAAGGCTTTTGGCGATGGGGTGGTTAAAGGCGCAGACTGGAAAGATATTGAGATACAAAATAATAAAAACGGTAAGCCTATGGTTATGTTAAGCGGCGGCGTTGAGAAATTAAGGTTAAAAAGGAAGATAAAAGAGGTTATTATCAGTCTTTCGCATACCCGAAATTATGCTACAGCAACAGCTATTTTAATAGGAAATTCAAAATCCTGATGAAAATCCCGCAAGAATTTAAGCATATCTTAAAAAAGAGAAACCCTGATTCTAACAAAGGTGATTATGGTCATGTGCTTGTTCTGGCAGGTAGTCCCGGATTTACCGGCGCTGTGTATCTTTGCGGACAGGCAGCGATTTTATCAGGCAGCGGGCTTGTTACGGCAGGAATTCCAAAAAGTCTAAATTGTATTTTAGCATTAAAATTTATTGAGGTAATGACAAAGCCGCTACCAGAAACAAAAAAACAAAGCCTTAGCCCAAGTGCCCTGGATAAGATTTTATCATTTTCCAAAAAAGCAGATGTTTTAGCGATTGGACCGGGCTTATCGCAGGAGCCAGAAACCCAAAAATTGATACAGAAACTTATTTTGACTATAGATAAGCCTATTGTCTTAGATGCAGATGGGATAAATGCAATATCCAAGGATGTAAAGATATTAAATAAAAGAAAATCGGATATAGTTATTACTCCCCATCTCGGCGAAATGGCAAGGTTGATAAAAAAGGATAAGGATTTTATACAGAAAAACCGAATCAAAGTAACAAAAAATTTTGCAAGGGATTTTAAAATTGTTGTTGTCTTAAAAGGTTATAGAACAATTGTTGCAAATCCAGACGGAGATTGCTATATTAACGATACCGGAAATCCCGGTATGGCTACCGCAGGCAGCGGAGATGTCCTTGCAGGGATAATAGCGAGTCTTATAGGACAGGGTATAGGAATATTTAACTCAGCAAAACTTGGCGTGTTCATTCATGGTTTAAGCGGCGATTTAGCCAAAAAGGAAAAAGGCGAGCTATCCCTAATTGCAAGCGACCTATTGAAATATTTGCCTTTTTCGTTTAAATTATTATATAATTAACACACTTTTCGCTGGCGTAGCTTCTGCCTGAGTCCCAAAATTACGGGACTCAAGGCGAGACGAGACGCTACATTGTGAAATAGTTATTGCTGGCGTAGCTTCCGCCAAAAATCGTGGCGGACAGGACGCTACATTGCAAAACATAGATGCTGGCGTAGCTTCCGCCAAAAACCTGGCGGACAGGACGCTACTTTGTGATAATATTTCGCTGGCGTAGCTCAGGGGTAGAGCAGGGGTTTTGTAAACCTCTGGTCGGGGGTTCAATTCCCTCCGCCAGCTCCATTTCGCAAAAATGCGAAATGGAGCCCCGAGCATAGCGTGGGACTAAATAGCTCTTTCGTATAGCGACTTTACTGTTAGATGTGAACTGAATTTATTGGGCAGGTGGCCGAGCGGTCAATGGCAACAGACTGTAAATCTGTCGGCATAGCCTACGGAGGTTCAAATCCTTCCCTGCCCACTTTAGTTTTGCTTCCTTTGAGGAAGGATTTGAAGGGAGCACAATATATGCGACGAAGAGGAGCATATGTTTATTGGGCGGGTGGCCGACCCACAACATCCTGAGCCGATGTAATCGGCTCGAGTGAAGGGCGCCAAATCCCTGCCTGCCGGCAGGCAGGCTTCCCTGCCCACCAATTTTTAGCATATTGCAAATAGCATATCGCAAATGGTTAAGAGCAAGAGTTACTATTTGCCATAAGCCATTTGCTATTAGCTAAGTTAGGGCGGATGGCCGACCTGAGCCAGACGATGGAACGAGAATTTAATTTGATGGGGCTTATTTCATACCTGATGACTCATTAATAAATGTTACCGTAAGGAAATAGTTGACTCATCGGTTCTTAGAGTAAGCAACAGCAAAAATTGCTTTAAGTTTTCTTTC
>JAGVOB010000068.1 GCA_020052955.1 Candidatus Omnitrophota bacterium | reverse complement strand
CAAGCACCAATAACCAAACTAACCTGTGTTTGGATAATTGGGTATTGGATATTGAAATTTATTTGGTGATTGGAATTTGGATATTGGTTATTTTCATAGAGTACATATTACCTATTTTAAATAGTCCTCGTCGGACATGTAAAGTTTGAGTTTCTTAAGACAAGTGCTTTCTATTTGTCTTACGCGTTCTCTTGTTATATTAAAATGCTTGGCTGTCTCTTCAAGGGTATGCCGTGTGCTGTCCGACAAGCCATACCTTAAGTTAAATATCTTCTGCTCCCTTGGTTTTAACCTGTTTAGTAAAGCACGGACCTTTTCCTGTTTCAAAACATGGACCAGCTCGTCAGATGGGCTCTTGGAGCTTTCATCCTCTATCAAATCCATAAATTGACCGTCTGAATCCTCTCCTATTGGCGCATACAAAGATGAAGTCGTAGAAATAAAACTATTTATTTCGTCCGCTTTCTGTAAAGAGCATCTCATTTTTTTTGCTATTTCCTTGATATTCGGTATTCTGCCGTGTTTCTGAGTGAGTTGCTCGGTAATCTTCTTCCATCTGGCAAGCTTCTCAACCATATAAACAGGTATCCTTACGGTTTTTCCCTGATTTGCTATTGCCCTTAAGACATATTGTTTTATCCACCATGCAGCATACGTACTAAAGCGGTATCCTTTCCTCGGGTTGTATTTTGAAACAGCTTTCATGAGTCCCATATTGCCTTCTTCAATCAGGTCCAGCATAGGAATACCAAGAAAGCTGTATTTTTTCGCTATGTTAATCACAAGCCTTAGGTTGGACTGTATCATAACCTTTCTTGCTTTGGCGTCGCCCTTCTTAACGCGCCGCGCAAGCTTAAGCTCCTCTTCGGCCGTTAAAAGAGGAATATGCTGTATGTCTTTTAGATAGAGTTTTATAGGATCCATGATTACTTATTTTACGCTTTTTCTTTTAAAACCGCATGGCTCGCAGCCAGCCTTGCAATTGGGACGCGAAACGGTGAACAGCTTACATAATCGAGCCCTACCTTATGACAAAATTCCACTGACTGCGGTTCTCCCCCGTGCTCGCCGCAGATTCCAACCTTTAGTTTAGGACGCACACTCCTGCCTTTTTGCACGGCAATTTTAATAAGCTGGCCGACTCCCGCCTGGTCAATAGCCACAAACGGATCTCTTTCTAAAATCCCATTTGCAATATAGAACGGAAGAAACTTTCCGGCATCGTCCCTGGAAAAACCAAACGTCATCTGCGTGAGGTCATTTGTGCCGAAGCTGAAGAATTCAGCTTCCTTTGCAATTTCATCGGCTGTAATAGCTGCTCTGGGCACCTCTATCATTGTCCCTATCATATATTCAAGTTTAACGCCATATTTA
Organism: Candidatus Omnitrophota bacterium; assembly: GCA_020052955.1. Classification (GTDB taxonomy): domain Bacteria; phylum Omnitrophota; class Gorgyraeia; order VGKN01; family VGKN01; genus JAGVOB01. Next base: position 34,312 of record JAGVOB010000068.1, on the reverse strand, counting down.
CTCATGGTTCGCTCGGCAACTTTTATCACCGAATCCTTGGTAAATTTCAACTCATTTATATGCCCAACCAGAGGTATCATGACCTCCGGGATAATATACTGGCCCTCTTTCGCTAATTCGCAGGCTGCTTCAAATATAGCCTGAACCTGCATCTCATAAATCTCAGGGTATGTTATGCCGAGCCTGCACCCGCGATGACCTAACATCGGATTAAACTCATGCAGGCTATTAACCTTATCCTTAAGGACTCTCACATCAACCGAGAGATCCTTCGCCATTTTCTTTATTTCCTCATCCGTGTTGGGCAAAAATTCGTGCAACGGCGGATCAAGAAGCCTTATAGTAACCGGAAGGTTTTCCATGACTTTAAAAATTCCCTTGAAGTCGGATTTTTGCATGGGCAATAACTTATCAAGCTCCTTCTGCCGGTCTTCCTTATTGTCGGCAACTATCATACGCCTTACTATAGGTATCCTGTCTGCGCCAAAAAACATATGCTCCGTTCTGCAAAGCCCTATTCCCTCAGCGCCAAAGTCCCTTGCCACCTTCGCATCATATGGGGTATCCGCATTTGTCCTTATAGCAAGCCTCCTTATGCTATCCGCCCAGCCTATAAGAACCTTAAACTCTCCTGTAAGCTGCGGTTCAATCAGCGTTGCCGCACCGAGTATTACCTCCCCGGTTGTACCATTTAGCGTAATGACGTCGTTTTCTTTTACAATAACGCCATTTACGCTGAATAACCCTTCCCCTTCTCTTATTGCTAAATCATTACAGCCTACCACACAGCACTTCCCCATTCCCCTGCCGACAACTGCCGCATGAGAAGTCATTCCGCCGGTTGCGGTTAAAATCCCCTGAGATTCTGCCATTCCGCCTACATCCTCGGGGGAGGTCTCCCTCCTTACCAAAATTACTTTTCCTCCCTTTTGGCCGACCTCAATGGCCTTCTGCGAGTTAAATACAACTTTACCGACCGCTGCTCCGGGGGAGGCGGGAAGGCCTTTGGCAATAACATTTAATTTTTCCTTAGGGTCAATGGTGGGGTGTAAAAGCTGGTCCAGTTGTTCAGGCTTGATTCTTAAGAGAGCTGTATTTTTATCTATCAGGCCTTCATTTACCATATCAACGGCAATTTTCACCGCAGCCATTGCTGTCCTTGCACCCGTTCTCGTCTGAAGGAGATAGAGCTTCCCTTCCTCTATGGTAAATTCCAGATCCTGCATATCTTTATAATGCTTCTCGAGTTTCTGATAAATTTTTACAAGCTCTCCATAGTTATCCGGCATATCAAGCTTCAGGTGCTCTATGGTCTGGGGGGTCCTGATGCCTGCTACCACATCTTCTCCCTGCGCATTCATAAGATACTCGCCGTAAAATTTATTCTCTCCGGTAGCTGGGTCTCTTGTAAAGCACACTCCTGTGCCAGAGGTATTGCCCATGTTTCCAAAGACCATGGCCTGCACATTAACTGCGGTACCTAAGTCATGCGGCATGTTATGCAAATTCCTATAGGTAATAGCCCTCTGGTTATTCCATGATTCAAACACAGAATTTATGGCCATCTTAAGCTGTTTGCGCGGATCGTCGGGAAAATCAAAACCTTTTTTTTCTTTTACAAGTTTTTTGTAGCTTATAACCAGTTCTTTCAGAGCCTCCTTGTTTAACTCGGTGTCAAGTTTCACTTTTAGAGACTTTTTATTTCCCTCTATCAGTTTTTCAAAAAATTCATGCTCAACTCCAAGCACCACATCAGAGAACATCTGAATAAAGCGCCTGTATGAATCATAGGCAAAGCGCTCATTCTTGGATTTGTTTATCAGGCCCTTTACGGTGTTTTCATTTAAGCCAAGATTTAAAATAGTGTCCATCATCCCGGGCATTGAGACGGCGGCTCCCGAACGCACCGATACCAGAAGCGGGTTATTCCCATCCCCAAAGCCCTTCTTAAGGAGCCCTTCTAAGCGCTTCAGATTTGATTCTATTTCCTCTATAAGCCCCTCGGGGTATTGTTCATTATTCTTATAAAAGTGGATGCACGCCTCAGTTGAGATTGTAAAACCGGGCGGCACCGGTATTCCGAGGTTTGTCATCTCTGCAAGGTTTGCGCCCTTGCCTCCCAATAAACTCTTCATTTGAGCGCTGCCCTCTGCCTTCCCGTCACCAAAGAAGTATACATATTTAGCCATCTAAACTAATCCTCCTCAATGACCCTGCACCATACGGTGCAGGGGAATTGATCCCGAGTCCGCCATAATTTGTGGCGGACGAGGGATCTATTATTGTATCGTCTCCTTTATTAGCTTCGATAAATCCGCCACTTTAGCAGTATAAAGCATATTTATTCCTTTAAGCAATGCCAACCTGTTCAGTTTTATTTTTTGGTCATCCACATTAACCCGCACCTTATTAAAAAACTCATTAAGGGGTTCCTTAAAGGTTTTAGAAAATAACTCTGTAAACTCAATATATTTCCTTGAATTTAATAAAAATTCGGCGCCCTTTTTAAAATTCAAAAAAGCTTCGTAAAGATTACCCTCCTCATTATCGCTGAAAAGAGTTCTATCTACTTCTGTTAAATCAACGCCGGCTGGCTTAAGAATATTACTTGTCCTTTCGATAATAATCCTCGCCTCTTCCAAGGCGCCATTTCTGGGCATTCCGCTTAAATCAAGAATCCTCTTTCTGACGTCAGCAAGGTTATCAAAGTCACTCGATAGAACGGCATCTATTATATCCTTCCTGCTTGAGTCTGAATATATCGAGCGAAATCTATCCTTTAAAAAATTTCTTAACTTTTCCTTAAGCGTATCAGAAGAGACAGTGGAGCCCCGCGGGTTTACACCCGTGGCACCTTTATTTTCGGTCTTCCGCTCGCGGGGCGGAATCCCGCCCGAATGCCATTCATCCACGGCTTCATAGCCGTGGCATTCTGGATGCAGGGTAAATTTTTTGTCCACCAATTTTATACTTTCATAAAGCAGTTTGTCAAGGGATAATCTAAACCTTGTATCTAAATTAAACCATATTGAAATTAATCCGTTAGCGTTTCTCCTTAAGCCGTACGGGTCTTCGCTTCCGGTCGGCTGGATGCCTGACAGAAAAAGCCATACCAGATTATCAAACTTATCTGCAAATGCCAGGATCATGCCTAAGACGCTTTCAGGCAACCTGTCATTTGATTGTCGTGGTAAATATTGCTCATAAATAGCCGTGGTAACCTCACGGTCATATCCTTCTTTTTGGGCATATGAACTGCCGACAATCCCCTGAAGCTCCGGAAATTCCCTCACCATAGACGTGGTTAAATCAACCTTGGAAAGAGCCGCGGCCTTATTCAGCTTTTCTCTTGAGTCCGCTTTGACATCTAACTCGGATGCAATAAAAAGGCAAAGAGATTTTAACCTTTCTGTTTTTTCAAAAAAAGAGCCTGCTTCCTTTTGAAAAATAACATTTTTTAAAAGGGCTGTTCTATCGGACAATTTCTGCATGGAATCTTCCTTCATAAAGAACAGCGCATCTTTTAATTTTGCATTCAATACCCCCTCATAGTGCTTTTTTACAACGGAGAGTTTTTTGGGCTTACCGTCCGCTACCGCTATAAAATTAGGCAGCAGCTTCCCTTTAGAACCGGTTAGCGCAAAGATTCTCTGGTTCTTTGACATTGTATGGACCACTATTTCTTTCGGCAAGTCAGCATACTCTCTGTCAAAGTCACCTAGGAATATGCTGGGATATTCGACAAGATATTTTATGCTCTCAAGGATGCCTATATTATGTATTTCGCCAGCCCCTATTTTTTTGACAAGCCGTTTTGCCCCGTCCAATATAATCTTCTTCCTTTGGGCCTGATCCACAACAACAAAACTTTTTTTCAGGGAATTAAAGTATTGGCTCACATCGTTTATTTTTATTGCCCGGGGCGCAAGAAATCTGTGGCCGAATGTCAGATTATCGCTCTTTAATAAACCTAATTTAAAGTTTATTTTGGTTTTGCCATATAAGGCTAAAATCCATCTTATGGGCCTTGCAAATTTCAGGAGAGATTCATCCCAAACCATGCTTTTCGGAAAATCAATTTTCAAAATTAATTCGGGAGACAACGCCTTTAATACCTCTACGGTCTTTTTAGGCCTCTGGGCTATATTGCCGCAGACATACCTCTTTCCGTTCTCTTCTATGATTGTTAAATCTTTAGGCGTTAGATTAAAGCGCTTCATAAAACCCATAAGGCTTTTGGTTGGCTCACCCTCTTTATCGTATGAAAACTCATAAGAGGGGCCTCGCTTAACATCCTTTCTTGCAATCTGCTCACAGGATAATCCCTTTACCAGAAGAACCAGCCTCCGCGGCGTGGCAAATACATCTAATGATTTATATTCAAGGAGATTTTCACCCAAAAGGCGCTTTGCGTTTAGGCGTAAATTATCCATCGCTCCATCCAGATAGCCGGATGGTATCTCCTCAGTCCCAATCTCTAATATAAAATCAGATTTTTTAATCTCGGATTTTTTCATTTTTTAAATTTTATTTCGGGTCCTGTCAAGGTTGTGCTTTCGCAAAAACGCTTGTTTTGCCCCAGCGTGGCAAAACTTCGCTCCGTGCTCAGCCTCGCTCTCCCTCACTTACGCTCGGGAACCCTGCCCGCTTCAGCTTCGCAAGGTTTTGCTTAAAGCACCAACCTTGCCACCCGATATTATTTCAAGATGTGGCTCAAAAACACACTCGCAGGGAACCCTGATTAATTTAAATATCCTTTTGTAACCACTGACTAAAGTTAATTCTTCCAGCACCTCTAATATCACAAAAAATATCCCTTTGTCTAGCAGATAGATGAAGACGTATTTTGCCCCTATTTGGTATTACCTTTAATAAATCAAGTTTTTCGCGAAAGAAATGCGTTGGTACTTTCAGACAACAAAAATCTATTCTATTTTCTTTCTGACAAAGCAGATGAATTTCTTTACAAGTTTCATCTTCTATTCTGTTAAGAGAAACATCAAACCACCAAGCAGGACTTCCAGTCCAAGATTCTCCAGCTGTATAATATTTAGAAGCATGGAAAAATTCGGGTACTTCGCCAAACTTTTTCTCAAGATAATCTTTAGCCAATTCTCTTACACTCATTTTTCTTCTTTTCAATTTAGTTCTCCTTGTGTTTTATTTGACTTCCCGGTATTTAATTGAATTATTCTTTTCATTTGTATGTAATACCTTTTGTTTTTTAGTCAAATGAGTTGTATTTTTATCATTTGGTTTAAATGTAATCCAAACAAATTTAGGAAAATCTTTAAATTTGGTGTCTGCATTTACAAGTTTATAATCTTTAAATTCGTAAATATTATAAGTAAAATAATTGTGTTCATCGCCTGAATAAAAATCTGTAATAACAACTTCGTACCTGCCGTCTTTGTCTAAGTCAAAAAAATCCTCAGGGCCAGATGACATAGAATTATAACAAATTTTCTGATATGAATTATTCTCTCTCTTTAAAAATATCTCTATCATATCTTCATATCCACCTAATCCAACCATCTGATAGTTATAGATTACTATAAAATCTTTCAAACCATTCTTGTCTACATCAACCCAATATATACGAGTAGGAAGAGGTGGTTCATCATTTTTTTTATTAACTAATACGCTTTTCCCTTCCTGCACCAAAAATGAGTAGTTCGGAGTTTTTGTTAATATTACAGATACTTTACCATCTCCAGATTTAAATTCAGTTCCATCATAGTCAAGATGTATCAATGGTTCATCTTGCAAGTGCTTTGGCGGTCCATTTTTAAACTTATAGGGAGGATAATTTTCAAAATAGGCGCTGGCACTATCGCAACAGTAAAATAATATCAAAATTGATAAAATATATTTACTGTACCTACCCATTACTTATTTCCCATAACTTATTAATTATTATTTTTCTCATTTCATAGGACGTCCAATCATTAATGTTACCCTTTTGTTTCGTAAAATCCAAAGCGCATCCCATATCATAAACCATAGCATCAACAGCGCCCATAAGAAATATTCTAACATTATTTTCGTTATAATCAATTCTATACTCCTTGAATAAATTTTTAATGTGTCTTTCTTTAAGCGCTACTGATCCTTTTATCAAGTTAGCCTTGTGAAGTAATATATTTTCAACGGAATTATTTATATCGTTGCTCATAATACTCCTCCTTTGGGAAAAATTTGGGACACCTCACATATTTTTATTGAAATATTCCCTTGCTTCGGGATCTTCTCGCCGCAATATTTATCACATTTTATAGATTAAGGTTTAGACCCTTCCTTAAAAGGATTAGGAAGGTCTATCCTTGTAGGATTAGGTTGAAAAATTATTAAGTTTTAGTCTTTGTTTTTCAACTCATAACTCATAATTTGTCCCGAATGTAGAGACTTCGTAAGAAAAGCTTCGGGATCCCGAAGCAACGCCATAAAAAGTAGCTTCATTCGGGATAACTCATAACTATTCTTTTAACCTTAGCCTCAACCTTTTTCTCTATTCTCTAAATACCCCATCGCGCAACCTTTAGCTAAATTTCTGACGCGCGCGATGTAGGACTGCCGCTCGGATGGGCTTAAAACCCCTCTCGCATCAAGCATATTAAATATATGGGAACTCTTAAGCATCATATCATAGGCAGGCCTAAACAGTTTTTCCCTAAGTAGGCCCAGGGCTTCCTTTTCATAGGTGTCAAACAAATTTAGGTAAGCAGCTATATCCGATTTCTCAAAATTATATTTTGAAAATTGGACTTCATCCTGCTTATGTATATCCCCGTATGAATTGTTTTTATCCCAGGATAATTCGAACAGGTTAAACGTGTCCTGTGCGAACATCGCAATCCTCTCAAGGCCATATGTAATCTCAACCGATATAACCTCAAGATCCAGCGTTGCCACCTGCTGGAAATAAGTAAACTGCGTAACCTCAAGCGAATCCAGCCATACCTCCCATCCAAGCCCCGTAGCGCCAAGGGTGGGAGACTCCCAGTCGTCCTCGATAAACCTTACATCGTGATCTTTTAAATCAATCCCCAATTTCTTCAGGCTTTCAAGATAGAGCCCCTGGATATTATGAGGTGCAGGCTTTATGATAACCTGGTATTGGTAGTAGCGCTGAGTCCTTAAGGGGTTATTCGCGAACCTGCCGTCTGTAGGCCTTCGAGATGGCTGGACAAAGGCCACTTTCCACGGCCTTTTGTCAAGGGATTTAAAAAAAGTCAAGGGGTGAAATGTGCCAGCGCCTACCTCTGCATCATACGGCTGGGCAATCAGGCAACCCTTGGATATCCAAAATTTATTTAGCTTTTCTATTATTGTTTGAAAGTCCATTTAAAAAATTATTGTTTCGTTATTGGGTTACTTGCGTTACTAGGGTTATAGGGTTTTAACCCAAAAAACTCTATAACACAATAACTCTATAACGAGACTCTGTCATTGTTTTTTTAATGCACCTTACTTAAAAAATCCAGGCTTTTCAGATTCCTTTCCACGTGAAACCTGAATATATCCCTCAGGATATCATCCAGCTCTAAGCGGATGGGAGCGGGAAAATCAAAATCTCTTGCTTTATTGAGCACGAGCTTTGAAATACCCTTCATAGCGTTTAAGGCGTCCTGCGATATATTAACTCCGGAAGGCTCGCTGTCCGCGCATCTCTTACAGAGAATGCCTCCCAGAAAAACGGAAAAAAATATACCTTCTGGCGATATACGCTTTTTGCACACACAGCAGGCTTCAAGATCAGGCAGAATACCGCTTAAATGCAGCAGTTTTATCTGGAACACGGTTGCGATTATACTCGGGTATTCGTTATCTCCTAACAACTCCAATGACCGCTTCAGCGTTTCAAATAATTCTTGGTTAGGGTCCTGAACGCTGGATAGGGCATCCACCAATTCTATAAAATAACTTGCAACGGCTATCTTTGAAATATCCTTCCTTATCTTCTCAAACCTGTCAATAAGCTGGCACTGGGTAAGTTTATTTATATCCGTATGCTTTGATTCATAAAATACTATATGGTTACAGCTAAAAATCGCCAGGTCGCCGTTTATGTTTGCTTTATTTCGCCTGGCACCTTTTATAATTGTCTTAACCTTTCCGAAATCGTTCGTAAAAAAATCTACCAAAAGAGAACTTTCCCTATAGTCCCTTTTTTTTAGCACAATCGCCTCTGTCTTTACTATTGACATAACTATTTTAAAACCTGAAAAATCAGGGCCGTTACCACAATACCGAACAATCCGCCCATGGCAACCTCCCATACGGTGTGAATCTCTCTTTTTACTCTCCCCTGGGCTATCAATACGGCCAAAATAAATACCAGGGACACTACTACTATATTCGAGCCAAGGAATGCGGTTATTGTCCAGATAGAAAATGCAACCGTAGCATGACCGCTTGGCATACCGCCTCTTAGCGGGGTCCCTCTATGAAAAATGGCCTTCCCTATTATAACCAGGCATAAAAGAATAACAAGACAAAAAAAACTAGTGTGCCATGAAGAGTTTCTAAGCCTCGATACGGTCATACCTATCTGCGGCTCAATCCTGCCTATAAAAATAAGGTACCCTACTATAATAGCATTCACAGAAGCAACTAATACCGCTCCGGCACTTATATCTTTTATGATTCTCGCGAGCGGATGAAAACTCTCTTTCACCATATCTATAGATAGCTCTATCGAGGTATTTATCATCTCGGTAAGCAAGACAAGGGATATAGAAATGCATAGGGCGATCATTTCAACCCTTGGTACGTTTAAGAAAAAACCCAGGCAGATAATCGTAACGGTAAAGAAAATGTGCAGTTTCATATTGTGCTGGGTCCTTATTACATAAATAAGGCCCTCAACTGCGAAATTCAGACTGTCAATTAAGTTTCTTGGCAGCATATTCCCTTAGTCCCTTCCTTAGAGAGGCATTAGGCCCAACCTTAATGGAAAGAGGTCGGCCTATCCCTTCTGGATTAGGAGGGTCTACCCTTGTAGGGTTAAGTTGTATCAGGAAGGACTATCCTTTCTGGATTAGTATCTCCTCTTGTATTTTAAACATTCCCTTTTTTGCTTTTGGGGTTTTATCACTATAACCCAGAAGGTGAAGAATGCCATGCACTGCATACAGGCATAGCTCATTAGTTATAAGTTCCTTCCTTGTAGGTTTTTTTAAAAGTGCCTTCCGTCTTCCGTGCAAAACGCTATCTATATGTTCCCTGGCGATATCCGAACAGATAAATACGTCACCGATAAAATTCTCCACACGGCTCTTATCGGATGGATCTCGCGAATCAAATGCCAGAACATCCGTGGGTTTATCCTTTCCGCTAAACCTAAGATTTAAGCCCCTGATAAATTTTCTGTCAACCACAATTATATCACAGGATTTTAGGCCAAGCGCTCTTCTCGCAGCCTTCAAAATTTTCCCGGGAAAAAACTCAATCCCGCTATGCAGATTTGTCAGCCTTACGTTCAATCGAAATCTTAAGATCCTCTTTTTCGCTTGAGGGGTACTCAACCCTGGCATGAAAAATACCAAGCAATACCCTTAAGAAACTTTCCGCTATTTTATTAAGATCTTTAAGCGTCAGGTCGCACTCATCAAGCTGGCCGTCTATAAACTTATTATTTATTAAATCGTGTACCAGCTCCTTAAGTGAGGCAGGGGTGGGTTCGGACAGGGCCCTTGACGCAGCTTCAACCGCGTCTGCCAGAAGAACTATAGCGGCCTCTTTTGTCTGAGGCTTTGGACCTATGTATCTGAAGTTCTCCTCCTTTAATTCCTCAACATCTTTAGAGTCCTCAAGAGCCTTCTGGTAGAAATAGTGGATCACGCTGGTTCCGTGGTGTTCCTTAATAAATCTTATAATATCATCATTAAGCCTGTATTTCCTTGCGAGCTCAACCCCTTCTTTTATGTGATTTGTTATAATTATCTTGCTGATTGTGGGGGTTAGGCGAGAGTGTTCATCTTTATCATGCGGGGAGTTCTCGGCAAAATACCTGCTCATATGCAGCTTTCCTACATCATGGTAGTATGAACCTACTCTTGCAAGAAGGCTCTTTGCGCCGATAACATCGCAAGCGGCCTCGGCAAGACTGCCCACGGTTATACTATGGTGGTATGTGCCCGATGCCCGCTCTGCAAGCATCTTTAAAAGCGGGTGGTTTAGGTCGGATAACTCCAGAAGGCTTATATCGGTAGTGAGTCCAAAAATATACTCAAATATCGGCAGTAACACGAGCGTCAGGGAAGCGCTTATAAACCCACTCAAAAGGCCGTATGAAACCTTCAAAAAAATATCGCCTTCAATCTGTCCCTTAAAGAGCGAGGCGGCAATAATAGCGACTGTCAGGAATAATCCAACCAGAAGCCCTGCCCGTAGAACGTGCGCCCTCTGCCTTGCCTTGATCATAAAAATTACCGAGGTTAAGCTGCCGGTCAGGTATATCATTACCACACTTGGGTCTACGCCGCTTGCAAGGGCGGATAACTTGCTGATTAAAAATCCGCTTATAAAAGCGACTTGCGGATTTATAAGAAGCAGTATTAACATAGCGCCTAAGGGTGCCGCGCAGATAAATACGGGCAATTGATACAAATTTATAAGCTTGCTTATCAGAGTAATAAGCACAGTAACCGAAAGTACCAAAAGGAGTAATTTATTTTTTAAATAAAAATCCTTTTCAAATATCTTAAAGGAAAAAAGACCTATAAAAGTCCATATAAAAACAATAATAAGAATGCCGGATATTTTTCTTAAATAGACCGAGTAGGTTTCAGATTTAAAAAGCTGGTTTAAAATCAGGATATTATCTTTTGTAAACCTTCTGCCTCTTTCAGCTATAAGCTCGTCTTTTTTTATCTCAACCTGCTTATATACAGGAGCTATTTTCTTTATAACTAAATCCTGCCTTTCCTTGGTCAGCTGGGCGTCCATATAGATGGTGGGTTGAATATTGGCGGCGATTATTTCGATAATATCCTGCTTTATCTTTGTATCGGCAAGGTTACTAAAGGCTTTTAGGCCTTTTATAAAATCCCTGGAATCTCCCTGCGATAACAGGCCATCCAGAGAGAACGATTGCTCGGTATTCTTTGACTCATCCAGCACTATTAAGCTAGTTTTATTCTGGGTTTTCAGCGATTTCTTATCTTCATCCTTTATTATGGGCACGCTTAATAGCTCATCCAATATCTGGTTAGTCATCAGATTCAAATCGTCAATATTTTCACTCTCCAGCAAACGCCTGAGCGCTGATTCCGCTATAGGAACGCCTAATGTCTGTTTCAATTTTTCAAGTTTTTCCTGGAAGGGCGCCTCCGATGATTTTAAGGTCTTTGCGTTATCGAAAAGGCTGTTTATATTACCAGAGATTACCTTGTTCATCTTCTCGGCTCGTCTGAATAAAACAGGCTGTTCTTTTAATCTGTCATCTATCAGGCGGTTAGTGGCTTCCTGGTCTATCTCGGTAGGGACATCTACATTGTAAGGCGAGTATATATCCTTCGACGATATGTCTCCCTCCTTAAAAATCCTTCCGGGAGGTTTCGAGCCATAGAGTAAAATAACTACTACCAGTATAAAAAATAACCCTATTATAAAGAATCTTGCCAGGCTGGTTCTCGATACGATTTTTTTAATAAAAAAACTGTTCATTCAATCCTTTTACCAAAGGGTAAATGCGATCAGATCATAATTGAATTTTAACATATTTATGATTGCATTTAGAGATCCTTCGTTGCCTTCGGCTCCTTCCCTCGACCCCGAAGTCTCGGGACAGAGGGGCAGGATAAATAAAACCAACCGGTATGTTAAGTCTCATAGTTGGTTTTATTTATCAGTGGTTATGTGTTTCGTACGCCTTTATAATTTCCTGCACCAGTTCGTGCCTCACAACATCATGCCCGGAAAAATATATAAACTTTATTCCTTCTATATCGTTAAGGATGCTCTGGACCTGAATAAGCCCTGATACCCTGCCCTGCGGGAGATCCACCTGCGTGATGTCGCCTGTTATTACCGTCTTTGAATCAAAACCAAGCCTTGTTAAAAACATCTTCATCTGTTCGGGGGTGGTATTCTGGGCCTCGTCCAGCACGATAAAAGAACTATTTAGGGTGCGGCCTCTCATATACGCTAGTGGGGCTATCTCTATCGCGCCTGTTTCCAGATAGCGGTTTATCATGTCAACTTCCATCATGTCATATAAGGCGTCATACAGAGGCCTTAGATAAGGGCTCACCTTATCCTCGATATCACCGGGCAGAAAACCTAACTTTTCTCCGGCTTCAACGGCAGGCCGCGTCAGAATAATACGGCTCACCTCCTGTTTTTTAAGGCTTGAGACGGCCATAGCCATGGCAAGATAGGTCTTTCCTGTCCCGGCAGGCCCTATGCCGAATACAATATCGTAATCCCGTATAGCGTCTACATAAGCCTTCTGGCAGGGGGTCTTAGGGGTCACAAACCTCTTTTTGGAGGCAACCTCTATTCTATCCAGGTATATATTTGAAAACTCAAGTGCCCTATTCTCCTTAATACATTTTATTGCATAGGATATGTCGCCCTTTCTTAAGAATGCGCCGTTTCGGATTATTATGAAAAGTTCGTTTATTAAATCGGATACCCTGTTTACATTATCCTCTTGGCCCGTTATGCACAGGTTCTCACCCCGCGCGACTATTTTCACGGAAAGCTCGTTCCCTATCAACTTGATATTCTCGTCGTGTTTTCCCAAAAGGACCGACGCCTCATTGTCATTGTGAAATTTAAAACTTTTTTCCATTTTTATTCTCTTAACTTAATATTTAATTCCTTCAGTTGTTTCTCGTCAACCTCAGAGGGCGCGCCGGTCAAGGGGCATATGGCCTTCTGTGTCTTCGGGAACGCTATTACACTGCGTATCGTATCGCTTTTTAATAACAGGGCTGTAAGCCTGTCTAAGCCAAAAGCAATTCCGCCATGTGGCGGAGCTCCGTAAAGAAATGCCTCAAGTAGAAACCCGAACCTTTTTTTAGCCTCGGCTTCGCTCATACCTATCAATTTAAAAATCCTTTCCTGGAGGTCCCTGTTATGTATCCTTATGCTTCCGCTCGCTATCTCTGTTCCGTTTAATACCATGTCGTACGCCCTGGAGCGAACGGATAGAGGATTCTTTTCCAGATTATCCATATCCTCATCCGTTGGTGCGGTAAAGGGATGATGCTCCGATTCTATCCTGTTTTCCTCCTTGTTAAACGAAAAAAGCGGAAATTCCCTGACCCATACAAAGCTAAAGAGATTCTTATCTATAAGATTTAGCCTTTCCGCAATTTTGGTGCGTAATATACCCAGCACCATAGAGGAAACCTCCGCCTTATCGCTCACCATCAAGCACAACGTATCGGTATCCCCCGAAAACCTGTTTTTAAGTTCATTGAACTTCTCATTAGAAATATATTTTTTGATGGGGGATAAAATTTCACCCTTAACGGCCTTAAAGAATGTCATACCGGCCGCCCCGTTTTGTTTTGCAAGCGCAATAAGCTCATCGATATCTTTGTTAGAGAATTTTTCAGGCGAAGGGGTGAATATGGCCTTTATCCTGCCTCCGGAATTTATAGACTCCTTGAATATTCTGAAGTCAGTTTCCTTCAGTTCTTCCGTTAAATCAATTATCTCAAGTGCAAACCTGACATCGGGTTTATCTGTGCCGTATCTGTTTATTGCATCCGCATGGGTAATCCTCAAAAATGGCTGTTTAAGCTCTATCTTTAATGCCTCTTTAAGCACCCGTACCAATAGCTCTTCCGTTAATCGGAATATATCTTCCTCGTCGATAAATGACATTTCGATATCAAGCTGGGTAAACTCCGGCTGCCGGTCAGCCCGAAGGTCCTCATCCCTGAAACACTTGGCGATCTGGTAGTACCTTTCGAATCCCGCAACCATCAACAGCTGTTTAAATAGCTGCGGGGATTGGGGAAGTGCAAAAAATTTTCCGGGATTCAACCGGCTCGGCACGAGATAATCCCTCGCTCCCTCAGGTGTGGATTTTGTAAGGAACGGGGTCTCTACCTCCACAAAGTCATTCTTATCCAGGAATTCCCGCATGGATTTGATGACCTTGTGCCTGAAGAAGATATTTTTTGAAGATTCGTGCCTTCTTAAATCAAGATACCTGTATTTTAGTTTTAGTTCCTCTGTCGGTTCAAGAGAGCTTGAAATCTCAAATGGCGGGGTTAGCGAGGCATTTAATACTGCCAAGGATTCTGCTATGACCTCAATTTCTCCTGTGGGGATTTTAGGATTTTCGGTTCCTTTGGGCCTCTCACTTACCTTACCCTCAACGGTTATAACAAATTCATTTTTTAACTCTTGTGCCTGGCTATGAAGCTTTTTGTCATTTTCCGGATTAAAGACTACCTGGGTTATACCGTAGCGGTCCCTCAGGTCTATAAAAATTAATTCCCCGTGGTCCCTGGTTGAATGCACCCAGCCGCATAATTTTACCTTTTCACTCAGATGTTTTAAATTCAGTTCACCGTTTGTGTGTGTGCGCAGCATCGTAAAACCCTTTAGTTATTGAGTAATAGAGTTCATTGAGTTGTTTGAGTTTATAGAGTTAGGGACACTTCCCATAAGAGTTAGTAGAGTTAGGGACACTTCCCATAATATAAATATTTGATTATTAGGGACACATCCCATTTATTAAAATATTCCCTCGCTTCAGGGTTTTCTCGCCACAACTCTTGATTGCTCAGTTCAATGGTTTAAACTTCATAGGGGCTATTTCATTTCCCCTGACCCCTAAGAGTAACTTCTTTTTGCTTGTCCAAAAATAAGTTACCAAGAAAAATGACACCCCAAAAAATTTTCCCCCGATACTTCGGGGTCGGTTTTTCTGTTCGGTAAAATCGGGGTCTGCGCAACTCGTCCCCTTAGGGGACTTCGTCCCTCACTATGTTCGGGATGCCTACGGCAACAGTGCTCGACCTTTTAACCGATTTTCCCTCACAAAAAACCTAAGGGTAAATCGTGTCGTTTCTAGGTAAATCGTGTCGTTTCTATAAGGTAAATCGTGTCGTTTCTATATAACATTAATTATAACAGCGTGTTACGGCTTAATTATCTTATCATCGGCCTGAGATAAATCGCCAAAAAGGGGACGTTTTGGTTTATTCGGGATACTTCCCATTTTTCTCAAAACTCTATGAACTCAAAGAACTCAATAAACTCTAGTAACGTCAACTATGCTTTAAAAGTGTCTTTAATAAATCCTCTATCTTAATACTTTTTTGCGCAGATGTTTTCATATCCCGTAATAGAATTTCGCCTTTTTTAAGCTCATCCTCACCGAGTATCGCAACATGCGTAGCCCTCATCCTGTCCGCCTGTTTCATCTGTGCCTTAAGCGACTTTGACTCATAGTCAATATGAGCGCTTATGCCGTTAGCCCTTAACCTTTCAAGCAGTCCAAACGCTGCCTTATAACTTTCGCTTCCGATAGTTGCGAAATACACGCAGGGTTTATCGGATTTTTGCCTTAATTTATCGGGGTCGCTTACCAGAAGAAGCCTCTCAACGCCGAGGGCAAAACCGATTGCACCCGCACTTTTCCCCCCAAATTGCTCAATCAGATTATCATATCTGCCGCCCGCGCCAATAGCATCCTGCGAGCCCAAAGAGGGGTGTGTAACCTCAAAGACCGTCCCCGTATAATAATCCAGCCCCCGAACAAGATCTTTATCCTCGCTAAAACCCAGGGAATTTTCATTTAAAATTGACTTTAGCGATGCGTAATGCCCGTCGCAATCCCTGCATAAATTATCGGCTGTTTTCGGCATTTCCTTGACTATTCTTCTGCAGGATTCCTCCTTACAATCCAGGATCCTCAAAACATTCTTTTCAAAACGCCTGTTACACTCGGTGCATAAACTCTTAAGATGATTTTTTAATTTCTTCCTCAGCAAAGCTTTGAAATTATCCCTGTCAGCCGGGCAGCCCAGGCTGTTGATTTTTAAGGTAAAACCCTCTATGGAGAGGTTATTCAATAACCTGCTTAATAGAAGCAAGACCTCCGCATCAAGAAAAGGGCTGCGCGAGCCTATGGCCTCAACACCTATCTGATGAAACTGCCTGAGCCTTCCCTTCTGCGGCCTCTCTGCCCGAAACATAGGCCCAATATAGTAAAATTTCACAAAACCTTCCTTTTTGTCAAATCCATTTTCAATATATGCCCTCACTATAGATGCGGTTGCCTCGGGCCTGAGCGATATAGACCTCATCTTCTTATCCTGGAAGGTATACATCTCCTTCTCCACTATATCCGTGGTTTCGCCTATGGAGCGCTTAAACAGGTTGGTATCCTCTATTATGGGTGTGCGTATTTCCTTAAACCCGTAGGCGCCAAAAGTCAGGCGGGCTATATGTTCAATAGCCTGCCAGCTATCTGCCTCATCGGGATTTATGTCTTTTGTCCCGCGGACTGCTTTTATATCCATTTTAATTAATGGGAGTGTTTATCAATAAAGCCTTCCATAACAGGTTTCCGTATGGCTCATACTAATGTATAAAAATGGGGAGAAAGATGAAGTTTATCGGCCGGATTTATTTTACTTTGGCTTTCATTATCAAGCCGGGCTTAAAAATAGCGACCTTTTTTGGAGGAACCGGAACCTCCACGCCAGTCCTTGGATTTCTGCCGCGGCGCGCCTTTCTTGACTTTACTTTGAACACTCCAAAATTACGCAATTCAACGGTTACGCCGTTTGCAAGGCTCTCTATTATGCAGTCCAGGGTCTTTTGAACAATCTTCTTAACGTCAATCTGTTTAAGATCTGCCTCTTCGGAAATTTTTATAACAATATCTTTTTTTGTCATAACAACCCTCCTTAATGAGTGCATAACTTACGGAGCACGCAGTGCGAGGTAAGTTATTTGCACGAATTAATCCCGACGCTTAAGCTAAAATTATCGCAGAGAATTTTAGCTTGTTTAAGCGAGGGATCTGTTATCACATTAACTCCTTAATGAGTCCGCCCGAGGCGGACGAGTTAGACCCCGCACCTTTTTGCTACGAAGTATCTCTTCGAGGTAGAAAGGTGCGGGGTCAAATTCAGACATATCCGCCAAAATTTGTGGCGGATGTCTTCATTTGAATTATTTTAAAATCCCCTGTGCCTTAAAAAAATTTATAAAAATTTTGCTTATGAAATAGAAAATTAGAATCACGGCGCATAGCGCTATAATATAATAAAGCTTATTTGTCATCAGGGCCATAACGCCGGTTTTTTTGCTTTCGGCCTTACCGGCCTCAAGCTTTCCCACCATCCTGTTTAGCAGGAGGAAGGAGCTGTGCCAATCGCCCTCTAACTTCTTAAGCTGCATGTCCGATGTGGTGGCTACGGATTCAAGCGATAGTATCGTAGCTATAACATCCATGGTTCTGTCCTCGGCTGTGGGCCTGATCTCCAGCTCATCCATTAGATACTGGTATTTCCTTGCTATCAGGCTCTTGGTTTGGAGAAAATTATTCTCCTCTTCCGGGCTTATGGTCTTTTTGTTAAGTGCGGATTTATAGGTCTCGTGAAATTTCATCCAGAGCTCAAGAAACTCTTTGGTATGCTCGATTTTTTTTTCGGTTAGTTTATCTGTCATAACTATTTGGCTTTCAATATATTACATATTATATATTTTTAATTTTACCTGTCAAGGAAAAGTTTCATTAATGAGACTTTTCCTTGATTCTGAGGCAATGTGCCGAAGAATCTAATATAATTTCCTATGCTATCAAGAAAATTCAAAGAATTTTCTTGATCCTGCCCCTCTGTCCCGAGAGGAGCTATTTGACATAACCATTTGCGGCGACGAAGGATCTATTTAATTTCCTTAGGCACAAGGTAAGATTATGCGGCGGGACTAATCCCACAGGGATAGTCCTTCCTAATCCAGCGGGATAGACCATCCTAAACCTTTAATCCAGAAAGGATAGTCCTTCCTGATACCACTTAAAGGAAGGGACTAAGGATGGGTCTAATACCTCTCTAAGGAAGGAACTAAAGGAGGGGGCCTTAAGGAAGGGACTAATCCGCGGGGATAGACCATCCTAAACCTTCAAAGGATGGGACTAATCCTTTTTGCTAAAGCTTACAACCCCTTCACCTAAGACGGACTCGATATCCTCTACCAGCGAATTCTCCGGCTTGATATAATATTCTTTTTCTACCAGTATTTTGGCAGGCTTATCGGGAAGGTTTAGTTTAATAAACACGGGGATGTTCCCCGGATGTTTCAGCAACATAAGCTTAAGCCTGCCCAGCAGGCCGTCATCAATTCCGGCCGGTAAAACATCTATGCAGATTGCCTTTGTAAGGCGTTCCCTCGCCTCTTCAATAGGAATAAGTTCAGACGCAATAACCTTTGGAATATCATCACGCAAGGAAACCTTGCCTTTTACAAGCACTATTGTATCAACTTTCAATACCCGCTCAAAATTTTTATACGTTTCAGGAAACACTAAAACCTCTACAAATCCCTCCATATCTTCTAGGTTAAGTATCGCCATCTTTTCGGCCCTCTTTTTTGTTACCGTATGCTTTGCCTTATTTATGATACCGCCTATAGTTACTTCCTGGCCATCCTTTAAAACCCTTAAACCCTCGCTTAAAGACGATGTAAATGTCCTGAGCATCTTTTCGTATTTAGCCAGAGGGTGTCCTGTTATATAGAAGCCCAGCATCTCTTTTTCAAATGCCAACAACTGGCTCTCCGGCCATTCCTTAATGCTAGGTGGCTGCTTGAGGCGGCTCTTAAACCTGATGTCTTCGCGTAACGAACTAAACAGGGTCATCTGGCCGTTAAGCCTGTCCTTATGCAAACTCTGCGCCGTCTCCATGGCATCATCGAGCACGGCTATAAGCTGCGAACGGAAAAGGTTAAAGCTGCTGAACGCGCCGCATTTTATAAGGCTTTCAAGGACCTTTCTGTTTACAAGCCTTGGGTCTACCCTTTCACAGAAATCATACAGGGATTCAAACCTGCCCCATTTTTCCCTGGCTTTGACAATTGAATCAATGGCGCCCTGGCCTACGTTCTTTACGGCCGCCAGGCCAAACCGTATCGAATGTTCCTTGGTCATGGTAAATTTAGCAAAGCTCTCGTTCACGTCGGGCGGAAAGACCTGTATGCCCATCCTTTCGGCCTCTTCCTTATATAAGGCTATCTTGTCAATATTGTCCTTTTCGCTTGTCAGAAGCGCCGTCATAAATTCAACGGGGAAATTCGCCTTCAGGTACGCCGTTCTATAGGAAATCAGCGCATAGGCGGCAGAATGACTTTTATTAAATCCATATCCCGCGAAGTACGCTATCAGATTAAATATTTTTTCCGCTGTTTTCTCGTCAATCCTGTTCTTTTTAGCGCCTTCGATAAATAATTTGCTGAGCCTCTCCATTATCTCCGGCTCTTTTTTGGCCATGGCCCTACGCAGGGTATCCGCCTCACTTAACGAGAACCCTGCCAGCGCACTTACAATCATCATAACCTGTTCCTGATAGAGTATAATTCCGTAGGTATCTCTCAGGATAGGTTCAAGCAGCTTATGGTCATATCTGACCTGTACCTTCCCGCGCTTTCTCTTTATAAAATCATCCACCATTCCGCTTCCAAGCGGCCCCGGCCTAAACAGCGCTAATATGGCTATTATGTCCTCAAATTTCTCCGGGCGCATTTTTTTAATAAGGTCCCTCATTCCGGAACTTTCAAGCTGGAAAACACCAAAGGTATCGCCTCTCGAGAGGAGCTTATAGGCCTTTTCGTCATAAAGTGAAATCGTATCCAGGTCTATGTCAATTGACTTTATCCTTTTAATTATTCTTACAGTCTGGTCAATGACGGTGAGGGTTTTTAACCCCAGAAAATCCATCTTAAGAAGCCCTATCTTCTCCAATGACTCCATGGGGTAGCCGGTAGTTATCTGAGTATCTCCGGCAGTAAATAGGGGTATATACTCCGTCAGGGGCTCTTCGCTTATTACCACTCCTGCCGCGTGGGTAGAGGCATGCCTGCTTAAGCCTTCCAGGTTACCTGCAGTATCTATTAACCTCTTAACCTTCTCCTGGCTGTTATATAAATTTTTGAGCTCCGGCTCCTGCTCAAGGGCAATCTTTAAAGTCATGTTCGGGTCAAACGGGATCATCTTGGCTATCCTGTCCACTTCGCCATAGGGTATATTAAGCGCACGCCCGACATCCCTGACGGCAGCCCGCGCCGCCATCGTTCCAAAGGTTATAATCTGCGCAACATTATGCTGGCCATATTTCTTCGCAACATAATCAATTACCTCCTGCCTGCGCTCATAACAGAAATCAATATCAATATCCGGCAGGTTCTTCCTTTGGGGGTTTAAGAATCTTTCAAATAAAAGGTTATATTTCAGGGGGTCTATATCGGTTATTCCCAGGCAATAGCTCACGAAGCTGCCGGCCGCTGAACCCCTGCCCGGCCCAACGGGTATACCACTCGCCTTTGCGTAATGTACGAAGTCCCAGACGATAAGAAAATAGCTCGTAAGCCCGGCATGTTTAATGGCGTTTAGCTCGTAGTCCATCCTTTCTAAAACCTTTATTGCAGACTCGGGGTCAACCTTACCATACCTTTTGGTAAGGCCCTCGCTGCAAAGTTCCTTTAAATACTGCTCACGGGTCTTGCCTTCCGGGGGCTTGTAGTGGGGCAGATAAGTCTTTGTAAAATCCAGCTCAAGGTTACATTTGTTGTCAATCTCAAGCGTATTTGAAACCGCCTCAGGGATTTCGTGGAATGCCAGTTTCATCTCCTCGGGGCTTTTCAGATAGAACTCGTCTTTCTCAAATCTTAGCCGCTTGGGGTCGTCTACGGTTGTCTGGGTCTGAATGCAAAGCAAAACCTCATGAGAGGCTGCATGCTGTTTTAAGAGATAATGAACGTCATTCGTCGCTACTACCGGGATGCCCGTCTTCTTTGAAATCTCAACTAGCACCTTATTAACCTTTGCCTGTTCTTCTAATTTATTATCCTGCACCTCCAGATAAAAATCGTCCTTGAAAATACCCTTGTAAAATTCCGCTACCTCAATTGCCTCCTTTATCTTATCTCTGGCGATGAGGTATGGTATCTCTCCCTGCAGGCACGCGCTCAAGCACAGGAGGCCTGCGCAATGTTGACTCAAGAGCTCCTTGTCTATGCGGGGCTTGTAATAGAAACCCTCAAGGTATCCGGCGCTCACTAACTTTATAAGGTTTTTATAGCCCGTCTCATCTTTTGCCAGCAGTATAAGATGAAAGGAGGCCTCATCAAGACGGTTGGTTGATTTTTCAAATCTTGAGCCCGGCGCTATGTATACCTCGCTCCCAATAATAGGCTTGATACCGGCCTTTATAGCCTTTACGTAAAACTCTATAGCGCCGAACATATTGCCGTGGTCTGTCATGGCAAGAGAAGGAAATTTATACTGCTGGGAAAGTTTTATTAAGTCATCCAGCCGGCAGGCGCCGTCTAACAAACTGTATTGGGTGTGCAGGTGAAGATGGACAAAATCGGAGTGAGGCATATTTAAAAATTCAAAAATTAAAAATCAAAAATTAAAATGACAATGCAAAATTAAGTATAAAAAATAAATACCTCATCATTCATCAAGGTTGTGATACATCAGGTTTACTCTCATTAAATTTACTTTTTAATTCTTCCCATTCTCCGCAGGAAAATTAGGGACACTTCCCATATTTTCAAAACTCTATAAACTCAGTTGGTTGCATGTTGTTAATTAGGGACACATCCTCTTTATTGAAATTTTCCCTTGCTTCGGGGTTTTCTCGCCACAACGCTTGCTCGCCCCAGCGTGTCTCGCTTCGCTTCGTGAAAATTCTCGTTCCTCCTCGCTTTCACTCGGAGACCGTGCCCGCTCAAATTTTCAAGATGTGGCTCAAAAACCCACTCGCAGGGAACCCATTTTCAATCCCATTCCTTTAGAAAATATTTTTACCTTCTTTTTACTCAAGAAAACGGGAAGTGTCCCTATATTTCCATACTGGGTATGCAGGTGAAGATGGACGAAGTCGGAGTGAGGCATTTTTAAAAATCCAAAAACTAAAAATAAAATGGTAGTTCAAATCCAAACAAAAAAGAAATCAGCTTTATTTTTTTCTCACTTTTCTTTTTCTCATTCTTTAGCCTTATTAAGTGCTCTTTGTAAATCATTTAGTTCCTTTTTTATTTTTGGTTTTAAATTACCGTGTTTTTCAAAACGACCTATAATTTTATTTCCTTTTGGCCTTACTAATTGTAGCATTAATGATTCTATATCTCTTAAATATCTTATCCGTTTAACAATATAGAGACTAAATTTATTCCATTTATTTTTATGCCTATCCTCTAAATGTCCTTTTAATCTACTGCGTAAACTTTTTGCTAACCCAATATAATATATAGAGTTATTTTTATATAAAACATATATTCCGCTTTGTTTCTTTAATAATTCGCTGAGCTTATCCTCTATTAATTCAAATAACTTGCTTGATACTTTTTCAAGATAGCCCTTAACCAACAAACCCCTTAAAGATTTGTGTTTGCCCTTATTTCTTTTTTTATTTTTCATTAATTAGATTAATTAGGGACCCCTTTTTACTCTAATTCCTCCGACTTTTAGAAAAGGTCAGTATAGGTTCATATAAAAATTCCAAAAATTCGGCAGCCGTATTTTCATACTGCTTAATACAACTATCATCGATATCTATCGTTTTGCCGCTCAGTATTGGAAAGACCCAGAGTTGTCTTTTGTTTCTTACGGCAGATAATTTATTTTTTAATAAATCGTGTCGTTTCTATATAACATTAATTATAACAGCATGTTACGGCTTAATAGATAAGGTGGAAAAGGGGACAGCGCCCATTTATTTTTACATTTGCAAATTTAATTATCTCTTGCGAAACCATTCTGTTTCCCTTTCTTGTTTTTTTAAATTATCTTAAGTATTATTTACACAATTATAAATCCTAAATCCGAAATCCTAAACTCTAAACAAATCCAAAGCTCAAAACACAGAGAAAAAGGGGACGTTTTTATTTATTTTGGGGACAGCTCAGCGTTCATTTATTTGTTTTTTGCTTTTTAAATTTTGATTTTTGCATTGTCATTTTGATTTTTGATATTTGATTTTTGGATTTTCTTTTACTCCCACTCAATCGTCGAAGGCGGTTTTGAGCTTATGTCGTAGACAACGCGGTTTACGCCCTTAACCTCATTTATTATCCTGTTTGACATGCGGTTTAAGAGCTCATATGGCAGCTTCGCCCAGTCAGCGGTCATACCGTCAACGCTCTCAACTGCTCTTATAGCAATAACCTTTTCGTACGTCCTTTCATCGCCCATGACGCCCACGCTTTTAATAGGAAGCAGCACGGCGAAAGACTGCCAGAGGCTACTGTAAAGCCCTGAGCCCTTAATCTCTTCCATCACTATCTCATCTGCATCCTGTAATATACTTATATTCTCTTTGTTGATATCTCCTATAATCCTTACGGCAAGGCCCGGCCCTGGAAAGGGATGCCTGAAGACAACGCTCTCCGGAAGCCCTATCTTCTTCCCTAAAACCCTGACCTCATCCTTGAATAGCTCTCTGAGCGGTTCGATAAGCCTTAGCTTCATCTTCGCAGGCAGGCCACCCACGTTATGGTGAGTCTTGATTGTGCTTGAAGGGCCTCCGAAGCTGGAGACGCTTTCAATTACATCGGGGTATAATGTGCCCTGTGCCAAAAATTTTATTTTACCGAGTTTCTTAGATTCCTCCTCAAATACCCGTATAAATTCATTTCCTATAATCCTTCGTTTCTCCTCTGGGTCGGTAATACACTTGAGCCTGGATAAAAATCTCGCTGATGCATTTATCATCCTGACATCTATCCCCTGTTTTTTTACAAAAACTTCCTTCAGGTTATTCGCCTCGTTCTTTCTTAACAGGCCGTTGTCCACAAAGATACATACAAGCCTTTTTCCAATAACCCTGTTTAGAAGGGCGGCTGTTACGGATGAATCCACGCCGCCGCTTAAGGCGCAAAGGACTCTTTCCCTCTTTACTGCGGCACTTATCTTTTTTGAGGCTTCCTCTATAAAGGATTCCATGGTCCATAGGCCGCGGCATCCGCATATCTTGTATAAAAAATTTTCTATTATATCAGAACCATATTGCGTATGGGCCACCTCAGGATGAAATTGCACTCCAAAAAACCTTCGTTTTTTATCCATAATAGCGGCGAACAGCGTATCGGCGGAATGGGCAATCTTTTCAAAGCCCGAAGGCAGGCGTTCGACCACATCCTGATGGCTCATCCAGCAGGTCATCCTGGCGGGTATACCCAGGAAGAGGTTTTTTGAATCATCGATAAGGAGCTCTGCCGAGCCATATTCTCTTTTTTTAGTAGGCGCAACCTTCCCGCTTAATGTATGGACCATTGCCTGCATGCCGTAGCATATGCCCAGTATGGGTACACCCAGTGAGAATATGCGCCTGTCTATTTTAGGCGCGCCTTTCTGATAGACGCTCGCCGGTCCTCCGGATAATATGATGCCTTTAGGGGAGAGTCCTTTGATGATATCGAAATCGGTATTAAAGGGGAGTATTCGCGAGTAAACGTTTTTTTCCCTGATGCGCCTCGCTATAAGCTGATTATACTGAGAGCCAAAATCTAAAACAACAATAACTTCTTTCAATTTTTGATATTTGATTTTTGATATTTAAATTTTTAACTATTTTCCCATCCCCACTCTTTGAACTACCTGGAAAATCTTTCCTTCTGTCTGGATGGATGGGGCTATTATAATCTCGGTAGACTGCATCTCTCTTATAGTCCTGGCTCCGCAGTTTCCCATAGAGGTAGAAAGAGCACCCAACAAATTCTGAGAACCGTCGTCGGTCTTGGCAGGGCCGAATAGAATCTCTTCAAGTGTACCCGCCGTCCCTACATATATCCTTGTTCCGCGCGGGAGGTTTGCGTGCGGGGTTGCCATCCCCCAGTGAAAACCCTTTCCCGGTGCCTCTTCTGCCCGGGCGAATGCGGAGCCTATCATTACGGCATCGGCACCGCAGGCAAACGCCTTGCATATATCTCCTCCCGTACTCATACCGCCGTCGGTAATTATGGGGATATACTTGCCTTTCTTTTTGAAATAAAAGTCTCTTGCAGCGGCCGCGTCAACCGTCGAGGTAACCTGCGGGACGCCTATCCCAAGCACGCCCCTCGTAGTGCAGGCAGCTCCCGGGCCGATACCCACAAGTATGGCTGATGCGCCTGTGTCAAGCAGCTCCAGCGTGGTGTTGTATGTCACGCAGTTTCCTATAATGACGGGTATTTTCATCCTCTTGCAGAATTTATGAAAATCCAGTATTTTATATTCCTTTGAAATATGTTTTACGGTCGTAACTGTGGACTGGACAACAAATATGTCAGCCTTTGCCTCTTGAGCTATATCTCCGAAACGCTCAGCGTGCTGGGGTATAGCACTCACCACGCAGGTTGCGCCCGCCTTCTTAATTTCCTCGATTCTCAGCGAAACAAGTTTTTCCTTTACGGGCTCAACGTAAATGCCCTGGACGAGCTTGGTTGCCTGCGCATTTGAAACCTTTGAAATTTTTTTCAGGACCTCATCCGGGTTTTTGTACCTTGTCTGCACTCCTTCAAGGTTCAGGACGGCAAGCCCGCCGAGTGAGCTCATCGCTATGGCAAATCTGGTATCCACCACTCCGTCCATCGCAGCCGCTATTATAGGAACTTTATACCGCTTTGAGTCTATCTGCCAGCTTGTGTCAACCTCATTCGGATTTATCGTTACCGATCCCGGCACAAGCGCAATCTCATCAAAACCATAACACCTCCTGGCCTTTCTGCCTCTACCTATAAACTCTCCCATATCAAAACCCCCTGTTTCAAAATCCAAATATTAAAGTCCAAAAATCAAAATGACATATCTAAATCCAAAATTATTAACCAAAGACTTGGTTCTTTATTTGATTTTTTGTTTATGTTATCCATTTTGAATTTTGGAGTGTCATTTTACATTTTGATATTTAATATTTGATTTAATAAAGAATGGATTTTATCAAAGCAACTTATAAAAGTAAAGATGGAAAACAACCCCACGGCCATGGCCGTGCCTGCACGCCAAAGTGTTCTTCTATTGCGACGCTGGCGTTACGGCACGCAGGCGTGGTACCTGTATTTACCCTGAAGACTTGCTAAATATGTCTAAGAGCTTTAGCCCCTTGAACAAGAATTTATTTTCAAAAAATTCTATAAGCGGGGTTGCAGCCTCTTTATCTCTTATTGAACCCAGCGATCTCACAGAAGAAATCTGAAGATTTTCATCCTTATCATTAATAGACGCTACAAGGTGAGGGGTGGCCATCTTATCCGCTATATACCCCAAAACCTCAGCCGCATACGAATGCTGCGCTGAAAAATTGTCATAAAGGGCATTTATAAAAAATTCCTTTACGGTAGCAGACTTGTCTATAAGGACGCTGATGTTAGGCTCTTTTTCTTTCAGGCTATAGACTATATAATTACTATATTTTCGCCTTGCCCTTGAAATTTCATTATATGAATAATTCTCTATGGCCTTCATGGCATATATCAGGTATTGCCTATCTACGCCGGTGAATTTAGGATCAAGCAGGTCATTTACCAAAACAGGTATTACGCTAAAATCCCTGGCATATGCAAGGGCATAGACCGAGCTTGCACGTAGAAAGGTTACATGGCTTTCTAAATCACCCCTTATAATGCTTAGGGATGCTCTGTCCCCAAGCTTGCCAAGCGATACCTTTGCAAATGCCCTGGTGAATATATCCTCTTCATATAATTTACTCCTCAGTTCATCAAGAAACTCTCTCTGCTCTTTACGCGGTAACTTCTTATAGTAGGTGAGGATATCCGCCCAAGAGACGTATAACATGGCCATCCTTCTCACCTCAGAATCCGTATCGTTTAGATATGCAATTACGTTTGTAAGCGCTCTTTCGCTCTGGTCAATATCCTTTAACGCCTCAATTGCCCTTCTTCTGATAACAGGATTTTCATCCTTTAAGGAATTATAAACCTCATCCAAAAAAATAGTCAGATTAAAGAGCTTTACCAAGTTTAAGGCAGCTGCCCTTTGCTGTGGGATTTCAGATTTTAAATAACCCTCAACCTTAATCCTTCCTTCTTCATCTCCGAATTTTGTCAGGAGGGCGCTAAGATACATCCTTACT
Organism: Candidatus Omnitrophota bacterium; assembly: GCA_020052955.1. Classification (GTDB taxonomy): domain Bacteria; phylum Omnitrophota; class Gorgyraeia; order VGKN01; family VGKN01; genus JAGVOB01. The sequence goes on along the minus strand of JAGVOB010000068.1, from coordinate 7,037 downwards.
AGCTTATTCTCTTCTCTGACATTTTTTAATTTTGCTAAAAGACCGGGGTCGTTAAAATTCCTCAAAGCGCGCAGAGTAAATATCTTCACAAAGAGATCTCCATCCTTAAGATTGTCATATATGAACGAGGCGCTTTCGGGGTCAGCTATTTCCCCCAATGACCAGATTATCGTAGGTTTAAGCTCATCCTGGGCTGAGGCCATATTGGTCATTGATAGAAATAGGACTAATAAAGCAACGGCTATTACGGCGGTTTTTTTGAGGTTCATCATTTTCTTGACTCCTTATTTAAAAATTACTTATAACTAAAAATATATACTTCAATAGCATCTATTATTGCTATTTTGCAGCCATTTTGTCAACAGATTATATTTTTCTTGTCTTTGAAAACTCCTTCAGGATTCTTTTTTGCTCAGGGGTAAGCCTTTTGGGGATTTTAACATTAATCCGCAGATAATGGTCCCCGGATTTTCCCTTATGCATTTTCAGCCCCCTGCCCTTAAGCCTTAATAACGTTCCGTCCTGTATGCCAGGGGGAACAGATACGGATACCTTACCGTTTAAGGTGGCTGCATAAACCTTTGCGCCCATCATTGCCTGTATAGAATCGATTTCCAACCTGCTGTAGATATCATTTCCCCTTCTCTCAAACTGGGGATGGATTTTAGTCTTTATAATGAGGATTAAATCTCCGTTTGGTGCACCCTGCAGGCCCCTGGCTCCCTCGTTCTTAAGCCTTAATTTCGCGCCCTCATTTATCCCTTTTGGTATTTTAACCGTATAATTCTTGGAGCCATAGGTGGCGCCCTTTCCCATACAATTTGAGCAGTGTTTTTCAATTACCGTACCCCTGCCGAGGCAATCCGGACAGGGCCGCACGGTGGAAAATTCACCAAGCTGCCTCGATACCGTTCCGCGCCCCCTGCATGAAGGACAGGCCATTAATCTTGAATGGGGGTCGGCGCCCGAACCGCCGCATACCCGGCACACGGACTCCCTCCTGAATGAAAACGATATGCTACCGCCGGACGCTATGGTCTCAACCGGCACCTCAAGCTCGTATACTAAGTCCTCTCCATTTTGCGGGCCATACCTTTCCCTCCTAAAATCGCTCCCGAGGTCAAAGAAGGAGCTGAATATATCCCCGAAATCACCGAAGGAGGAATATTCTTCGTATGTGTGCGACCTTTTACCGCCTTTAAAAATGTTGCTAAAATCAAAGTCGCCTGTTGAAAAACTGTGCTCGGCCGCAGTCCTAATGTTATCGTATTGCTTTCTCTTGGCGGGGTCAATAAGTGTATTATATGCTTCCGAGACCTGCTTAAACTTTTCTTCGGAGAGCTTATCATTCGGGTTACGGTCAGGATGGTATTTCTTCGCAAGGTTCCTGTAGGCCGCTTTTATTTCTCCAGCGGCCGCGCCTTCCTTTACACCCAGAATCTTGTAATAATCTCTTTCGTCCATATATTAAATCTTCAAATTTACCCCGTTTGTTGAGGCCTGCAGGTTCCTGAAAAAAGTGCCCTGGTTTTCCTTGAGTTCCCGTGCAATCCTCGCATAAAAATCCAGGAAGTTTTTGGAATCAGCATCAGTCATACTAATAAGGCTGTATTTTGCCAGTACAAATAGCCCGGTAAATCTCTGCAGTTCTTCACTCAGCCTGGAAAGTTTTTCCAGAAGGACATCACGGTATTCAACCGGGGTCATCCAGAGGGGCCTTTTAAAACCGTAGTAAACCATAATCCTCAGGAAAAAATGATACAATGCTATAATAAATCTCCTTGGGTCTGTCTTATAATACCTCCTAAGGCGGTTATGCTCAATATACACCAGTATAATCTTTCTTATGAGATATACGATAACAAACAGAATAATAAGTAAAAGCAATAAAAGCGCTATAGGCCAGAATAAGAATCTTTTCCTTGCCTCTTCTTCCTTTTTAAGCATTTCTATCTTATCCCTGATAAAGCTTTCAAAGTTCCTCAACTGCTGGAGGTTTTCTCTTTCGTTGTCTTCCAGCTTCTTTACTGCGTCCTTCATTGAATTTGCCAGGGCTTGTTCTTTCTCATTCAGGTTTTTCTTGAGTGAATCTAATTTTTTTCTTAATACGTTTGTATCATTAATTCCTTTTTCAATGGAGCTTAGCTGTTTTTTAACATCACTTAACGTCTTATTAGCCTGGGCGCTATCCTGCTTATCCATATCGGATAGGGTCTTTGCTATGGACTGATTTATGGATTTATCCTCTAAACTTAAATTCCCCTCTTTTGAGTCAAGTTTTTCTCTTACGCTGTTCAGCTGGTCTTTAATCTCACCAAGGGTATCGGAGGAGGTTACATTACCCTGTTTTTCAAAAACCTCGGCGCCGGAGGCTGCTGTCTCTGCCAGAGACTTACCTTTTGCGCTGAGGCTCTGACTCGCAGAGTTAAAAGACTCATCCAGAGAAGAGGTACCATCGAGTGCATTCTGGACTGAGCTAAGCTGTGCCTTCAGGCTGTTTAAACCAATGGCGCTTGCCTGCTGATTCATAAGGCCGGTCAGAGTTCCGGATAGAGACTGGTTAAGGAATTCTTCCTGGGACTCTAAATCCTTTTGAGAGGTGTTAAAATTTTCCATGACAGGCGATGATGCCTTAAAGGTGCTTTGAAAGGATTCAAAGCTCTCTTTCAGGCTGTTTACGCTAGCGTTGATTTGCCCGGCCTGCTCTCTGGTAGCGGATAATGTTTCACTTATTGACTGTTTCAAATTTTTTTCCAGGGGAGTTAAATCCCCTTTTGATTCAAGCTGTTCTTGCAACCCGCTAAGATCCTCCTTTATATCATCAAGAAATTCTGCATTTGAGGATTGCTTTTCAATTAAATTAAGGCTTTCTGAAACTTTCTCATTGATAGATTTTTCTTCGCTTGTAAGACTTCCTTGGGTAGAGTTAAATTCCTCCCTTGCCGGCGCAGTTAAGCTAAGCTCACTCTGGACAACCTCGAGTTGCTCAGCTGTCTTAGCTAGCCTATCCGTGCCCTCCTTTTCCTGAGCTTTAATCTCCTTTATTATATCAGAGATAGACTCACTTAATTTTTCCTGTGCAGGGCCTGCCTGAGCACTTTGAGATATCTCCTGTTGCATATTTTCAAGTTCCTTTTCCAAGCCTTTAAGCTCATTGGGGCTCATTTCCTGCTTGCTATCAAGAGATGTAAGAGCCTGCGAAAGAAGTTGCTTTAGTTTTTCCTTCATTAGCTTTAGTTTTTGCGGGGCTATCTCTGGCCGCTGTTTAGTATTTTGCTTGTTCTCTTTTTTACCCGAATCCCTGCTTTCGCTCGCTGATTCTTTTTCTTTTTCGCCCTTTGCCTGGGTCTGGTATTGATCGTCTTCCATGCCGTGGTAAAACTTTATTTCCTGGGGTTCTTTCTGCATCTCTATTAATTTCGACTTTGACTTGCCCCCAAGCTTCTGGCCGCTGGATTTTTCCTCTTCAAAATTTTCCTTTGTATACTTAGTCTTTGAGCGCGTCTCCATCCTGTATGGAGAAAACCTTGGTATATCTATGAGGTCCCAGCTATACGACTTCGGCATTAAATTTATTAGAGCGGGTATAATTATATTAAGATGGGGAAACGCTTTATATATAGGAAATGAGATAATGGTTATAAAGACAATTATAACCAAAACCGCTTTAGCCTGGGAAACAGAGCCAAGCTGCAAGCCATCCATCAAAACGGACCGCCGCGCCGAATCCATTTTACTTTTTACAAAGATTATCCGTAAAAAAAAGACCCAGCAGAAAATCCCGAGCGCTATATACAATAACTCAAGCTCCTTGCTGCTTAGCACCATGACAATAGAAGAGATAATGGCAATCGTTGAAACATACATCATAAGGTAATAATCTCTCAGCCTGTTAAGGGCAAAGCTCAGGAAAACGAGTATCCATACCAGGCACATAATAAGGTTTATGATTGCGATTGACTTGGCAAGGAATATCCCGCTTACCGCAATAACAAGCGTAACTGCTGCTGCGGCTGTCACAACATTTCTGGTTATATCGGTCTTTTCGGAATAGAAGAAGCTGATTGTAAATCCTATCGGGATAAATAATAGAATAAATTTTGCTATTTGAGGGCTGAAAAGCCTCGCGCATGAAAAACAACCCGTCACTGCCATAATAAAGGTTATTATATGAACAGCTATTGACTTTTTCCCTAAATATTCTTTAAAAAACATGGTCACCTTGCCTAGGAGGGTACTTCAAATTTTGCCTGAAGGTCATCCTTGCAGGATATATAATAAATAGTCACGCCAAGCCCCATAAGCTCGGGAAATATACGAGCAGGGGCTGTGCTATCATTAACGCCACTATCAAAAAAAGAATCACTGTCGAATATGAACACAACCGGCTCTATCCCCCTGGTTTTAAACTGGCTCAGGGCTTCCATGGCAGCCTCGTCCTTGTCCAGAAGGAACACAATCAGTGTCGAGTTTCGGCCGGTTATATACGCCGCCTCTCCTAAAACATCTGCCATATCGTGCTCCCCATCTGCTTCTACCTGGGCAAGGTATTCCATAACGGAATGATAACCAAAATCACCCTTATTAAACGGCGAGATAACAAAATCCTTCCCGTAGCCGATGAGCTGCACTATACTCTGCTGTTCAAGCAGCAGATACCTCGATATTGAAGCAGCTATTTTAACGGAGTACTCAAGCGGCGTATCCTTTCCGCGGCCTATATTATGCGATTTTTTTAAATCAAGCACAATAGTGGCCTCGGCGGTTACGGATTTCTCAAACTGTTTAGCCGTAAGGCTGCCAAGCCTTGCGGAGGATTTCCAGTGAATCCTTCTTAATCCGTCCTGCCTCTGGTACTCCCTTATGCCGTAAAATTCAAACGATTCACCGGATGTCCTGGCTGTCTCAAGCCCAAACCACTCCCTGGAACCCTGCACCAGTTCGGGAAAGTATTTTATGTTAAAGACCTTCGGGTAAACCAGAAGCGGGGAAATCACGTTCAGCTTTTTAACCTTCCTGAAGAGCCCGAGTGAGTCCTGGAAAATAACCTCTGCGGGGCCGATTTTATATAAGCCCCGTTTATAGCATAAGCCTTCATAAGTAATCGCGGCGGATTCACCAGATGAGATTTTACCTACCATTAAGGAAATTACGCCCTCATCCGGCGCTTCGGCAGGGAAAAGATCATTCAGCTGAAAAAATTTTTTTATCCCCCTAGATAGATTTTTAAGGTCTAATTTAACCCCCAGCACATCATCCTCATGAGCAACATTTATTATTTCTCTCTCACATTTAAAGCTTCCTATGGAATATATGAAATGTACCAGCGAGACTAAGAGTAATGCGATGGAAAAAGAGGCGATAAGATAAATATTTGGCACGTCGAAGTTCCAGGCAATCATGCTTAAAACAAAAGCGCTGATTAGAGCCCAACCTGAACGCCGTGTGAATACCATATTTTTGGAAGACGTTAGTAAAAATGACAAATTTTAAAATTCAAATGACAAAAATAAATCCAAATGTCAAATGACAAATTTTAAAACAATGTTTTATCATTTGTTATTTGTGCTTTGTAATTATTTTGGATTTTGGGCTTTGTCCCGAATGAAGTTCTCTTCATAGGTTAAACTTCGGGATACCGAAGTTTCTCTTACGAAGTTACTACATTCGGTATCATTTGTCATTAAACTCTTAATTATGTTGGTACGGAAACTGTTTTCAGGATGTTTGTTATTATCCTTGAGGGGGTTTCGCCCTTCACCTGGGAGCGCGGGTGAAGCATTATTCTATGCCCCAGGACGGGGTGAGCCAATACCTTTATATCGTCGGGGGTTACGTAATCCCTCCCGTTAATCATGGCGTACGACCTTGCGGTCTGCATAAGGGCAAGGGACGCGCGCGGGCTTGCCCCCAACCTTATATCGGGATGAACTCTTGTCATATCTACAAGGTCGATAATATATGAAACTATCTCCTCCTTGATTAAAATCTCCATTGCTTTCGCCTGTATTTCAAATACATCCTCTATCGCTATAACAGGCCCCAGGTTATTTATGGGCGGCTCCTTCATATGGCGGCTTACAATATCCTGCTCTTCTGACTTTGTAGGATAACCCACGCTTATGCGCATAAGAAACCTGTCAAGCTGCGCTTCAGGCAGGGGGTATGTGCCCCTGAACTCAATAGGGTTTTCGGTTGCCATTACAAAGAACGGCTTCGGCAGCTCATATATATTTCCGTCTACGGTAACCCTGAACTCCTGCATGCTTTCAAGAAGCCCTGACTGGGTCCTGGGCGTGGTGCGGTTTATCTCATCCGCTAGAAGGATATTTGTAAAGACCGGGCCGGGCTTAAACTCAAAATCTTTTGTCTGCTGGTTATAAATGGATATTCCCGTTACATCCGAGGGTAAAAGGTCGGGGGTAAACTGTATCCTTTTAAACATGCCATTTATGGACTGGGCAAGGGCACGCGAGAGCATGGTTTTACCCACCCCCGGCACATCCTCGATAAGTACGTGCCCCTTGCTGAAGAAACCTACCAATAATAATTGGATTACGTCCCTCTTGCCCACAATAACGCGTTCAATATTGTTTATAAGCTTAGTAATTGCCTCAATGGTATTCATTATTCATCTCCTTAATGACGACACAAGTTATGCCCGCCTGCTGTCGGGCAGGGAGTCCGCCTTAGGCGGACGAGATAACTTGTATGTCGGAATTAATCCCGAGCTTTGCCTCAAAATTTCCACAAGGAAATTTTGAGAGCGTTTTAAGCAAGGGATATATTATTTTCAATGAGCCCCGAACCTTCGGGACGAATTAAATTACATACTTATATTTTTGTTTCCCTAATTATACTTATAAATAATAACCTTGTCAACCATTTGGAATACCCTGATGGTCCTGATGAAACTTGAGAGCGCTGAAAAAGCCTTTCTTTTCAATGCTCTCATCTCGAGGAGAGACGAAGTCTCAACGAGAGATCTCATGATGCATACCGTAAAAACACCTAAAGCATGGGTTTTGCAACGGTCT
>JAGVOB010000052.1 GCA_020052955.1 Candidatus Omnitrophota bacterium | reverse complement strand
CGTGTCGGCGCCGCTTTTCGAGCTGCTTTTGGGTTCCGTATGGTCTCATGCATATAGTATACCATATTTCTATTGGTTATGCGTAAGTCAGTAGTTTTTGCATTTTTCAAAAATACATTAGAATACATAAGAAAAAAGCTAGAGGCTACCGAATATAAAGGGAGGGTGGCTTTAATTCACGGTGATATACCTACGGAAGATAGACAAAGAATTATTAAAAAATTTCGTGATTCGGATGAGATTAAAATTTTGCTGTCTTCTGAAGTCGGCGGTGAAGGCCTCGATTTTGAATTTTGTAATGTAATTTTTAATTACGATTTGCCTTGGAATCCTATGAGAGTGGAGCAAAGAATTGGGAGATTAGACCGCTATGGGCAGCGTCACGACAAAATTCTTATTTATAATTTTTCAATGGAAGGTACAATTGATGATGAGATTTTAAATCGATTGTATCAAAGAATAAACATTTTTGAAAAATATATTGGAGACTTAGAAGCTATTCTTGGAGATTTGGTCACAGAGCTGACTAGAGACATATTTAGTACAGAACTTACGTATGAGCAAAAGATCAAAAAAATTGAGAAAGTAGCTGAGAATATAGTACGAAGACAAAAAGAATTAGAGTCATTTGAAAATGAATGCCAAAAGTTTATCGGCCAAGATGCCTATTTTACTCAGGAAATCACGAGAATCAAAGAAACAAAAAGATTTATTACCTCAGAAGAAGTTATGTTCTTCATTGATTTTTTTCTAAAAAGACAGTTTCCAAAAACAACGCTTCTTCCTCCTAAAAGCGGAAAACTTAATGTGTTTGTTCTTAAGGCTGACGATGGCTTCTCTAGATTTATTAGGCAATATTCTTTTGCAAGTGAAAATATTAAAGAATTGGAGAAAAAATTATCTTTTGATGGTGGCTTCTTAGTAACTTTTAATGATCAAGAAGCCTGTAGAGATGAATCTTTGGAATTTATTACAATTCATCATCCAATAATGAAAGCAATAAAGCGATATTATGATGAAAATAAGCAACTAATTCGAAACACAGCGCAATTCTGCTTAAAAGGTAATAGTCAATACCAAGGACGCTATCTCTCTTTCATATATTTGTTAGAAAAAACTGCTTTAAAAAAGGATCTTATCCTTGTGCCAATCCTTGTTAATTTAGTAAACAACCAAGTATGCATTGTAAACGGACTTTGTGATTGGTTCTTAGGTGAAATTGTAAAAGCGGAGCCAGTTAGAGATAAGAATTTATCTACTTATAATGATATAGAGTTTGAAAGAGCATTTAAAGAAGCTGGAGAATATCTTGAGATGATTCGCGATGAAGAGGAACAAAAGATAAGGAGAAGTAATGATACATTAGTGAATAACCAGATTGAAAGCGTTAAACAGGCGACTGCAATTAAAATAAAAAAAGCAGAGGAAATCATTGCAGGATTTCTAGTACAAGGAAAAAAAGAAGAAGATCCAATTGTTAGACTCCATAAGGGAAAAATTCGAAACTTCGAAGTTTCGATGGAACAGAAAATAAAAGAATTAGAACAAAAGAGAGCTGTTTCAGTAGGCTTTAATCTTGCTGCTGGAGCAGTAGTAGAAATTATATAAGAAGCCGGAGAGAGGTAACTTATGACCATTACAACTATTTCTTGCAAAGACTTAGGTGCGTTAGCATTAGAAAAATTCTGCCCTCGTTGTTTCTGGATAAAAAGACGTTGTGAGAATAAACTGCCCTTCCAGATATTCCCTGGAATATTCAACTCAATTGATGGGTATACGAAAAAAATAACTAATGTACATTATGAAAAGAAATCATCCGTACCAAAATGGCTATTGTCATTTGATGATTTTATTAAACCAGTGAAAGTACCTCATTTCTCAAAATTTTTTGTGATGGATTCAGAAACAAATATACAACTAAGAGGATCACCCGATGAAATTATGCAGAAAAATGATGGTTCATATTTTATTATTGACTACAAAACTGCAAAATATACAGATGTGCAAGATGAGCTATTGCCAATGTATGAGGTACAATTGAATGCTTATGCTTATGTCGGCAACAGATGCAATTTTAATCCTGTTTCTGGCATTGGGCTTGTATATTATGAGCCTCAGACCGACTTGACGCTTGATAATCTTGATGCAAGATTGTTAGAAGACGGTTTTTATATGGAGTTTACCGGGAAGTTACATAAAGTCGTTCTTGACCCAGATAGAATAATTCCGCCGTTATTAAAACAAGTTAGGAAAATCGTTGATAGCAATACGATGCCACCCGTATCAGAATCTTGTAAGAATTGCACACTTCTTGATAAGTTAGCACAAATTATAACAAGTTAAAATCTAGACGCTCTGCATTAAAAGAATATCAAGTTATTTATACATTCGCGGCCAGCAAAGTCCCGAGTCCGCTAAAAGTGGACGAGGGGAACAATGACCGCTTCCTTAGTAAAAGCTCAGGATGAGCATACGGAAACCTCGGAGTTATAGAAGGCTTTATCCGACTTCGCACCTGTCTGCCCGCTTCACAGCTAGGCGGGCGAGGCGACAAGACAGGAAATACCAGAAATTATATTGAAATTACCCGAAAAGCTATATAATAAGTACATCTTAATAAGTATCCTATCCCTCCTGTGCTTCATAGTCTACTCCAATACCCTTAACAGCCCCTTCGTATTTGACGGGGTATCCTACATTGTTGAGAACGCCTCCATAAGGAATATATCAGACCTTAAGTCCATATGGAGCTTCTATCCCGCGCGCTCACTCACATTCCTTACATTCGCCTTTAACTATAGCCTGCATGGATTAAACCCTCAAGGATACCATATAGTAAACCTCATAATACATTTGTGCTCAAGCTTACTGGTATGGTGGCTGGCTATGATTATATTCCAAACGCCGCGGATGAAGGATAAGCCCATATCCAGATACTCATGCCTTATAGCCTTCTTAAGCGCCATGGTATTCGCGGTGCACCCTGTCCAGACACAGGCGGTGACCTATATCTACCAGCGCTCCACTATCATGGTCAGCATGTTCTATCTTTTGAGTTTGTGCCTGTATGCCCGGGCAAGGCTGTCTCATGCTAATAAAACCACTTTTCTGTTATGCTATGCAGGCTCTCTGATAACAGCCTCACTCGGCATGTTCACCAAGGAGACAATGTTCACCCTGCCTTTAATAATACTGCTCTTTGAATTATGCCTTTTTAAGCCGTCCAAGAAGCATAATCTTAGATATATTATACCATTTCTGCTCCTTCTGGCTGTAGTCCCCCTTACGATATTCCTTACCAGGACCGTACACTTTAAGGCAAGCGGTATATTCGCCGATAAGAACATAATGCTGCTTCCGAGCTACTATATCCTTACCCAATTCAGGGTATTTATAACCTATATAAGGCTTATATTATTCCCCATAAACCAGAACCTTGACTACGATTACCCTATATACCACAGCTTGCTTCAGATGCCCGTTCTATTAAGCGCTCTTTCCGTAGCGGTTATAATAGGTATTGGCATAAGACTCTTTAAGAGGCAGCCTTTATTATCCTTCTGTATACTGTGGTTCTTCATAACGCTTTTACCCGAATCAAGCATCATAACCCTAAACGATGTCCTAAACGAGCACAGGCTCTACCTACCCATGGCAGGCTCAAGCATCTTCCTTATAACCATGCTCTACTACCTGTTAAACAAGAGGCCCCAGTTTATGCTGACATTAATCCTTATAATCCTGCTATTTTATTCAAGCCTTACTTATTTCAGGAACATAATATGGAAGGATGAATTAACCCTGTGGAGCGATACGCTAGAGAAGTCGCCGGGTAAGGCGAGGGTGTATAACGCAAGAGGGGTTGCCTACATAAATAAGGGCCAGTATGACAAGGCGTTAGCTGATTTTAGCAGAGCATTAGAGATTAATTCAAATTACGCAAATATTTACTACAACCGCGCTTACGCCTACACCAATAAAGATGAGCATGAAAAGGCGATATCCGACTATACTGAGGCCATAAAAATTAATCCCAGGGATAAGGAGGCCTATAATAACAGGGGGGCTACTTATGGACAAAAAGGCCAGTATGACAAAGCGATATCCGATTTTACGGCGGCTCTAATACTTAATTCTAGAAATTCAGATTTATATAATAACAGGGGCACTGCCTTTATGAAAAAGGGCCAGTATGACGATGCTATATCCGATTTTACAGAGGCGATAAAAATAGATCCCGATTATGCAAAGGCCTACTGTAACCGCGGGACCGCTTATAAGGAAAAAAGCCAGTATGACAAGGCAATATCCGACTATACCGAGGCTATAAGGGTTAATCCAAAGGACGCAAAGGCTTATAATAACCGGGCCGTTACGCGTGCAGTATTAAAGGAGTACGAAAAAGCGATATCCGACTATACTAAGGCAATTGAGATTGACGAAGGCTATTTAGACGCATACAACAACAGAGCTATTGCCTACACAAAAATGGGCCAGTATGAAAGAGCAATATCCGATTACACGCAGATTTTAATAATAGAGCCGGATTATGCAAAGGCCTACTACGACCGCGGGACTGCCTATTGCAGTAAGGGGGAATTTGATAAGGCGTGGGCGGATATTAAGAAATCAGAAGGCTTAGGTTTTAAATCTGACCCGGAGTTTATCGAGCGTCTCCCGAAGAAATAACTCGCTTTAATTTTTACGATTTCCGCCGGTTTCCTCGGCATCTTCGTATTTTAAATAATCCGTTAAATCCAGAATATATCTGTCCATAAAGGTATAGCCTTTCGGCTGTTCACCCTTTAAAACACCTTCCTTATTCAGTATAAAGATAACGTTTCCGATATATGACGGATTGTTTGATATCAGGATAGGAGAGAACCTGTATGGGCTGTGATGGATCATATAAATCAAATCAGAGGCAAGCTCTTCCGTGGATACAAAAGCGAGGATAGGTTTCTTGCCCACGAAATATTCATTAACGGGGTCAATTTGTGGGTATCTTGCCGATGAGTACTTTAAATCCCAGAATTCCATAAAACCGCCCATGTCAAAGATAACGCCGTCATATTTAGTGGGTATATTTTTAATATAGTTGTCCAGTATGATATCCGGGTGGTATCTGGATATATAATAGGGTTTCCAATCGTTGAATATAAAGCGGTACCAGAAAAAGCAGAGTATCACAGAGCATATTAAAAGATAAGAAAACATAAAAGTTTTTTTACGTAAAGAGATTGCTTTATCCTGCCGGTTATAATTTTCTTTAAAACTATGCCTTAGCCCCTTAAAGAAAGACCACGTTACAGAGCTTACCAGGAGAGCCGCGCAGGGCATTAACTGTCTTGTCTGGTATACGGCTTCCCCCGACTTAGGGAATACGATCAGGAAAACAAAACCGCATAAAAATAACAGGAATAAAAGTTTTACTGAAGGAAGCTCTTTGTCATTTTTATGGTTCAGGATCTTTTTGCATAGCGGATAAAAAATAGCCATAAGTGCTATTAATATAGCAGGCTTGTAAAGGTTATCGAACAACCTGGACATGGAATAACCTATCATTTTATATCGGTCATAGCCTTTTAGCAGTTTGCTTTTTAAAAAAAACGTGTAGCTAATGTCGTTTAAGGCATCGTTTAAACCCAGATACCAGATATTCTGCAAAAACTGAAGGCTATGCGCCAACAGGGGAGCAAAAGCAAAGATAAGGTATTTCTTCCATTTGAAGCCGCGGCGTTCAATGATATCCCATCCTATTAGCCAGATATACACGAACAATACGGAATCAAACGAGGATAGAGATAGGAAAAATTGCGCAAGCCATGCACAAATCAATAATGTTCTTTTTGTTTTGCTAGAGGAAGCGCGGGAGGAAAAAACAATTGTTAGCATGAAACCAAACCTAAATAGGTCATCCAGCGGCTGGTTGGCAATAGAGTTGGCAATACCGAGGAAGCTGGGCGATAAGGAATAAAATAAAACCGCAAGAAGGGATACCCTTGGGCTGGTAATTTTAGAGAAGAGTATATACATAAGGATGATTGCCCCAAACGAAAAAAACAGGGACAGCATCCTTAAGTAAAAAATATTATCCATTCCTGTCATAGATAACAGAGCATAGGGTATCAAATAGCCTGAAGGATAGTGGGTATAATACAGCCTGGGGCCAACCTTACCCGTTGTCCCGTGGGCGTGATGCCTTAACCTGGGTTCGTCAAAAAGTTTTACAACCTTAGCATAACCCTGTGGGATAAATAATAATTTGTTGGCGAGTAAGCCGCCTTCCTTCCAGTGCTTCAGGGTAAGCATTGTTTGCGCATCGCCGAATGCCCAATCGCTCCACTGGTACTCGTCTGTCGCGCGGATAGTCAAAAGAATAAATAAAAAAAGCAGGAAAATGCCAAGGATAATATGCCAGATATTCGGTTTATCAGATTTCATTTAAAATTTTTGAAAAAGCGTTTAATTCACTCCTAAAAAGAACGGCAACCTAATTAAAATAGTGTTAGTGTAATAGACAAGTAAACAATTGTCAAACAAGTTATTTATAAATGCTAAGATTTGTATGTAGACGCAATATAATAATGTCAGTATTCTGCAAATAGAAAATGTCAGGTATACTCACCCTAAAAAGGGGTGAGTAACGATGTTATACCTGACAAT
>JAGVOB010000024.1 GCA_020052955.1 Candidatus Omnitrophota bacterium | reverse complement strand
TTATTTTCCACGGCATGGCATGTTACCTCCTTGCCGTATAGTATAATATGTAAACTATGTACCCGGTATATTTTGTAAACTATGTTACCAGTTTGTACATTGGCCACAGTTAATATAATATTTAATTAACTCGATTATTTTATATGTGGTAAGAGATGTGCGGGTTGAACCCCACGGGTTTATGGTTCGACTTCGCTCACTATCTTGAGTATGTCGAAGGACATCCACGGCACCTTTATTTTCGGTCTTCCGCCCACGGGGCGGAATCCCGCCCGAATGCCATTCATCCACGGCTTCATAGCCGTGGCATTCTGGATGCGGGGTAAAAACAATAGGCATGTTTTCTTAAACTCTCTTGGTTCCTTCCTTAAATAAAGTAGGTTAAATCTAACATATAACCCCAAATTTTGCAATAGTAAAATTGTCCTAAATTCTGCGGCAAATTTTAAGTAGGTGCGAAAGGGATAAAATATTTTTCAAGGCCTACCCCCTCGTTATATTAACCCTGCCGTATATTTTTTTAAAATCTTCCTTCTTAAAATACCCGGGCTTTGCGGTAAGCGCGCTGGCAGCGCCTGCGGCAACTGCTATCTTGACGCAATCCCTGAAACTCTCTCCGCAGCTATGGGAGAATAAAAAACCTCCTACTAGTGCATCCCCGCAACCCATGCTATTTTTACTCTTTAGTCTGGGTATAGCGGCAAGTAGCATTTCATTACCGTCACTTGCAGCAGCTCCACCGTCTCCCATGGATATAATCGCTACCTTAATGCCACAGCCTAAAAGATGTCGCAGTGCTTCTTTAATTTTTGGTAAGGAATTTAACCTACGCCTTAAGATATATTCAGCTTCTTTTATATTAGGTTTTATAATAAATGGCTTTGCCTTAAGAGCTGATAATAACGCTTTCCCGCGCGTGTCGAGAACGGTTTTTACGTTTTTATTCTTCGCTATCTCTATGAGCTCACGATATGCGCAATTTCCAAGGCCGTTTGCATTAGCGCCGGAAAACACCACATAACTGCAGCTTTCTAATAAAGAATCGAATTTTTCTTTAAACCTTTTAAGCTCCTCTTCATTAATAAGAGGGCCTTTTTCTATGATGCAGGTTATCTTATCGGTTTGCTTATTTATAATGGTAAGGTTTGTTCTTGTTTGGCCGTTTATCTCTAAAAAATCATTTCGGATATTTTCTTTTTTTAACTCACCCTTTCTTTATATAATCTCCGGCTCTTCCTGCAATTAGCCCTGTGACAACAGTCTCTCCTCCCAGAATCTTTAACACCCTTGAAACGTTTATCCCCTTACCGCCCGCGCTTAAACCTATCCTCTCCCCACCAAAATCCTCACCCGGCATAAAGTTTTTAACGTAAACTATCTTATCTACCGCTGGATTAAGCGTAACTGTCAGGATATGATTTTTCATAATCTATGGTATGCGTTGTTTTAGCGCAGATTGCTATCAACCTGAATAATGCGTGAAAACGCTACTTTTTATACCCTCTCTCGACGAGGGCAGTTTTAAGATTTTTAGCAAAAGTGTAAAATTTACAGAAGCTCGAGTTTTTGTATTCTCTTAATTGCATAATCGAACACCCAGTTGTAGACATAATGTCTCGGTAGTCGGAGTAAGTTTTTGCTGCCAGATTTTACTAATCTCGCAGGCAGCACCAAGAGCTCCCTGCGAATAGTCTGCAATGTGGCGTATTGAAACTGTTCCGGCAGACATAGCCGCTTGAACCAGTTTGTTATATTGTAGGCGAATAAAAGTAGATGAAAATACGCCCTGTTTGCCGAAAATCGTTTTGTGGGTATCTTGGAAAGGTAATAGTCCCATTTCAGCTCTTTGATATTTAGCTCTATCCTGGCTCGGTCTTGATAGAATCTCCAGACGCTCTCTGGAGGCAGGTCGAGATTTGTAACTATCACATGGTAGGCGTGCCTTTTCAAGGTAAAGAGGGTTAATTGACCATTGTCCTTTTCCGGTAATGGTCTTCGCACCACGATAAAACGGTGAGGGGTGTACTGATGGGGTTGATACCGGAATTCGGTTGCCTCCCAGCCCTTCCTGAATTCGTGATAGCGAAGGCCTCCGAGGATACGCTGGATGGGCTGGCTGATTCTGGCTACGATAGCATAACCTATTCTTTTCTCGTCGAGAAGAGGAAGTATCTCGCGGTCGTACCACTTGGAATCCCCTCGAATCCTTATCCTGTATATAGAGGAAGGCGGTTGGGATAATGCATTCTCTATGAACTTTCGTTTTTCCAAGCCCGTAGGCTCGCCGCCCGGACAAAACTTTTCGTGCAGGCAGTCTTGAGTATGGGCTTCGAAGCAAAGTAGAGGATGATATGATAGTCGACCCGGCTTGTATGGGTTGTATCCCTTGCGTGCTTCTTCTAGTCTTCCATATACGGTTAAAACGGTGGTATCGAAGTCCAATATCGCACTGGTAGGCGCACAAGGATAGGATAGCATCTTCTGTCGAAGTCGGTCGTGAACTGAAAGTATCTGCTTTAATGCTTTGGGGGTAAGCCGTAAGAGAAAGCGGCGCAAGGTAGTCGCGTTTGGAAAATTCTTTAAGCCGACTATCGCTTGGAATGAGCCGTTGTACTGCAATATTTTGGTAGAGTTTAAGCGCCCAAGACCAGCTATTGTGGTATGTAGTAGAGCTAAGAGCAGTTCTCCTGTTGTATAGTGGTTGTTTCGCTGGTGAAAACGTACATGATTTTGTAACATCCACTTGAGATTGAGTTTTTTGCAAAACCATTGAATTAAGAACATTCCACCGTGGTGGGTGAGATGCGTTTCTCCGAAGGAAACTTGTAGATTTCTTAGGCCTTTTGGCATTACGCACAATCCGTCCTTTTTGGACGCTTTCTGCGTAGAGTAGTTTTTGGATCATATTATAGTGTTTTTCCGTCGACATAGCAATTGTTTTATGTTAAAAACATGGTAAATTGACGCATTATTCAGGATCAAGGGAAATTATAAAAATGATGTGCTCGTGGCAAGCAGGACAGATTTTTGTTTTTGCTATAACGTAGGGTGGTACAGTCTTTAAAAATCAAGAAAATGGTATCTGTCCCTATTTTTCGGTCATGTTTTAGTCAAAGTCATTCGCAATAGTAAATATGGACGCAACTGCTGCTGTGGCCGTGGATTTAGATATACTGTGCTTTTTGGTTTCTTCTTTTTCTATGTGGACAAAGTTTCTAAAATGTCTTAAGGCACTCGACAAATTATGAATCGCAGATTTCAGAAGATCATTATCTTCGCAGGCCTTAATATATTCTGAAAAAGTGTCCTCTCTTGGTTTTATTTTTTTATGTTCCAAGTAAATCCTCAATAATTCCTCAATCACGCTTCCCGCAAGAATTACTGCCGGTTTATTGAACCCTATTTGCCATAGAGTGTATGCTTATTCGATATCCCGAAAAATTATATCTCTTCTAAATGGCTCTTTTATAAAATTAATTTTTCTCCCAAACTCATGTTTGGTTATATCAAAATCTTCCTGAATATAAGGCCATGGGCTAACGATGATTTCTTGTATATTCTGAAGTCTATCGGTTTTTTCTATTGTTTTTGAACCACTAGACGTTTTTTTAAAGTCTTTAGCCAATACCTTCTCTCCCTCTGGGGTTAAGGAGTACCATCTATCCCCATTTGTATCGTACACTAATCCATCGTTTTCTAATTTCCTGAAAGCTGTTTGAGCTAATATTGATACCTCTTTTAATTTTTCGACAGGATATGGTGGCTCACCTATTAACTCACGTATAAATGTGCTATCCTGATGGAATAGGTTGTGCCAACATTCTCTTTTTCTGTTCTTTAAATATAATAAAATCTTTTTGTAGTATATATTATACACGTTATACACGCCCATAGCTTTCTCTACAAACCCCCTGCTTTATTAATGCTCATATTCTACTGTGCCATATTTGTGTGATTATTTTCATTAGCGCGCTACCTATGCCGAAGCCCGACTCAGCACTTCTGTAATATTCTCAACGCCTTTGGCAGAAAGAATTTCTCCTTTAAGCTGTAATATATGCCCGTTTTGGTGCTTGCTGTAACGAGAGTGTTTACTTATAAGTTCGTGGGGTATTTTGTAGGCTTCGTGTATGGTAAAATCTTTGTTAAATAAAACCGCTATAAGAAAATCAAAGCCCTTTTTATCAAGGTCGCGAATGACACCCAATTGTCGAGACGGGTTTGAAGGATGGAGTCTACGGCCTTTTATTTGATATTTAATTCTTTTCTCATCGATAGCGTCAAAACCCTTGTTGGAGCTTTCCTGAAGCTTTAGATTAAAAGCTTTTGCCGCTACCCATTCAGCGTAGTCAGCTACTGGATTATTTCTAGTTTTAACAACACCTCTTTTTTTCAGCTCATCCAACAAATCACCAAACAATATTAGCAGCTTGTCTAATGAGATTTCTGAAACATCGATATTGTTTGCCATATCAAAGTCTTGTCGCTGTGCCATTTTTGTGCCATCGCTTCCAAGAATAGCGCTAATTTTCAAAATTTTCAAGATAAATAAAAGACTCGAATTGACTCACATTAAATGTTACCCAAAATAATTCCATAAGGTATCGTTGACTCATAATTGATGTTACCAGAGAATATAGCCTCTGGAAGGAGGT
>JAGVOB010000143.1 GCA_020052955.1 Candidatus Omnitrophota bacterium | reverse complement strand
GCTTCTTAACCATAACCCATAGACGTTAGCCTAAAACTTTACTATAAACTGTAAACATGACTTAACGACAGTACAGTTTATAGGTAAACTTATAACTAATCGCTTATAACTTCCTTTGTATCCTCTTTATGGAAACCGCTCTTCCCGTTTTTGTTTCCACCTCTAATATGGCACCGTGCAGTTGTACATCATTCTCCGCCACCTGAAACCTCGTGGGAAGCTGCGTTATGAAGCGCTCCAGTATTCCCTCGACCGTCCTTCCTATCACGGAATCATACGGTCCTGTCATCCCGAGGTCTGTTATATACGCGGTGCCCTTCGGGAATATCTTTTCATCCGCCGTCTGGATATGCGTGTGGGTGCCCAAAACCGCGCTCACAAGGCCATCCAGAAAATAGCCCATAGCTATCTTCTCGGAAGTAGCCTCGGCATGAAAATCAACTATTATTACCGGCGTCTTGTCTTTCACGCGCTCCAGCTCTCTCCTCATGGTCCTAAACGGGCACTCCAGCGTATTCATAAACACCCTGCCTACGATATTTATAACGCATATAGACGTGCCATCCTTTAACTGGTAAATCCAAGAACCGCTGCCCGGGGTGCCATCGGGGAAATTAAGAGGGCGCAGTAATCTTTTCTCGATGTTTATAATATCAAGCACCTCTTTTTTCCTCCATATATGGTCGCCGCTTGTTAATACGTCTAAACCGTAGCCAAGCAGCTCATCGCTTACCTCTCTCGTTACCCCGCTTCCGCCTGCGGCGTTCTCGGCATTACCTATGGAAAAGTCTATTGCCTCTTCCTTTTTTATCTTCGGCAGAAGCGCTTTTACGGCCTGCCGGCCGGGTTTCCCTACTATATCCCCTATCGCTAAAATTTTAATTTTATCTTTCATAAATTTAATTTATTTGTCAAAAATTATAAATATTTTTAATTTTAAAATTGACTTTATTTAGTTTCCGCCGAAAAAGCATGAAAACTATGATTACGCCGATTAAAAACGAGATTACACAGATTAGACCCTTCCTCTAGTGGAATTAGGAAGGTCTATCCTGCTGGATTAATACATCGTCGAGACAATATCTGTGAAATCTTTTTTAAAATCCCCGCCCGCCGCGGGCGGGTGTGCAATCAAGTTCTCGCTGGGTTTTTCAGTGAGAACTATTTAGCATACTCCACCGCCCTTATCTCTCTTATAACCGTTACCTTTATCTGGCCTGGATACTCAAGCCCCTCCTCTATCTTCTTTGTTATCTCGCGCGCCATGGCATGGGCTGCGTTATCGTTTACCCTGTCCGGCTGAACCATGACCCTTATCTCGCGCCCTGCCTGTATTGCATATGCCTTTTCAACACCCTTAAATGAATCCGCAATCGACTCAAGTTTCTCAAGACGTTTTACATAAGCCTCGAGGCTCTCGGCCCTGGCTCCCGGACGGCTGGCGCTTATAGCATCCGCTGCCTGTAGAAGCACGGCATATACCGACTTTGCTTCAACATCCTCGTGGTGCGCTTCAACCGCGTGTATAACAGCCTCACTCTCGCCATATTTTTTAAGCAGGTCTACCCCTAGCTTGGCGTGTGTACCCTCCACCTCATGGCTGACCGCCTTGCCTATATCATGTAAAAGCCCTATGCGTTTTGCAATCCTTGTATCAAAACCCAGCTCGCCGGTCATAATTGACATAAAATTTGCTACCTCTTTTGAATGGATCAGCGCGTTCTGGCCATAGCTCATTCTGTATTTTAATCTGCCTAAGAGCCTTATCAGCTCGGAGTGGACACCGTGAAGACCGAGTTCAAAAACGGCTTTTTCTCCCTCTTCGCGAATAGAGTTATCCACCTCTTTTTTTACCTTCTCTACCAGCTCTTCAATCCGCGCGGGATGAATCCTGCCATCCACTATAAGCTTCTCGAGGGTAATCCTCGCTATTTCCCTCCTTATTGGATCAAAGCCGGAAAGGATAACAGCCTCGGGCGTATCGTCTACTATCACATCTATCCCTGTGGCAACCTCGAAGGCGCGGATGTTCCTGCCCTCTCTCCCTATAATCCTGCCCTTCATATCATCGCTGGGAAGATGTACAACGGATACGGTAGATTCTACGGTATGCTCTGCCGCCATCCTCTGCACGGCAAGGATTACTATCTCCTTTGCCTTTTTATCGGCTGTCGCCTTTGCTTCGTCCTCCAGCCTCTTTATCAGAACGGATGCCTCCTGCCTTATCTCGGACTCCAATCTGGTAAGCAAAAGTTTTTTTGCCTCCTCTGTTGATATGCCGGATAACCTCTGCAAAAGCTGCTTCTCCTCAAGCAATAAATTTTCCAGATCCTTCTGTCTGGTTTCGAGGTCTTTTTCTCTTGCGACTAAGGTCTTTTCCCTCTGCTGGATATCTCTGTCCTTTTTATCCAGCATGTCCACCTTTCTGTCTAAGTTCTCCTCCTTCTGCTGAAACCTCTTCTCCTGAAGGCTAATCTCCTGCCTTCTTTCCTTTGTCTGGTTCTCAAAATCCTGGCGCAGCTTTAACAGAAGGTCTTTAGCTTCAAGCTCTAGCTCTTTCTTCCTATTCTCCGCTAGCTTTGTCGCCTCCTCTACTATTGTTTTTGCCTTCTCCTCTGAACCCTTTAATTGCTTATTGGCTATAAACTTTCTGGCAACGTAACCTACCAAGAATACAGCTACTCCGTATACTATCAAAAACACTACGAACACAACAATATTTAGCTCTTTCATTGAAGACACCTCCTAATAGAAATGACAAATGTCAAAATTACCGTCCGCCAAAGGCGGACAAATGATGCCGAATGTAGATACTCAAACAGTTTTACTTCGGCATCCCGAAGAGATACTAAAGATTGCAGCTTCATTCGGGACAAAATAAACAAAATTTTATTATTTGAAATTTGTGCTTTGACATTATCCTCTTTGCTTTTTGCTAGTGCTCTGCGACATTTTTCAGAAAACCAAAAATAAAGCAAAGATTGACTAAGCTAATTTAAGACGAGGTTTTTACTTAAGCGGCGATAACCCTGTCAACAGGTATATCGTGGAAGGAGATGGGAAGTTTTTTCAGTATCTGAAATCCAAAAGAGATTCCGATTTTCTTTACGCCTTTTGGAACAGTTTTTAAGAACCTATCAAAGTAACCTTTCCCCCTGCCAAGCCTTAGCCCTTCCCTGGTAAAAGCAATTCCCGGAGTAATAATCAGGTCTAGTTTGTCGGGTTTTATAGGCTTTAAGCAATCCTTGCTAGGTTGATATATTGAAAATGGACCTTTTACAATCTCATTATCGATATCTCTTATCAAAGAGACCAGAAGTTTTTTACTGTTCTTCTGTATGGAGGGGAGGGCTACTTTCTTACCCATCTTTACCGCCTGTCTTATCATAATAAAAGTATCTACCTCATCTTTCCTTGAAACAAAAAACATAATAGTCTTCGCGTTTTTAAACTCGCTGGACCTAAAAAGCTTTTCTTTAATTTTTAGGCTTCTTGTTCTCCTTTCTACACTTTTTAAACATTTTAGTTTCGCTAAAATCCTTTTTCTTATTGATTCTTTTGAATCTAACCTTTTCATATTTTACTTATTTTTGTGCAACTGGTCAAGTCTTTCTTTAATTTTTATTTCAAAGCCGATATCCCCCGGCTTATAGTAAGATTTTTTATTGGGGATATAGTCCTGCTTTACGAAATGCCCCTCGTAGTTATGGGCGTATTTATAGTCTTTGCCGTGGCCGAGAGCCTTTGCGCCGTGATAGCTTGCATCCTTCAGGTGAGAGGGTACCTCCAGAGTCTTTTCCTTTTCCACGTCGGCTAAAGCCTCCTCTATCGCAAGATAGGATGCATTTGATTTTGGAGCGCCTGCTATATAGGTAACAACCTGCGCCAGGATTATCCTTGCCTCGGGCATGCCTATTGTCTCAACGAGTGAGCAAGCGGCATTCGCCAGTATAAGCGCCTGGGGATCGGCATTACCCACGTCCTCGGCAGCGCATATACACAGACGCCTTGCAATAAAGCGTATATCCTCGCCAGCGTATAGCATTTTAGCAAGCCAGTATATAGCGGCATCAGGGTCAGAGCCGCGCATACTCTTTATAAATGCGGATATCGTATCATAGTGGGCGTCATCTGATCTGTCATAGGCAACTGCTTTTTTCTGCAAAGACTCCTCTATAATTTTCAAATCTATACGTATAAATTTATCCTTTGAAGCCCTGGTGGTAAGTGAAGCTATCTCGAGGGTATTTAGGGCGCGCCTTGCATCTCCTCCGCTTGCCTTAGCCAGGAAGTTAAGTGCGTCCTTGTTGGCTTTTATCGGCAACCCTCCGAGTCCCCTCTCTTTATCTAATAAAGCCCTTTCCATAATAATCAGAATTTCTTCCTCATTCAAGGGCTTCAATTCGAAAATATGAGAACGCGATATTAAAGGAGACGCTATAGAAAAAAACGGGTTATAAATTGTGGCCCCGATTAGGACAAGATTTCCATCTTCTACATCCGGTATAAGCACATCCTGCTGGGCGCGATTAAAACGATGAATCTCGTCTATAAACAGTATTGTCCTCTTTGAGAGATTGTTTATGCGGTTTTTCGACTCCTGTATTATTTTTTTCAGCTCTGCCACATTTGACGACACCGCGTTTACTCTCTCAAAATGGGAATTTGTAACACCGCTTATAATGTGCGCAAGCGTGGTCTTTCCGGTTCCCGGCGGTCCGTAGAGTATAAGGGATGTCAGCTTATCGGACTCTATTATGCGGTTTAAGAGCTTTCCCTTGCCAATTATATGGCTTTGGCCTACGAATTCACCCAGAGTCTTAGGCCTTAACCTTACGCTTAAAGGCTCGAAATTATTTGTCTTAGTTTTCTTTTTTTCAAATAAATCCATCTTTAAAATAAATTATAAATTATGAATTACTAATTACGAATTGTTAATCTATAATCATCAATTCCTCAATCCATAATACATAATTAATAATTCATAATTATTAAAAAAAATCCCCGCGGCATGCCGTTTGTGTTAGAGAATCTTTGAACCCTAAGGTTCAAGTGGGCACCTTATTAGATGTTTCTGCTTCCCCATTGTATCTACGGGGCATGCACTCTGCACCTAAGCATCAGGCTCCCAATTTAGAGGTGTTGGCTCAAAACTTATCTAACCATCACGCACATGGCAGGGACTTATATCTTCTAGTAAGGAAGTTTACCACAATTGTTATATAAAATCAAATACTAATTTATCTCTTGCTTCGGGACTTTTCTCATCGCACTAACCACTACTTTTTGACCAATTATTTTGTCTATATTTTATACATTCGCGGCCGGAACATTGGCCGCTCAGTATGAGCCATACGGAAACCTGTTATGGAAGGCTTTATATTTCGGTATGTCATTTTGATTTTTGATTTTTGATATTTGGATTTTACTTTTCCCTTGCCTGTGCGCCAAGTTCACTTCTAAGCGTATTTATTATATTTGAGTGAAGGCTGTTTACCTCATCGTCCGTGAGAGTCCTGTCATTCGAGCGGTATTCGATGGAATAGGCGAGGCTTTTTTTACCGGGAGGAATATGCCCACCATCGTACTTATCAAATAACCTTATCTCTTTTATAAGCGCGCTTGCCTCGCTCCTTATAACCTGCATAATGCGCGCGGAACTTATTTTCTCGTCTACCACAAACGAAATATCCCTTTTTATGGAAGGATATTTCGGTATCGCCGAGAAGTGCCTGCGCAGATTTATATCATCGAGTATGGCGCTGAAATTAATCTCGAAGATAAACAGCCTCTCTTTTAAATCAAATCTATCAAGGTATTCGCTGCGCAGTTCGCCCAATAGGCCTATGCATTTTTCATTTATATAAATACCACATGATGAGCTACCCTCTAGAATCTGACGAGGCTCCCCGTTAAATTCTGCTGTCTTTATGCCTAGTCTAGAGAAAAGCTCCTCTAGAGCACCCTTTAAATCAAAGAAATCCGCATGCCTGTGTTTCTCCCTCCAGCCGCTGTCCAACGTGCCACACAGTACACCTGCAAGGTATAGCTCTTCCTTAAAGCCGCCTCTTTGCCTTCTATAGATATTACCGAGTTCAAATATGTTTACAAGGGCCTCTTTTCTGTTCAGATTAAAGGAGGCTACGCCGAGGAGATTGCCTATCAAGGTTGGCCTCATAATTGCCTGCTCTTCTGACGCCGGGTTTTTTATCCTTATAATAGTCTCGTCAATTTCTGTACCGAGCTTTTCTAAAATGACTGGGCTTATCAGGCTATAGCTTACGACCTCATTAAACCCTAGCGAAACCATGGTATCCTTTGCAAGGTGAGTCTTACTCCTTATGCCGCTTTCATCCGCTCTATGGTTCGTTATGAGCTCTTTCGGAATCCTGGATGGAATTTTGTCATACCCATATAGCCTCGCTATCTCCTCTATGAGGTCTATATCCTCTTTTATATCCTTGCGTAAACTATTCGTACTTACGCAAAGGGTATCCTTATTGACAGCAACATCAAACCCCAGGCATTCTAATGACCCCTTCATAAAATCCAGCGGTATGTCTACACCCAGGATTTTATTTACCCTTTTACCGCTTAATGTTATCAATTTTTCTTTTAGGGGGTTTTTGCTCTTGTCAAAAAATTTGGCGGAGATTTTACCCTTTGCAAACTCCGCTATAAGCAGGATTGCCCTATCAGAGCAGCGCTTTACGTTATCCCATGCCACCTCTCTTTCAAACCTGTATGAGGACTCACTTTTAAGCGCAAGTTTTCTCGCCGCGCGCCTTATGACAGACGGTTCAAAATATGCGCTTTCAAGGAGAATATTTTTCGTTGCATCGGTAACCTCGGTATCTATTCCCCCCATAATCCCCGCTATAGCTACGGGGCGTTCCTCGTCCGCTATAACCAGGGTATCCTCGTCTAAAGTGCGCCTTGCGTCATCTATCGTAACAATAGTTTCGCCTTTTCTTGCCGCTCTTACTATTATCCTATTTCCTTTAAGCTTATCAAGGTCGAATGCGTGAAGCGGCTGTCCGAATTCGAACAGGCAGAAGTTAGTGATATCAACTATGTTATTTACAGGCCGCAGGCCGATAGATTCTATGTGCACCATAAGCCACTCCGGCGAGGGCGCTACTCTTATGTTTAGGGCTATCCTTGCGGTATACCTGGGGCAGGCGTTTTTATCTATTACACTTACTGAAAAATCACCTTTGTGCCTCACCATGTAAGAGGGTTTGATTTCGGTAGAGGGAAGTTTTAAATCTTTATTAAATATGGCTGAAAGCTCTCTTGCTATTCCTATAATACCCAGGCAGTCTGGCCTGTTCGTAGTAACCTCTGCCTCAAACAGGTAGTCCCCCCCTATTTTTTTAATAGAAACTACCTCAAGCCCCGCCATTGTAAGCGAATCAGAGATTTCTTTTGGCGTCGCCTTTAAGTCTATGTACCTCTTTATCCAGCTATACGTGAACTTCATCTCTAAAACTGCCTCGTTATCATAGAGTACGCAATTAAAGGATCCCCTGCGAGGTGTTTTTCGAGCCACACGTTGATTTTTCGAGCGGGCATGGTATCCGAGCGTAAGCGAGGATGAGCGAGAAAAATCATCGAGCGAAGTCCGCCACGCTGGGGCGGACAAGCGTTGTGGCGAGAAAAATATCGAAGCAAGGGAATAAATTTATACATTTTTAAAACTGCCTCAAAAACCTAAAATCATTCTCAAAAAATAACCTTATATCATCTATGCCATACTTTAGCATGGCTATCCTCTCAACGCCCATGCCAAAGGCGAAACCTGTATACTTCTCGTGGCCATATTTTACATATTTAAATACCTTCGGATTTACCATCCCCGCGCCAAGCACCTCCAGCCATCCCTTGTTCGAGCAGACCCTGCAGCCCGCGCCACCGCATATTATGCACGATATATCCACCTCTGCGGACGGCTCCGTAAAGGGGAAGAAATGGGGCCTGAATCTCATGCGGGTAGCTTTGCCGAAAAGTCTTTTGGAGAATATCTCAAGCACCCCTTTTAAATCCGCCAGAGAGATATCCTCTCCTACCATAAGGCCCTCTACCTGATGGAACATAAACGAATGGCTCGCATCTGTTGCGTCAGGCCTGTAAACCCTGCCCGGGACTATTATCCTGAAAGGCGGCTTATTCTCTTCCATAAACCTGACCTGTACGGGAGAAGTATGACTTCTAAGCAGATATGTGCCCTCAATATAAAATGTATCAAATGCCTCCCTTGAGGGATGATCTTTCGGTATATTAAGCGCTTCGAAATTATAATATTCCGTCTCTATCTCGGGCCCTTCGACAACCCCAAATCCCATGTCCTCAAAAATGTCTACTATCTCTTTTAAGATTACGGTGAGCGGGTGTTTGCGGCCTATCCTGGAGGCTACGCCTGGCATCGTCACATCTATACTGTCCCCCGACGCACCTGTCCTCGATAAGGCTTTAATCCTCGCCTTGACCCCCAGCTCAATCTCATGCTTCAATTCATTTACAAGGCTTCCCACCTTCACCTTTTCTTCTCTGTTAAGACTGCTTATATTTTTTATAATCTCGGTCAGTCTGCCTTTTTTACCTATCAATCCTGCGCGAAAAAGATTTATAGAATTTAAATCCACGCAGGACTCTAAGTCTTTATCAAAAGTTTCTTTTATTTTTTGAAGTTCACCTAACATATATTCTCTGTTCAATGATACAACAAAGTCTCGTTATAGTGTTATTGTGTTATCGGGTTCTACTCAATAACTCTATAAACTCAATGAACCCAATTAACCCAATAACAAAATAATTTTTATTACGTGGTTTCTTTTGCTACTTTGACCAGTTCTGAAAATGTGTTTTTATCGTTTACGGCTAAATCTGCCAGAATCTTCCTGTCAATGGCCACCTTTGCCTTCTTTAAGCCGTTCATAAAAATGCTGTACCTTATCCCCGCATTCCTACAGGCTATACCTATCCTTGTAATCCAGAGCCTGCGGAAGTCCCTCTTCTTGTTTCTCCTGTCTCTATACGCATAAACAAGGCTCTGTTTCAGCGACTCCTTAGCCAGGGTTAAAAGTTTCGACCTTGAGTGGCGGGCGCCTTTTACCATCTTAAATACCTTCTTCTTTCTCCTTAAAGTTGCCGGTCCGGTTCTTACCCTTGGCATAACAACATCCTCCTTTTATAATTCAATTATGAATTATAGATTATCAATTATGAATTAAAAGCCATAATCCATAATTTATAATTCGTAATTATTCCTTAAACCCCAAGAAGTCTCTTTATTCGCTTTGTATCTATTTTTGAAACATAGGCGCCCTGACGCAGCATCCTCTTTCTCTTTTTCCTCTTTTTAGAAAGTATGTGGCTCTTAAAGGCACGCGCCCTTTTAAGCTTACCCTTCTTTGTCAGTTTAAAACGCTTTGCTACACCTTTATTGGTTTTTAACTTTGGCATGCCAATCCCTTCCTACTTGGGTAAAATTATCATTGTCATACTTCTTCCTTCGAAAACAGGAGATTTTTCTATCTCTCCAGTAGGCGCTATGTCAGTCGCAAGCCTGTCTAGTACGCGTTTTCCTATTTCCGTATGCGCCATCTCCCTTCCCCTGAATATCATCGCCACCTTTATCTTATCCTTCTTTTCCAAAAATTCTTTTATGTGTTTTAATTTTACCTGATAATCATTCTCTCCTATCTTTGGCTTAAACCTTACTTCCTTTAAATGTATCACGTGCTGTTTTTTTCTTGCTTCCTTTTCCTTTTTTTCCTGTTCATACTTATACTTACTGAAATTCATCACCCTGCACACGGGCGGATTGGCTAATGGAGCCACCTCTACCAGGTCCAGCTGCACCTCCCGCGCCTTCTTAAGACCCTCTTCCGCAGACACCACGCCCAGCTGCTCTCCCTCCGGGCCTATCAATCTTACTTGCGGGACTCTTATCCTTTCGTTTATTCTTAACTTCTTTTCTATATATATCACCTCCTTTTTTTATAAGTGGTTTGCTCAAAACTATTTTCTCGTCGGAGAATCTTATCCTCTACTCCCGATCTCACCTCCACTTGTTTTCTCGTCGG